>JAIEPJ010000089.1 GCA_019749835.1 Phreatobacter sp. | reverse complement strand
GGTCTCGGCAAACCGGTCGTAGCGGTCGTAGCTCGTGTCGTCGGGGGCCTGAACAGGGAACGCCGCCGATCTCGCGCGATTCTTCTCCCAGCTCGCCCCCGCGTCGCCTGCGGCGCTGCTCTCCGCCGCCGCCCGCCGCGACATGACGCGACGCCACTGGCGCGACGGCGAATCGACGCTGGAGCGCTATTACGGCCTCGGCACGATCTCTGGCTCGCTGGCCGGCTGGGACTGGTTCGGGCATTCCGGCTCCTTCGCCGGCACGCTGTCGCGCACGGCGGTCTTCCCCGGCCAGGATCTCGCCATCTCTGTCCTGACCAACGCCATTGACGGCCCGGCCCAGGCCTTCGTCGACGGCATCGCCCATATCCTCAAGGCCTTCGAGAAAGGCGGCGCGCCGAACGATGAAGTCGCCGACTGGGCCGGCCGCTGGTGGACGCTCTGGGGCGCCGTCGATCTCGTGCCCGTCGGCGACAAGGTCCTCGCCTCGCCGCCGGTGCTCAACCCGCCGCTCGCCGAGGTCAGCGAGATCACCGTCACCGGTCTCGACGCCGGGCTGATCACCCGCGCGCCGGGCTTCAGCCAGGCCGGCGAGGCCGCCACGCGGATGCGGGATGCCGACGGCGAGATCAGTGCGATCTGGCTCGGCGGCGTCCGCCTCATCGGCGAATTCGCCTTCGCCGAGGAGGCCGGCACCCGCTACGGCGGGTGACGCTTCCGCTCGGGCCTGTCCGTCAGAAAAACGGCAGGAACGAGAGGAATCAGGTCCTATGTGCCCGCCACAACCGGCTCGCGCTCCGGTTGAATGGAGAGAAGGCCACGGCCCCCCTTCGGAAAGAGATGTCCTCTGGAGGGCCGCGGCAGAGCCACTCCCTGGCTCGGGCATGCGATCAGGCCGCCGAGGCAGGGACCTGCGGGAATGGCGCCAGCCAGGCATCGATTAGCGACAGGCGGTCATGCCAGCGCCTCACTGCCGGGAACTCCGCCAGCGGTATCCCCGCCCTGTCTGCGTAGGGAAAGGTAATGGCCACGGCGACGTCGGCCACGGTCAGGCCGGAGCCAACCAGCATGTCACGGCCGGCGAGATGGGCCTCCAGCACAGCCAGGCCCTTGCGGACACGCTTCTGCGCCGCGGCTTCGACGGTATCGTCGACCGGGCCCAAGCCGAAATCGCTCCGGATCACGTGTTCGAAATAGAGTGTGCCGGCCTGCGGATTGAACTCGTGTGCCGCCCAGCTCAGCCAGCGCAGCACCTCGACCTGGTCGAGCGGAGCGGCCGGCCAGATGTCCGACCCGACGCGGTTCGCGAGATGGACCATGATCGCGTCGGATTCCCACAGGGTCACGTCGCCGTCGACCAGCACGGGCACCTTGCCATTGGGATTGAGCGCCCGGAAGGCCGGCGCGCGATTCTCACCCTTGCCCAGATGGACCCGGACGAAGTCGACCGGGGCATCGATGTGCCGGGCGACGAAACAGGCCTTCCGCGGCATCATCGTGCAGTCGTAGTAGAGGCGCATCCGGCCCGCCATCGGCTTGTCCATGGGTCAGCGCTCCCTTGAGAAATAGGCTTCGAGCTTGTTGAGCGAGGCGGTCCAGCCACGCGTATGGCTGAGGCGGGCCGCCTCGTCGAAGAATTGTTCGTGGATGAGGGTGAGCATGCAGCCCTCGCCGTCGGGCCGGCAGCGGACGGTCACCCGCGACACCCGCTCCGGCGTCGACTTCCAGCACCAGGAAAAGACCAGCGTCTCGCCCGGGACCACCTCCAGATAGGTGCCTTGGACATCATGGCGCTCGCCGGCATAGGCGAAGCCGATGTGGAAATCACCGCCCACCCTCACGTCCATGTCGGCGACGATCATGTCCTCCGGCGTGCCCGGCCCCCACCATTGCGCTAGTTTTTCGGGGTCCGTCCACGCCGCGTAGACACGGGCGGGCGCGGCGTTGAACCAGCGCCGGAGAGTGAGGCTCGGCTTGGCGGTGGCGATGGCGGCTCCGCCGTCGCTGTGGATGGGCCGGGACTGGGCGGACATGTCTCTTCCTCCAGGAAGGCTTGCAGCCGATCAAGCCGGCCGGTCCAGAAGATCTGGTAGTGGGTGAGCCAGTTCACCGCCTCCTCCATCGGAGCGGCGTTCAGCCGGCAGAGCACGGTCCGCCCCGCCTTGGTGCGGGTGACGAGGTCGGCGTCCGCCAGCACGTCGAGATGCTTCATGACCGCCGGCAGCGACATGGCGAAGGGCCGGGCGAGATCGCTGACCGACATCTCGTCGGTGGAGGCGAGTTGGGCCAGCAGCGCACGCCGCGTCGGATCGGCAAGAGCCTGGAAGGTGCGATTGAGCGGCAACGCCTGATGCTTAACCATAGAGTTAAGCGTTAAGGCGGCGGAGCAACGCTGTCAAGCGGGGAGCATCATGCCACCTGGTGCAGCGCGTAACCCGTGGCGACGGCGGCTCCGAGCGGTCGCGACAGCGCGACAAGACGGGGATCATTGCGCGAGAACCCCGCGGAGAAGCCGGTACGCTCCGCCAGCGCCAGCATGCGTCGGTTGCCCTGGAGCACCTCGCCGTGGAGAAAGCGAGCCCGCGGCACGGCACGGCGGGCAAGGCTCGCGACCAGCGCCCGGCCGATGCCCTGTCCCTGCCAGGCATCGGCCACCGACAGCGCGAATTCGGCGCGGCCATCGCTGCCGAAGGCACACACCGCCTCACCCACCATCATCATCTCGCCGCCGGTCTCGACCAACCCGGCCAGCGCGAACACGCCGGGGCCAGCGATAAGACGCAGCGCCTCGGCCTCGGTGATGCGATTGACCCCGCCGAGGAAGCGGCTGTGTCGGGAGGCCGGCGCCAGGGCCGCGATATGGGCGACGAGGAGCGGCGCCTCCGCAGCGCCGAGCGTGCGGAGTGTCAGGAGCCCGGCGGTGATCGCCACATGGTCGGCCACGCCCATGGCTCAGGCCGCCCGGCTGGCGGGCACGGGACTTTCCCCGACCGGCGCGGGCGCCGCCTCGATCTGCAGCGTCGCCGGCCCGGCAATGGCGCAGACCAGCGTCAGCCCGCCGCGGTCGACGACGAAGGCCTCCCCTGCCACGACCAACATGTCGCGGGGATCGTCCTGCAGCGTGATCCAAAGGGCTCCGGCGAGGGCGCGGATGCGGGAGCCCTCGGCCTCGGGCAGGCGGATGATACCTCCCCGCACGAGGGCGACGCGAACGGATCGGTCGAGACAGACCATGGCGGCCTCGTTGGATGAGTGAAAGGCATGCGAAAGACGGTTGGACGACACGACATCGACACCGATCTTCGACTAATCTGCTGGCCCTTCCTGCATCGCACAAACGATCAAATCTCACGCACAGGATGATTTCTGCTCATGGCACGCAAACGCTATGATCTTCCCCCGCTGGGCTTCGTCCAGGGTTTCGAAGCTGCCGCCCGAACCCTCTCCTTCACCCGTGCAGCCGACGAACTCGCCCTCACCCAGTCCGCCGTGAGCCGCCAGATCAAGACGCTGGAGGAGCATCTCGGCGTCACCCTCTTCGAGCGCCGCCACCGCACCCTGGCCCTCACCGAGGACGGCCGCGCCTTCCAGCGCATCGCGGTGGACGTGCTTGACCGCCTGCAGGGCGCCATCAACCAGATGCGCGCCCGCGGCACCGACAACCAGCTCGCGGTGACCACGGTCACCGGCTTCGCCTCGCTGTGGCTGATTCCCCGCCTGAAGCGCTTTACCCGCCTGCACCCCCATATCGACGTCAGGATCATCGCCAATGACCGCATCCTCGACCTCGACCGCAGCCAGATCGACCTCGCCATCCGCTATTCCAAGACGGACCGCGCCGCGCCCGATGCCGAAAAGCTCTTTGCCGAGGACATCCTGCCGGTCTGCCATCCCTCGCTGGTGGCCGATGCCGCAACGCCGCTGCTGCGGCCGGAGGACCTCCGGCACCACACCCTGCTGCACCTCGACTATCACGGCGCCAGCCGCACCTGGTTCGACTGGGGCACCTGGATGACCGCTCTCGGCATCGACGACCTCAAGCCGGCCGGCGCGCTGCGCTTCTCGCGCTATGACCAGATGATCCAGGCCGCCATGAGCGGCCAGGGCGTCGCCCTCGGCGTCTCGCCGCTGATCAACGAGGCGATCCGCTCGGGTACCCTCGTTGCGCCCTTCGACCGGCAGGTGGACGGACCCCACGGCTATTATCTCTTCCGCTCCCGCGCCGGAGCCGCCAGGCCCCAGGTCGCGGCCTTCTGCGCCTGGCTGCGCGAGGAGGCCGTGGACGACGCCGTCGCGGAGCCTCTGGCAGACGGCTTCGGCGCGGCGGTGCTGTGAGAGGGCCATCCCGGAACGGACAGCAGGCGATCGCGTCGGGCAAACGCAGCGGTGGCATGCTCGCCCCTGTCCACAAGGCCATGCCGCCCGCCTTGCAAATCACCGGCGGCGCGGGCATAGAAGCCCGCTAACGGAGACGTGGCCGAGCGGCTGAAGGCACTCGTTTGCTAAATGAGCATACCCCAAAAGGGTATCGAGGGTTCGAATCCCTCCGTCTCCGCCATCAAGCACGAAGCATTTCCAACCTTCGTGGCGCCTCTATCCGTATCGCGGATGACGCGGCCGTCGGCCTTGCGGCAGATACTTGTCCAAGCGCGACCTTTGCAACATGCGCGTGACCCACGGAACGGCTCTCCACAGGACGCCGATACCCAGCGTGGTTGCACCTGTCAGCATCACCCGGTCCGCCATGTGCTTGTGAACGAGCCATCTCGCCTGCATTGCGGGAGTTGGGTCCTGATGGGGCAGACCCGCAAACGACAGATCGCACGCGAACCCGGAAGCAACCAAGGCCGCACCGGACAGGATCAGGAGAGCCGAGATCGTGGGTCTCATCTTGGGCCCATACCAGCCGACTTCAGGATACCAAAGCTCCGACATTGGCGGGCATCTGCGACCGAGGCGCGAAGCGGTGTTTGAGACGGCAGGACATCAGGTCCTGGTTTCGTCCGCTCCGCCATCCCCGGGAAGATCGACCAATGGTAGCGCAGGATGCGCAATCAAGGCCTATTCCGCTCCGCTAGCCCCGGATCATCGACTGTCGATGGGCCAGGAAGCGACGCGATGCAGCGTCTTCGGTCAATCCGATCGCGCGCTCATAGGCCTCGATGGCGCCGCCGGGTTCGCCGCCCCGCTCCAGCAGATAGGCGCGTGCGACCCAATAGGGCTGGTGCGTCGCGACGCGTGAATCGGGAATGGCGTCGAGATGTGCCAGAGCCGCCCGCGCGCCGGCAACCTCGGCCACCGCCACGGCGTGACCGATGAGGGCCCCGATCGTCGGCGAGACCGAAAGCAGCCCGCGATAAAGATGTTCGATGGCCGCCCAGTCGGTCCTGCCGGTGTCGCGACGCCTGGCATGGACAGCCTGGATCGCCGCTTCGAAGCCGAAGCGCCCTCGCCCCCCGAGAGCCCCCGCCTGCCGCAGCAAGCGCTCGGCCTCGGCCATCAGGCGGTTGTTCCATCGCGCCGTGTCCTGATCGGAGAGCGGCACGAATGCACCGGTTTCCGGGTGGCGTCGGGCTTCGCGCCGCGCTTCGGCGAAGAGCAGCAGCGCCAGAAGCGCCCGGGCTTCTGCCACATGAGGTGCAAGTTCGACGACGAGGCGGACGAGCCAGAGCGCTTCCTCGACGAGGTCGAAGCTCCGGTCGGCGTCGATGAAGGCAAGATCCCAACCGAGCGTATAGGCCGCGTAGATCGTCGTGAGCACAGCATCGATGCGCTCCGGCAAGGCGGAACGGTCGGGCATTTCGAACCTGAGACCGGAATCGGCGATCCGGGCCTTCGCCCGCGACAGCCGCTGCCCCATGGTTGCCGGGGCGATCAGGAAGGCCGACCCGATGCGCCTGGCGTCAATGCCGAGGACGACCTGAAGCATCAAGGCAGTGTGAATGTCCGGATCGATGGCCGGATGGGCACAGATGAGCATCAGGCGGAGACGGTCATCCGGAACGTCGAAATCGCCAGCCGTCAGGCGTTCGTCCTCCTGCATCAGCCACCGACCCGCCCCTTCAGCGGCGGTGACGACCCTCCGCCAGCGGTCGGCGTCGATGCGCCGCGCGACCGTGACGAGCCAGGCCTCCGGGTTTGTGGGAACACCGAGGCGCGGCCACTCGCTGATGGCGCGCAGCAGCGCCCCGCCCAGCGCGTCCTCCGCCGCGGACAGGTCCCGCGAGCGAACGGCCAGCATGGCGACGAGCTTCCCGTAGCTGAGACGGGCGATTCTCTCGGTCGTCACGCTGGCCGCGTCGTCCGTCATCGGGTCAGGGCTGCATGATGGGCCGCACCTCGACCGCGCCGGTCGCGGCCGCCGGGTTGCGGGCCGCCCATTCGAGCGCTGCGTCGAGGTCGGGAACCTCGATGATGTAGAAGCCGCCGAGTTGCTCCTTGGTCTCGGCATAGGGACCATCGTGGAGATCACGGCGGCCATCCGTCACGCGAAGGGTCGTAGCGGCATGCGAGGGCTTGAGGGCGGCACCGCCGACCATCACACCGGCCTGGATCAGAGCCTTGGTATAGGCCCCCCAGGCAGGCCCATCGGGGTCGTTCTCCGGCATCTGATCAGCAAAATTGTGCGGCTTGACGTAGTTGAGGATCGCGAACTGCATGGCCAGGCCCTCACTGCCGAACGACGGGCTGGAGCAGCGCGACCGGTCGCCTGTCCGCCGTGCACATGTTGTTATCGCGCGGACGAACCCCGAAATGAAGTCCCGCCCTGCTGATGGCGAGCAGATCATGGTCCTCGCGGCATTCCGACACCGGCTTCCAGCCGGCACAGCCGGTTTTCGAAATGTCGACCTCGACATTCAGCTTCAAGCCGCAATTGGCAAAGCCGAAGGCGTTGACGATCGCCGCATCCGCCGTCAGCAGCGTGACGAATTTCACGTCCTCGAAGAAGATCGCTTCGAAGGCGCCGGGGACGGCACCAGAGGCGGCGCCGACGCGATAGGGTCCTTCGGTCCGGAACTGGAACGTGCGGTTCTGCATCGTCGCGTCCAGGGCATGGGTGAAGGTGAGGCCCCACTGGCCACGATCGAACGTGAAGCGGCGTGTCCCGTAGCCGCCGTACCAGGCTTCGGGGGCGGAACTGGCATAGACGCCGGACAGGCTCTCGAGCTGGCTGCGGTCGCCGAAACCATCCTGCGCCACAGCCACGGTCGCCGCGCCAGCCAGCAGGCCGGCAGCAAGCGCGCATTTCAGTCGATTGAACATCTTGTGCTCCTCGCGGGTCAGGGAGGCGCGAGATGCGGCCTCCCATGCCAATGACGGGCGAGCGGGAGCCATTTCGACAGGCCGGGCGAAT
>JAIEPJ010000160.1 GCA_019749835.1 Phreatobacter sp. | reverse complement strand
TTCCTTGGCTGCTGTCACGTGCGCCCCTCGGCTGGAACAGGCAGGCACGGCACTGATGTTGCCATTTTGTTCTGTTCTCCTCTTCCCGTCAAGCGGCGCGTTCCATCTCCAAAGGCGGAGATGCGGCGCCGGCCCCGCCGTGCTTCTCTTCCCCTCCCTCATCTGCGAGCCCGCCCATGCCCACCTCCCGCCGTGTCGTCCTCGCCGCCCGACCCGAGGGCATCCCGCAGGCCGAGCACTTTCGCATCGAGGCCTATGAGCCGCCGGCGCTGAAGCCCGGCGAGATTCTGGTCCGCAACCAGTTCCTCTCGGTCGAGCCGGCCATGCGCGGCTGGGTCTCGGCGGTGGCCAACTATGCCCAGCCGGTCGGCATCGGCGAGGTCATGCGCTCCTTCGCTTCCGGCGAGGTGGTGGCGTCGGAGCATCCGGGCTATGCCCCCGGAGACAAGGTGACGGGACTGTTCGGCTGGCAGGAGATGGCCGTGGTCCCGGCCGCGGCCGTCACCCGCAAGGTGACCGAGACGGACCTGCCGCTCTCGACCTCCCTCGGCGTCTTGGGGCTCAACGGCATCACCGCCTATTTCGGCCTGCTCGATATCGGGCAGCCGAAGCCCGGCGACACGGTGGTGGTGTCGACGGCGAGCGGCTCGGTCGGCTCTGCAGTGGGGCAGATCGCCAGGATCATGGGCTGCCGCACGGTCGGCATCGCCGGCGGGCCGGACAAGGTGCGGCAATGCGTCGAGGATTTCGGCTATGACGCGGCCATCGACTACAAGGCGGTGAACGACATGGCCGGGGCGGTGGCCAAGGCCTGTCCTGATGGCGTCCACGTCTATTTCGACAACACGTCGGGACCGATCTCCGACGCGGTGCTGCCGAATCTCGCCATGGGCGCCCGCGTCGTCATCTGCGGCACGGCGTCCGTTTCGTCCTGGGATCCCTGGCCGACCGGGCCGCGCCCCGAGCGGCACCTCCTCGTCAAGCGCGCCCGGATGCAGGGCGTGCTCGCCTTCGACTATGCCCATCGCTATGGCGAGGCGCTGGCGCGGCTGGCGGGCTGGATCCGCTCAGGCCAGCTCCGCTATGCCGAGGACATTCTCGAGGGGCTCGCCGCGGCGCCCGACGCCATCGCCTCGCTCTATCGCGGCGACAACCGCGGCAAGCGGCTCATCCGCCTCGACGGGTGAGGAGCCTGGAAGAGCCCCACCCGCAACCTCCCCGCGCTCTGCGCGGAGAGGGGGACTTTCACCCTTCACGTGGTTCTCGACGGTGGCGCCAGGCACGACCGCTGAGACGGAGTGCGGGGCCGTGGTCCCCTCCCCGCGCAGCGGGGAGGGTGCGGGTGGGGCCTTGCCGCTTCAAGCCGTGAAGCCTGTCCACCCGGCTCCTCAGCGGCGCGGCGGCGCCTCGGCCAGCAGCGCCTGCAGGTCAAGGCGTTTGGTCACCATTGCGAGGGTGCCATCGGCATTGCGCGGCCATTCGGCCTCGGGCCGGTCGCGATAGAGCTCGACGCCGTTGCCGTCCGGGTCGGAGAGATAGAGCGCCTCGGAGACGCCGTGGTCGCTGGCGCCGTCGAGGCGGATACCGGCTTCGACAAGGCGGCGCAGCGCATCGGCCAGCCCGGCGCGGTCGGGATAGAGGATGGCGGTGTGGTAGAGGCCGGTCGTGCCGGGGGCTGGCGGGCGGCCGCCGCGGCTCTCCCAGGTGTTGAGGCCGATATGGTGGTGATAGCCGCCGGCCGCGATGAAGGCCGCCTGGTCGCCATAGCGCTGCATCAGGCTGAAGCCGAGCACGTCGCGATAGAAGGCGAGGGCGCGGTCGAGGTCGGCGACCTTGAGATGGACATGGCCGATGCGGGTCCCGGCGGGGACCGGATCGGGATGGGGCTCGGAGGGCACGAGCGCGGCTGCGGTTGTCATGGCTTGTCTCCTGCTGCGGCGGCGATGGTCGGCCGCCTGTCGCCCTCAGAGATGCAGCCTGATGCCCGGCCCTGCGAGAGGGGCAAGGCGATTCTTGCAAAGCTGCAAGCTCACCTTGCCGGTCAGGATATGCGCGTTGCGAGAATCTTGTCGATCCGCCGCCCGTCGAGGTCCATGACCTCGAAGCGCCAACCGGCCTTGTCGAAGCTCTCGCCGACGCCCGGCAACCGTTGCATCTCATGCAGGACGAAGCCGGCGACGGTCTGGAAATCGGCGTCGCGGTCGACCGGAACGCCGAGCTGCATGGCGAATTCATCCGCCGCCATCCAGCCGGCGATGAGCAGCGAGCCATCGGCGCGGGTGACGACCGCGGGCTCCTCGTCATGCTCGTCGGGCAGGGCGCCGACAATGGCTTCCAGCACGTCGGTGGCGGTGATGATCCCTTCGAAATGGCCGTATTCGTCGAAGACCAGCGTCATATGGGCGCTGGAGGCGCGCAGGATGCGCAGCACATCGAGCGCCGGCGTGCGGTCGAGGACGACCGGCGCCTCCAGGACGAGGCCGGCGATGTCCGGCCGCTGACGGCCGACATAGGCTTCGATCAGGTCCTTCACCAGCACGATGCCGATGATGGAATCGGCGTCGCCGTCCTGCACCGGCAGGCGCGAGCGGCGGGTGGACCGCAGGCGCTCGCGGATCGCCTCCGGCGGGTCGGCGAGGTTGACCGTCTCGACCTCGCGGCGGGGGGTCATGAGGGCGCTGGCATTGCGATCGGCGAGGCGCATGACGCCGGCGATCATCTCGCCCTCGGCCGGGGCGATGACGCCGGCGGTCTCCGCCTCGGCGATGATGGTCTTCACCTCTTCCTCGGTGACCTTCTCGCCGCTATCGGCCTTCTGGCCGAGCAGGGTGAGTACGAGCCTGCCGGACCTGTCGAGCAGCCAGACGAGGGGGGCCGCCACCCGCGACAGCAGCGCCATGGCCGGGGCGACCATGATGGCGACGCGCTCGGGATTGCGCAGGGCGATCTGCTTGGGGACCAGTTCGCCGATGATCAGCGACAGATACGTGATCATCACGACGACGGCGACGACGCCGAGCCATTCGGCGGGGGCGGCGGGAACGCCGAGGCCCTGCAGGCCCGCCGCGGCGCGCACGCCGAGGGTCGCGCCTGAAAAGGCGCCGGAGAGGACACCGACCAGGGTGATGCCGATCTGCACCGTCGAGAGGAAGCGGCCGGGATGTTCGGCGAGCCGCAGCGCCGTCGCGGCGCCCTTGCTGCCCTGTTCGCTGAAGACCCTGAGACGCGCGGGCCGCGACGAGACGACCGCCAGTTCCGACATGGCCAGCACGCCGTTGACCAGCGTGAGGACCAGGATGATCGCTATCTCGAGGTACAAGGATGTCTCGCTCACTGCGGTCGCCGCACTCGTCATCGGCCCGCTTCGCCGTACTCCATACAGGATAGGACCGGGGGGGCGCCATGCCCCCCTGCCATGCGGATCGCGGCTGCGGCGGGAGCGTCGCTTGACAGGACCGGGCGGCACGGGGACAAGGCGCGACCCCTCCCGTCGTCATGCGGAACGCGCCCATGTCCCACGCCCAGCTCCAGTCCGTCATCGAAGCCGCCTTCGAGGATCGCGCCAATATCAGCGCGGCAACGCGGGGCGAGGTGCGCGAGGCCGTCGAGACCGCGCTCAACCTCCTCGATGCCGGCACCCTGCGCGTCGCCTCGAAGGAGACGGGTACCTGGGTCGTCCACCAGTGGCTGAAGAAGGCGGTGCTGCTGTCCTTCCGCCTCAACGACATGACGACGATCGCCGGCGGTCCGGGCGGCTCGTCCTGGTGGGACAAGGTGCCGTCGAAGTTCGATGGCTGGGGCGCCGCCGAATTCGGCCGGGCCGGCTTCCGTGCCGTGCCGAACTGCGTCGTGCGCCGCTCGGCCTTCATCGCCAGGAACGTCGTGCTGATGCCCTCCTTCGTCAATCTCGGCGCCTATGTGGACGAGGGCACGATGGTCGACACCTGGGCCACCGTCGGCTCCTGTGCCCAGATCGGCAAGAACGTTCACCTGTCGGGCGGCGTCGGCATCGGCGGCGTGCTGGAGCCGCTGCAGGCGAACCCCACCATCATCGAGGACAATTGCTTCATCGGCGCCCGGTCCGAAGTGGTCGAGGGCGTCGTCGTCGGCGAGGGCTCCGTCATCTCCATGGGTGTGTTCCTCTCCGCCTCCACCAAGATCGTCGATCGCCAGACCGGCGAGATCCATATCGGCCGCGTGCCGCCCTATTCCGTGGTCGTCTCCGGCTCGCTGCCGGGCAAGGCGCTGCCGGGCGAGAACTGGGGCCCGTCGACCTATTGCGCCGTGATCATGAAGACCGTCGACGAGAAGACGCGGTCGAAGACCGGCATCAACGAGTTGCTGCGGGACTGAGGGCAGGGCGAGGCTCCCGCCATGGCCCGGATCGACTGGAGCGACCGCCAGGTCTGGCTGGCGCCTGCTGTCTGGTCCTATCTGCTCCTGGATTTCCAGGGCCGCATCCCGCGGCTGCCGTTCTGGGTCGCGGCAGTGGTGCTCAATGTCTTCGCCTTCATCGGCGATCGCCTCGCCATGGGTTTCGGCGGCCATCCGGCGGCGGCGGTGGTCGGCCTCGCCTTCCTCTATCCCTCGCTGGCGCTGGCCATCAAGCGCGCCCATGACCGCGGCCATTCCGACTTCTACCTGCTCTTTCTCTTCCTGCCGGCCTTCCTCGTCAGCCTGCTGCAGGTGCAGGGCTATCTCGATTCGACCGGCCCGGTGGGGCCGGTTCTCTCGGTGCTGGGCCTGTGGGTGCTGGTCGCCCTGATCGCGCTGGTCATCGATCTCGGCATGATCCGCGGCCAGGAGGGGCCCAATCGTTACGGGCCGGATCCCCTTGCATGACACCACGCTGAAACCTTGGGCGTTGACCTTGCCGCCATCGCCCGCCAGTCTCGGCCGGGCCGTGGATCACAGAGACGCCTCATGGATTTTCAAAAGCTTTATCTGAACGGCGACGTCCGGATCGGACGCAAGGAGTTCTGGATCGGGATGGTTCTCCTGATCGTCGCCAATATCGTTCTCGGTTTCATCGCCGGTCTCATCGGCTGGTCGGTGTCCGGCATCTGGGGCGCGGCGATCCTCACCGGCCTCGTGGGCCTCGCCATGACGCTCCCGACCTATTTCCTGATGGTCAAGCGTTCCAACGACCGCGACTATCCGCAGACCTTTGTCCAGGCGCTGATGGCGCTCAACATCGCCTTCCAGCTGAAGACCATGATCATGCCGATCGAGTTCGGCGGGCCGAGCCTCCTGTCGATCCTCTTCTCGCTCGTCCTCGCAGTGGCCGGCCTCTGGGTGCTGATCGATCTCGGCTTTTTCCAGGGCACCCGCGGCCCGAACCGCTACGGCCCCGATCCCCTGACGGCCGAGCCGACATGAGACTGCCCTAGCATGAGTGCCGATCCGGTCGCGCTGACGCGCGCGCTCGTCCAGTGTCCGTCCGTCACGCCCACCGAGGGCGGCGCCCTCGCCGCCCTCGAGGCGGTGCTGCGGCCGGCGGGCTTCGACGTCGCGCGCGTGACCTTTTCCGAGCCCGGCACGCCGGATGTCGAGAACCTCTATGCGCGGATCGGCACCGGTGCGCCCTATCTGCTCTTCGCCGGCCATACCGATGTCGTGCCGCCCGGCGATGCCGGTCAGTGGCGCCACGGGCCCTTTGCCGGCGCCATCGCCGACGGACAGCTCTACGGCCGCGGCACGGTGGACATGAAGGGCGGCATCGCCTGTTTCCTTGCCGCCGCGCTCGACCATCTCGCCGCGAATGGCGGCCGGCCCAAGGGCTCCATCGGCTTCCTCATCACCGGTGACGAGGAGGGGCCCTCCGTCAACGGCACGGTGAAGCTCCTCGACTGGGCCCATGCCCGCGGCGAGCGTTTCGACCATTGTATCGTCGGCGAGCCGAGCAATCCGCAGGCTCTCGGCGACATGATCAAGATCGGCCGGCGCGGTTCGCTCTCCGCCATCGTCACGGTCGAGGGCCGGCAGGGCCATGTCGCCTATCCCGATCGCGCCGCCAATCCCATCCCGGTGCTGCTCGCCATCCTGAGCCGGCTGACGGCCCGGCCGCTCGATGCCGGCAACGCCCATTTCCAGCCGTCCAACCTGGAGATCACCTCGATTGACGTCGGCAATGGCGCGACCAATGTCATTCCGCAGAAGGCCGAGGCGCGGTTCAACATCCGCTTCAACGACGAACATGGTCTGGATGGGCTGAAGGCCTGGATCGAGGGTATCGTCGCGGCTGAAGCGCGGTCCGGGATCGTTCCCGCCGTCACCTATGCGCGGGGCAATTCGCAGAGCTTCATCACCAGGCCCGGACCCTTCGTCGCCATGGTCGCCGACACGATCGCCGCGGTGACGGGACGACAGCCGGAGCTCTCCACCTCCGGCGGTACGTCGGATGCGCGGTTCATCAAGGACTATTGCCCGGTCATCGAGTTCGGCCTGGTCGGCCAGACCATGCATGCGGTGGACGAGCGGGTGCCGGTGGCCGATCTCGTGGCGCTCACCGCCATCTACCGGCGGATCATCGACCGCTATTTCGCGGGCTGATCCGCGACGGATCCCCATTCGGGCACTCAGGCGAACTCCCGTCCCTCGCCTAACCCCAGATCAGATGGGCCGCCAGCAGCGCGGCGATGACCCACAGCGCCACGGTGGAGGAGCGGTTGCGGCGGGCCTCGGCCTCGCCGATCCCCTTCAGCGATTCCGGGGCGAGGACGAAGCCGTCCCGGGTCATCTCGTCGATGCGCTCGGAGAGCATGGCGGCGCGGCCGAGGAGGGCGGGGGCCTCGCCGATGACACGGCCGACGAGCCGGGCGCCGGCGCCGACCTCCTCGATGCGGCCGACGGGACCGAGATTGCGGGTGATCCATTCCCGCACCACCGGCTCCGAACTCGTCCAGATGTCGAGGCGGGGGTCGAGCGCCCGGGCGACGCCCTCCACCACGACCATGGTCTTCTGCAGCAGGATGAGCTCGGTCCGCGTCTTCATGTCGAAGATGGCCGTCACCTCGAAGAGCAGCGAGAGAAGCTTCGCCATGGAGATCTGGTCGGCGGTGCGCGAATGGATCGGCTCGCCGATGGCGCGGATGGCCTGGGCGAATTCGTCGACGGAATGGTGCGCCGGCACGTAGCCGGCTTCGAAATGGACCTCGGCGACGCGGCGATACTGCTTGGTGATGAAGCCGAGCAGGATTTCGGCGAGGAAGCGCCGTTCCTTCGGGCCGATGCGGCCCATGATGCCGAAGTCGACGGCGACGAGATTGCCGGCCCGGTCGGCGAAGAGATTGCCCTGGTGCATGTCGGCATGGAAGAAGCCGTCGCGCAGGGCATGGCGCAGGAAGCTCT
>JAIEPJ010000302.1 GCA_019749835.1 Phreatobacter sp. | reverse complement strand
CAGTCATAGACACGACATTACTCCTACCTCTTACGGAAGTGGGAGGCCGTGTCCGGTCAATTAGGGGGCTGCTTCAGGCACGCGCGGCGCGAAATTCAATCAGCAAGTAGTCGGGGACATCGGTTCGGCATCCGTCGTGGTTCGACGGGGAGAGACGAATAATGGGGGCGTTAGTCAATGACGGCGGAGTGCCCCTCCCTCTAACACCCGTTATGCCGCTTCCACCGCTCCTCGTGCCCGATCGCCACGGCGAAGGCCGGGACGCGGCAGCGTTCGGCCTCGGCCGCGGCGGTGGCGGCGCGCATCCCCCGCGCCTGCGAGGCCGGCATCTGCCAGGCGACAAGGCCGATGACCAGCAGGGCGGCGGCGAGCACCGCCAGCTGGGCGGGGACGAGGCGCTGGACCTCCTCGGGCCGGTGGATCTCGCAGGCGCCGCCGGGGCAGAGCTGCGCCTTCTCGCGGTTGAACAGGTTGTAGATCGAGCAGCCGATGCAGATGCCGAAGGCCGCCTCGCAGAAGAGGAAGGTGATGCAGAGCAGGCAGACGAGGAGGATGAGCGGCCCGCGCATGTCGGCATAGACGACCAGCCCCATCATCAGCACCGCCATGGCGAGGCCGATGCTCCAGGCGAAGCGCTTCTGCGGCGCGCCGACATAGTCCGGCTTCTGGTGGCGGACGAAGATGCGGCCGAGGACGAGGCTCGGAGCATAGGCGGGATTGATCAGGACGCGGATGGTGAAGTCGATGAAGAAGGCGACCACGGTGATGCGCGTCAGGGTGAAGTCGCCGAGATACCAGGCCTGCAGGAAGGCGGTGCCGGCGAGCAGCAGGAGAAGGCCGGCGCCGGCGCGGGCCTCGCGCTCGTTGAGGACGCGGACGGGATAGGCCGGGTGGTCGAGCCCGAACTGGAAGAGCCTGGTCATGGTCGATGGTCCTGAACGCGAGATCGCTGACGCCGGGGCGTGTCGCATAGCACTTCTGGAATGTGAAGTGCGCGAGTGACGCAGGGGGCGGGCGCAGGCCCTGCCCCAGCCTCTGCCACGGCGCGCTTTGGCCGGAAGCGGCAAGCTGTTAGGAACACCGCTCCGCCCTGCCCGCCTGTCCGAGGGATGCGCCCCAGCGCCATGAACCATCACAGCCCCGCCGCGCCGCCCGAGGGCGGGGCAACCGACCTCGCGGTCGACATCAACGCGCCGGTCCGGTCGCCGCTGCTGCGCGCCGCGCCGTGGATCGCGCTCGTCGTCTCGCTCGCCATCCTCGCAGGCTATCTCGCCACCGACGTGCAGATCTTCGCCGATGGCGGTTTCTTCGCCTTCGCCTTCCTGACGGGTGACCCCTGGGGGGCGCATTTCGTCAATATCCCGACGCGCGCCGCCGCCTTCCTCGTCACCATGGTGCCGCCCTTCCTCTGGGCGCGGGTGGGCGACCCGGCCGGCGCGATCCGCCTCTACGGGCTGATCTTCGGCCTGCTGCCGCTCGCCGGCCTCCTCGCCACCTGGGCGATCGCCGGCAACCGGCGCATCCTGCTGTTCTGCTCCCTGTCGACCATCGTCGTGCTGCCGGCCTCGGTGTTCTTCCCCTCCGAGACGCTGGTGACCCATGCGGTGTTCTGGCCGCTCTTCGCATTTGTCTGCGTCAGCCGGGCGCCGGCCGCCCTTCCCGCCGTCCTGCTCATGCTCGCCCTCGCCTTCTCGCACGAGGGCGGCATGGGGCTCATGGTGCTGCTGGTCGCCCTGCTCGCCCTGCGCCGGCGCGCCGGGCCGGTGGTGGTCGGCGCGGGCCTCACCGTGCTGGTCCTCTGGCTGTCGACCAGGCTCCTCGTCCCGCCGGTCCATGCCGCGACGCGCGATGCGCTGGTCCTCAACATGATCGGCGTGGTCAACCCGTTCGGCATCATCCGGCCGCTGAGCGTGGCCATCGTCGCCGGGGTGGCGACGGCCTGGTGGCTCCTGCGGCGGGACGCGGCGGACGAGCCGCCGGTCTCCCGGATCCTGGCGATCGCCGGCCTGTCCCTGATCCCCGCCGCGGCCATCCTCGTCGCGGCCGATCTCGCCTTCGTCGGCCGCCACGACACCCTGCTGGTCGGCCGCTACAATTTCCGCACGCTGCTGCTCGGCAGCCTCGCGCTCTTCCTTCTGGCGCTGTCGGTGATGTCGCTGCCGGACGGGCGCCGGCCCGCCCCGGTCCGGCGGCTCATCGGCTGGGCGACGGCGCGGGCCCGCCGCGCGCCGGCGCTGATCCTGGCGACCATGCTGATCGCCACCGCCTGCCACGCCATGGACGGCGTGAACTTCCTCGCCTCGTGGCGCGCCTATGCGCAGGAACTCCGCGCCATCGCCCTCGGCCGGCCAGCGCCCGTGCCGGCCTATGCCGAAATCCTGTCGCGCGACCCGCGCCCGGCGCCCGAGCGGCTTCAGCGCCCCGGCCGGGACTGGACCATGAGCTGGGACTGGACCGACCCCTTCCTCTCGGTGGTGCTCGCCCTGCCGCAGCCGGCGCAGGCGCTGGTCTATCGCCCGGCCGAAACCTATGCGCCGCTCTCCTGTACGATGATGCGGGACGCCGACCGGTCGGCGATCCGCGTGCCGCGGGAGAGCTACGAACTGCTGGTCAGCTATATGTGCGAACACCGCGGCACGCAGGACTAGAGGCAGACCGCCGGGACAGCGCTCGCCGAAGCGCCTATTCGAACACCCGCTGCGCCTCGGCCGTCATCGGCAGCGTCCTGATCCCGGCGATGATGGCGTTCAGGTGCTTCAGGTCCCAGACCTCGACGTCGATGGCGACATTGGTGTAATCCGCGGTGGTGCGCTGCATCCTGAGGTTGTCGATATTGCCGTCATTGTCGGCGATGACCTGGGTCACGGCGGCGAGCGAGCCCGGCGCGTTGCGCGACTTCACGGCGATGCGGGCGGGGTAGCGGGAGCGCTTGGCGCTGTCGACGTCCCAGCGCACGTCGAGCCAGCGCTCCGGCTCGTTGTCATAGGCGGCCAGCGCCGGCGACTGGATGGGGAAGATGGTGATCCCCTCCCCCGGCGTCATGATGCCGACGATGCGGTCGCCGGGCACGGCGCCGCTCTCCCTGGAGAAACGCACCGGCAGGTCGAGATTGATGCCGCGGATGGGGATGGCCCCCTCCGATTCCGGCACCTGGAACTTCAGCGCGGTCTCGCCGGGAACGCCGAACCAGTCGGCGGTGGGCTTGGGGCCGAGCGGGGTCTCGCTCTTGAAGTCGGGATAGACCGCCTTCAGCACGTCCTCGTCGGGGATCTCGTTGCGGCCGACGGCCCAGTAGACGTCCTCGACGCCGGCGCGGGCGAGGCGCTTGAGGCCCTGGCGCACGATATCGTCGGAGAAGGGCTTGCCGGCGCGGGTGAACAGGGTCTGGACGATGTGGCGGCCGAGTTCGAGATACTGGGCGCGGGTCGCCATGCGGGTGGCGCGGCGGATGGCGGAGCGGGCGCGGCCGGTGACGACGATGCTCTCCCAGGCCGGCGAGGGCGTCGCCTTGGGATCGGTGATGATCTCGACCTCGTCGCCGTTCTGCAGCTCGGTGACCAGCGGCCGCTCGACGCCGTTGATGCGGGCGCGGGCACACTGGTTGCCGATATCGGTGTGGACCGCATAGGCGAAGTCGATGCAGTTGGCCTTGCGCGGCAGGGCGATGAGCCGGCCCTTGGGGGTGAAGCAATAGACCTGGTCGGAGAACAGCTCGAGCTTGGTGTGTTCGAGGAATTCCTCGGGGTTGTCGGCATGGGCGAGCATTTCCACCGTGCGGCGCAGCCAGGCATAGGCGGTGCTCTCCGCGTGTTCGGCGTCGTCCTTGTAGAGGGCATGGGCGGCGATGCCGTATTCGGCGATCTCGTGCATCTGCGAGGTGCGGATCTGCATCTCGACGCGCTGGCTCTGCGGGCCGATGACGGTGGTGTGGATCGAGCGGTAGTCGTTGCCCTTGGGCGTCGAGATATAGTCCTTGAAGCGCAGCGGCACGGCCGGCCATGTCGTGTGGATGATGCCGACGGCGGCGTAGCAGGCGGGGATGTCGTCGACGAGGATGCGGAACGCGACGATGTCGGAGAGCTGCTCGAAGGAGACCGACTTGCGCTCCATCTTGCGGTAGATCGAATAGGGCTTCTTCAGCCGGCCGGTGACCTCGGCGCTGATGCCCTCGCCGGCCAGCTTGCGGGCGAGCTGGGTCTCGATCTCCTCGATGACGGCGGCGGCGGCCTCGCGCTGGCGGCCAAGGCGCTGTTCCAGGGCCTCGTAGGCTTCCGGATTGATCTGGCGGAAGGCCAGGTCCTCCAGCTCCTCGCGCATGTCGTGCATGCCCATGCGGCCGGCGAGCGGGGCATAGATGTCGAGCGTCTCCTGGGCGACACGGTCGCGCTTGGGCGCCGGCACATAGTGCAGCGTGCGCATGTTGTGCAGGCGGTCGGCGAGCTTGACCAGCAGCACCCGCACGTCGGAGGTGATGGCGAGCAGCAGCTTGCGCAGGTTCTCCGCCTGCACCGCCTGTTTCGACACGAGGTCGAGCTTCTTCAGCTTGGTCAGGCCATCGACCAGCTCGGCGATGGCCGAGCCGAACTTCTCGCGGATGTCGTCCTTGGTGGCGGCGGTGTCCTCGATCGTGTCGTGCAGCAGGGCCGAGACGATGGTGGCGTCGTCGACCTTGAGGTCGGTGAGGATGGCCGCCACTTCCAGCGGATGGGAGAAATAGGGGTCGCCGGAGGCGCGCTTCTGCGTGCCGTGGGCGAGCATGGCATAGACATAGGCGCGGTCGAGCAGGGCCTCGTCGGCCTTCGGGTTGTAGCGCTTGACGCGCTCCACCAGCTCGTATTGACGCATCATGGGATCAGCAACACCGGCGCGACGTCGTGGGGGCCGTTGAGGATAGCATTGCGGCGGGGCCGGGCCGCAAGCGCCGTGGCGGCCGAGGCCCCCCGAACGCAAAAGGGCGGCCCGTGGGCCGCCCTGGGAGAGGCGAGGCGCGCAGCGCTCACATGCCGTCGTCGTCGTCGGTGTCCTCGGGCGGCTTCAGCCCTTCCAGGCCGCGAAGCAGGTCTTCTTCGCTCATGCGGTCCATCGGCACATCGGCGTCGTCGGCGGTGGCGCCGGGCGCGGCGATCATCGGCACCATGTCCGGCTCGGGCTCGTCGACCTCGACATATTTCTGCAGCGAGTGGATCAGGTCCTCGCGCAGGTCGTCGGGAGAGACGGTCGCATCGGCGATCTCGCGCAGGGCGACGACCGGGTTCTTGTCGCGATCGCGGTCGATGGTGATCGGCGAGCCGGCGGCGAGCATGCGCGCCCGGTGGCTGGCGACGAGCACGAGCTCGAAGCGGTTATCGACCTTCTCGATGCAATCCTCGACGGTGACGCGAGCCATCGCTAGTCCTTGAAAACGTGGGGATGGGGCCTGGGGACAGGCATCTGTCCGGCAAGCTGGGCTGTATAGCCATTGATGCGCCGCGATACAAGGCTCTTGGACCCCGCCCGCCGTCAGCCCGTTTCGGCAGGCCGCCCCGCGCCGCCACAGCATGGGAACCCTGCGGAACCACGCCCAATTATCAGATTGTTCCGGGAGAATGAACTTGCTATCAAAACGACGAACAGGTTAGGAACGTTCTAACGTAGCCGTCGTCTAGACGTCGTTTTCGACTGGAATCGTACCACCCCGACCATTTCGCGACCGCTTCACCGTATTCTTCACTCTATTGACCTCCCAAGGACGTTACGTCATGTCGTCAGGTACCGAGCGGATCGCCCTTTTCATCGATGGCGCCAACCTTTACGCGACCGCGAAGACCCTCGGCTTCGATATCGACTACAAACGTCTGCTCGGAGAGTTTCGCAGCCGCGGCTACCTGCTGCGCGCCTACTATTACACCGCGCTGGTCGAGGATCAGGAATACTCGTCCATCCGGCCGCTGATCGACTGGCTCGACTATAATGGCTTCACCGTCGTCACCAAGGCGGCCAAGGAGTTCACCGATTCCCTCGGCCGCCGGAAGGTGAAGGGGAACATGGATATCGAACTCGCCGTCGACGCCATGGAACTCGCCCCGCGCATCGACCATATCGTGCTCTTCTCCGGCGACGGCGACTTCCGCTCGCTGGTCGAGGCCCTGCAGCGCCGCGGCGTCAAGGTCTCCGTCGTCTCCACCGTCTCCGTGCAGCCGGCCATGATCGCCGACGAGTTGCGCCGCCAGGCCGATGAGTTCATCGACCTGGCCCATCTGGCGCAGCGGGTCGGGCGCGATCCTGCCGAACGGGCGGTACGGGCACCGGGCACCGAGGTGCCGGGCTTCGTGCGCGACCGGCCCCGGCCGCCGCGGCCGGCCTCGCCCCCCACCCCCGGCGCCGGCGACGATTTCGCCGATCGCTGACCGGCCATGGCCTGTCCGGACCAGCCGGGGCGCGACTGCCCCCTCTGCCCGCGCCTTGTCGCCTTCCGCGAGCGGCAACGCGCGGCCCATGCCGACTGGCACAATGCGCCGGTCCCCTCCTTCGGCAGCGCCGAGGCGCGCCTGCTCATTGTCGGCCTCGCCCCCGGCCTGCAGGGCGCCAACCGCACCGGACGGCCCTTCACCGGCGACTGGGCCGGCGACCTCCTCTACGAGACGCTGATCGGCTTCGGCTTCGCCCGCGGCACCTATGACGAGCGGCCCGACGACGGCCTGACCCTGGTCGACACCCGCATCACCAATGCGGTGCGCTGCGTGCCGCCGGAGAACAAGCCGACGACGGAGGAGATCGCCACGTGCCGGGCGTTCCTCGCCGCCACCATCGCCGCCATGCCGAAGCTCCAGGCGGTGGTGACGCTCGGCAAGATCGGCCACGACAGCGCCGTGCGCGCCCTCGGCCACAAGCCCTCGCGGGTGCCGTTCAGCCATGGCGGGGTCCATGCACTCGACGCCGTCACGCTGTTCTCCAGCTATCATTGCTCGCGCTACAACACGAATACCGGTGTGCTGACGCCGCAGATGTTCAGGGACGTGTTCGCCGCCGTCCGACGCCATCTCGATGCGTGAGTTCACGGCTTCGTGACATCACCATTGCGTCCACTGGGCGCATGAGTCGGGTTCCATGCAAGACCGCCCTTCGAAGCTGGTCCGAGATCACGGGAGACGAGAACGATGAACCGACGCCACGCCCTCAAGCTGTTCGGCACCGCAGCCGCCATCGGCGCGACGATGGCCATCCCGGCCAGCCACAGGGTCTACGCCCAGGCCGCCAGCGGCCCCTTCACCCTGCCGCCGCTCGGCTATGCCTATGACGCGCTCGAGCCGCATATCGACAAGATGACGATGGAGATCCATCACTCCC
>JAIEPJ010000301.1 GCA_019749835.1 Phreatobacter sp. | reverse complement strand
CTCGCCCTTCGGCGATGCCGCCTTCACCTTGCTGGCCGGGCTCGCCCTGCTGCTCTTCGCCCGCGTGCGCACCGCCTGGGGGGCGGGACTGGCGACGGCCGGCGCCTTGCTGGTCTGCCTCGCGCCGACGTTGGCAGGTCATGCGGGTGGCCATGCCCGCCGCCAGGAACTGATCGCCCTCGGCCTTGTTCACGGCGCTGCCGCGGCCTTCTGGTTCGGCAGCCTCTTTCCCCTGCGCAGCGTCGCCCGACGGCGCGATCCGCGCACTGCGTCCGAAACGGTGCTCGCTTGGTCCCGTTTCGCCATGGTCTTCGCGGGTCTGGCGGTTGCCACCGGCGCCGCCATGGCGCTCGTTCTCGCCGGCTCACCCGCCGCCCTGGTCCGGACCGGCTACGGCTGGGTCGTGCTGGCGAAGATCGCCCTCGTCGGCGCCATGGTTCTCGGCGCTCTCGCCTGCCGATTCAGGCATGCGCGCCTGATGCAACGCGGCGACGTTCTGGCGGGAGAGGCCTTCCGCACCTCCTGCGGGCGACAGATCCTTTTTGCGCTTCTGGTGTTCTACGCGACGGCCGAACTCACCACGGCTGACCTGCCCGTCGCCACCGGCCGCTGAGCGCTCAGGCGCCCACCAGCATTTCGAGGCCCCGGTCGGTGACGGCCTTGGCGAGCGCCTTGGCCGGCCGCTGGTCGACGATGATTCCCGTGGCGGCGTCCGCCCCCTCGATCCGCACCGGAGTCTCGCGATCGAGGGACGACGCATCGACGAGGAAATAGGCGCGCTTGGCGGCGGCGATCATCTGCTTGCGCTGTTCTGCCCAGACACGGCTGAAATCGGTCGGCTGGCCGTCCGACGCCATGCCTCCCACGCCGACGAAGGCGATGTCGACGCGGTAGTTGCGCAGCATGGCCATGGTGTCGATACCGACCGCGCCGTCGCTCGCTGCATCCACCTCGCCGCCGAGCATCACCACCCTGATGCCGGGCACCTGGGACAGCAGGGCGGCATTGGCGATGCCGTTGGTGATGACGGTCAGCCGCGATTTGCCGGCGAGGGCGGAGGCCACGGCGAGCGCGGTGGCCCCGGCATCGAGCAGCACGACGCTGCCGTCCTCGACAAGCCCCGCCGCGGCGCGGCCGATGGCGGAACGACCGGACGGGTTCTCGGTGATCGGCCGGATCTGCGTCCGGCTATCGCTCCCGCGCCGAGACGCGCCGCCATGTACGATGGTGACCTCGCCGCGATCCGCGAAAAGCTTGAGGTCGCGGCGGATCGTCTCTCGGGAGACGCCGAGTGTGCCGGCGAGTCCTGAGACGGTGACCGTTCCGGCTTCCGCGAGCATCATGCGGATGCGATCATGACGGGTAATGGCTAGAGGTCTGGCCATCGCGTTGAGGTTCCCTCCGGGAATATGTGCGATGATACCAATCGATCATGTCCGAGCGGGGCAATTAATGCGTGTTTGTACGTATGTGCGGTGCTGACGCAGCCTACCGGTCCAATGTCGGAATCGCCCTGTTCAATGGACAGGGACGGGTCCTGATCGCCCGCCGCATCGGTGACGATGGGCCGGAAGTTATCTATCCCGGCTTCGAATGGCAGATGCCGCAAGGGGGAACCGACCCCGGCGAGGATCTGGAAACGGCGGCGCGGCGGGAGCTTTTCGAGGAAACGGGCGTGACATCGGCGCAGGTTCTCGGGCGGCTTGATCAGCCTGTCACCTATGATTGGCCGCCCTATCACGGCCCGCCGCACCGGCTCGGTCGCTGGCGCGGCCAGAGCCAGGTTTGGTTCGCATTCCGCTTCACCGGCTGCGACAGCGAGATCGACCTGGCCGCGCTCCAGACGGGGGAGGCGGCGGAGTTCGATGCCTGGCGCTGGGAGCAACTGTCGATGTTACCCGGCGTGGTCGTACCCTACAAGCGGGAGGTCTACTCGGCCGTGGTGGCCGGTTTCGCCCCTTTCGCCGACCCTTCTGTTCCGCGCGACCGTGAGGTCTTGCCCGCTTCCGGTTGATCATGATGTGGTCACGATGGGCGACGATGGTCGCGCCGCGTGCCGCTTTCTGCCTGTCGATGGACATTCCTTGATGACCGATGCCGTCACCCGTGCCTACGAGGCGCTCGAAGCTAACCGTCGCGCTTTGATGGTGATGTCGCTGCCGGAAATGTTCGATGAAGATCCCAGGCGGTTCGCGCGCTTCTCGCTGAAGCTCGGCCCGCTTCTGATGGACTGGTCCAAGACGCGCGTCTCGGCGACGACGATGCGGCTCATGGTCGACCTGGCCGCGGCCGCCGGTGTCGAGGACAAGCGCGACGCGATGTTCGCCGGAGCGCGGATCAACGCCACCGAGGATCGGGCCGCTTTGCACGTCGCCCTGCGCAACCTTTCGGGCGCGCCCATGCTCACCGACGGGCGTGACGTCATGCCGGAAGTCGCGGCCGAACGGGAGCGTTGCTTCGCCTTCGCCGAGGCCGTGCGCACCGGCGCGCTGCGCGGCGCCACCGGCAAGCGCTTCACTGCCATCGTCAATATCGGCATCGGCGGCTCGGACCTCGGCCCCGCCATGGCGACCCAAGCGCTCGCCCCCTATGTCCGGCGCGGCCTCGCCATCCGCTTCGTCTCCAATGTTGACGGGGCCCATATCGCGGACACGCTGAAGGGACTCGACCCCGCGCGAACGCTGTTCGTCGTTGTCTCCAAGACCTTCACCACGGTGGAGACCATGACCAATGCACAGACCGCGCGGAACTGGGTGGCGCAGGCCCTCGGCGATGATGCGGTCGGCCGGCACTTCGCCGCGGTCTCCACCAATCTGTCCGCCGTCAACGCCTTCGGCATCGCCGAGGCCAGCATGTTCCGCTTCTGGGATTGGGTGGGCGGTCGCTACTCGGTCTGGTCGGCGGTCGGGCTGACGCTGATGATCGCCATCGGACCGCGCCAGTTCACCGCCTTTCTCGCGGGGGCCGAGCGTGTCGACCAACATTTCCGCACGGCGCCGCTGAAGCGCAACATGCCGGTGATCATGGGTCTTCTGGGCCTCTGGCACCGTCATGTCTGGGGCTATTCGAGCCATGCGGTGCTGCCCTACGACCAGCGGCTCGCCCGTCTGCCGGCCCATCTCCAGCAACTCGACATGGAGAGCCTCGGCAAGGGCGTCACGCTTGCGGGCCAGGCGGTGACGCGGCCGACCGGACCCATCATCTGGGGCGAGCCGGGAACCAACGGCCAGCACGCCTTCTTCCAGCTCCTGCACCAGGGCACCGAGATCGTGCCCTGCGATTTCCTCGTCGCCGCCTCGCCGCACGAGCGCGGCCGCAAGCACCATGACCTGCTGATCGCCAATTGCCTCGCCCAGAGCCAGGCGATGATGCGGGGCCGCAGCTTCCAGGAGGCCCGCGACCAGCTGATCGCCCGGGGCATGGACCGGGTTGCGGCCGAGCGCCTCGCCCCGCACCGGGTCTTTCCCGGCGACCGGCCCTCGACGACGTTCCTCTACCGCAAGCTGGACCCGGCGACGCTCGGCATGATCGTCGCGCTCTACGAGCACAAGGTCTTCGTCATGGCGGCCGTCCTCGGCATCAATGCTTTCGACCAATGGGGCGTCGAACTGGGCAAGGAGCTGGCGACGCGGCTCGAGCCGCTGGTCGCCGGCAACTCCGCCGATGTGGCGGGTCTCGATTCCTCCACCGCGGGGCTTCTGGCGCAGTTGAAGAAACTCAGGGTCTGAGGCGGGGACGGGGCGGCCTGCTCCACGGACCCGCCGATGACGTCATGGCCGGGCTGATCCGGGCCATGACGCGGGCGCGGGCGGATGGCGTGGCGCACCCCGGCCGTCAGGCCGCCGGCCCCACCGTCACCGGCGTATAGTCCTGGAACCAGTTGCGGGCCTGGACAAAGCCCTTCACCCGTGCGGAGAGGCCGCGCGGGTTGAGGTCGTGGACGACGAACAGCGCCGCGGCGTCGTCCACCAGCAGGGCGTGCAGCTTGCCCATCGCCTCGTTCTGCGCCGCCGGATCGAAGGCCTCGCGCATGACCTTGATCTGCGCATCGATGGCGGGGTTGTTGTACCAGCCCCAGTTGACGCCGCGCGGCGCGGTCAGCGTCGAATCGTAGATCACCCAGCCGGTCGTCGGGTCGATGGAGGGGATGGCGATGTTGAGCGCGTGGAAGCCCTTCTGCTGGTCGGTGCGCGTGCCGCCGCGCAGCATGTTGATGATGGTGGTGAAGTCGACCACCTCGAACTTCACGTCGATCCAGATCTCCTTGAGGTTCTCCTGGATCATTTCGTTCATCGGCAGGGGCACCATCTGCCCGCCACCGCCCGACGCGATCACCGCGACGACCTCCAGCCGCTTGGCGGGTCCGTAGCCGGCTTCTGACATTAGCCGCTTCGCCGCGGCCACATCGTAGCGGATGTCGAATGTCGGCTTGCCGAACCAGGGATCGCCGGGCAGGACCTTGCCCTTGGCCGGAAGCGCCGTGCCGGAAAGCAGCTGCACCATGCTGTCGCGGTCGATGGCCAGATTCGCCGCCCGTCGCACGCGAAGGTCGGCGAAGGGGGTGCCGGCATTGACGTTGAGCCGCCAGGCCCAGATGTGGGGATAGGAGTTCTGGACCACCTGGAAGCCCGCCGACTTCAGCGAGGGAATGGCGTCGGGCGGCAGGGTTTCCGCGATGTCGATCGTGCCGGAGCGCAGGGCCGCGATCCGGGCATTGGCGTCGGGGATGGGCAGAAGCACGGTGCGCTGCGTCTTCGGCACGCGGGCCTTGTCCCAGTAGGCGGCGTTGGCTTCCAGTTCGACCCGCTCGCGCGGGGTGACGGAGACGACCTTGTAGGGACCGGTACCGGCCGGGCGCTGGGTGAACCTTTGCCAGTCGCCGCCGAGTTCGGCGAGGCGCGCCGGGCTGACGAACCACAGATAGGCGAGCTGATAGGGCAGCATGCCGTCAACGACATTCGTTGTGACCGCGATGGTCTTGGCGTCGATCTTCGTGTAGCCGGCAATAGATGACAGGCGCGAGCGCACGAGGCCGACACGCGGCTGATGGAACTGCGGCGCATCCGCCTTGAAGATGGAATCGAAATTCCAGATCGCGGCGTCGGCGTCGAAGGCCGTGCCGTCATGGAAGGTGACGCCGTCGCGCAGGGTGATGATCCAGCGCTGACGGTTGGCCGGGTCGATCTCCCACTTGGTCGCCAGGCCGGGCGTCAGGCCCGAGGGCTGGTCGGCCTTGGTCATGTCCCAGTTCACCAGGGCATCGAAGACCATATAGGCGCCGAAACGCAGGCCCTCGAAGCCGCCTTCCGGGCCGCCCCACATGCGCGGCACGTCGGAGAGCGAGATGCCGATGCGCAGCGGGGCATTGGTGGCCTGTGCGTCCGCCGCACCGGGCAGGGTCGCCGCGCCGGCCGCCAGGGCCGCGCCCTTCAGCAGGGCCCGGCGTGAAAAGGCACTGCTCGTGGGGGTCTTGCGCGCCATGACGGCCTCCAGGTTCGGTCACCTGGAGAGTGCTGCATACAAGTCACATGCCAGCCGATGCGTTGGCGCAAACAATTGAAAACACGCGGCAATTGCATTGCGGCCCGAATGGGTCGCTGGATTCGGATGCGGCAGCCTGCCTGCACGCGAGGCAGGCGCCGTCCGTGGCGCGGCCGCGGGTGGTCAGCGCCCCAGCGGTTCGCCGACGCCGACGCGCTCGGTGATCAGGCCGTAATGCTCGATGCGGCGATGGCGCTTGAAGTCGAAGATCGTCTCCTTGCCGAAGACGGTATCGTCGAGGTCACAGGCATGGACCAGCACGCCGTCGTCCTCGTGCGGCAGTTCGCCGACGATCTTGCCGTTGGGATCGACGATCAGCGTGCCGCCCATCAGATGGTTGCCGTCCTCCGTGCCCGCCTTGGCCACCGCCACCACCCAGGTGGCGTTCTGGTAGGCGCCCGCCTGGCACGACAGGCGATGGTGGAACAGCCGGTCCTCCATGCCCTCGCCGGCGCGCTGCGAATTGACCGAGGGCGTGTTGAAGCCGAGCACCACCATCTCGACGCCCTGCAGGCCCATCACCCGGTAGGTCTCCGGCCAGCGGCGATCGTTGCAGATCGCCATGCCCATCAGCCCGCCCTCGAAGCGCCAGACCGGAAAGCCCGTGTCGCCGGGCTCGAAATAGCGCTTCTCAAGGTGCTGGTGGGTGCGCTCGGGATCGAACTCGACATGGCCGGGCAGGTGGGTCTTGCGGTACTTGCCGACGATGGCGCCCGCCTTGTCGACGAGGATCGAGGTGTTGAAATGGTGGCCGTCGGGGGTCAGCTCGGCATAGCCGAAGCTCATCGCCATGCCGAAGGCCCTGGCCTTGTCGAAGAGCGGCTGCGTCGCCGCATTGGGCATCGCCGCCTCGAACCACATGTCCATCTTTGCCCGGTCCTCTTCGTACCAGCGGGGGAAGAAGGTGGTCAGCGCCAGTTCGGGATAGACGATGAAGGTCGCGCCCTTGGCCTTGGCCTCCTCCATCAGCGCGATCATGCGGGCCACCACGCTGGCGCGGCTTTCCGCCTTCTGGATGGGGCCGAGCTGGGCTGCGGCGACGGTGACGATGCGGGCCATGAGGGGTCTCCTGGAGGGGCCTCTAGTGTCCGAGCCGATGTTCGAGCCGGCTGACGAGCCGCACGATGGGCCAGAGGACGATGAGATAGAGGAAGGCGGCAAGGACGATGGGCGAGGTGTTGTAGGTCACGCTGCGGGCCATGTCGGCCGCGTAGAGAAGCTCGGTGAAGGACACGACCGAGGCGATGGAGGTGAGCTTGATCACCTCCACCGTGTTGGAGACGAGGTCCGGCAGCACGTTGCGGGTGGCCTGCGGCAGCACCACGGACCGGTAGGTCTGCACCCAGTTCAGTCCGGTCGAGCGCGCCGCCTCCCATTGTCCCTTGCCGACGGATTCGATGCCGGCGCGGAAGATCTCGCCGTAGAAGGACGAGGCGTTGAGGAAGAAGGCGATGCAGACCGCCATGAAGGGCGACATGCGGATGCCGGCGAAGGGCAGGCCCGAATAGATGATGATCAGCAGGACCAGCGGCGGCACGGCACGGAAGAAGTCGACATAGGCCTTGGTGGCGAGCCGCAGCGCCCGCGAGCGCGCCATCGCCCCCGTCGCCACCATCAGCCCCCCGGCGAGGCCGAGCGGAATCACGGCGAGGCACAGCAGCAGCGTCATCTGCGCGCCGCCGAAAATGATCGGCCAGGCCTGCCGCATGATGTCGAAGTTGAGGAACTGGAAGAGGAAGATCTCCATCACGCCCTCTTCCAGGCGA
>JAIEPJ010000193.1 GCA_019749835.1 Phreatobacter sp. | reverse complement strand
CGAGCATATGCGCGAGAAACTGCGTATCATTCAGATGAATCAGGTCGAAGAACCCGACCCTGAAAATCCGAACATCATCAGACGTGTGAGGCGGATCACCGCCATCACGTAAGAGGCGACCATGATCCGTTTCTTCACCAATCTGTTCGGCATCACAAGCCCGTTCAGCTATACCGACGCTCCGGATCATATGACGGAGGAGCGTGAAGCGCGGATCCGGCATATCAAGGGAACAGTCGCGCTCACGCTCATCATGGGCGTGATCGGGTTCTTCGCAACGCCGCTGGTGGTCTTCATCCTGGTCAGCGGCGCCAATCCGTCCCCGCAAACGGTGTCGATGATCGTCGATTACGCCCGGATGACGTTCTCACGAGACGTCTGGGTTCCTCATCATCATATGATGATCAACAAGGACTTCATCCCGATCCAGATGGGATGGATCCCGGGAACCGAAGATCCCTTCCTGAAGGGGATCACGGCATACGCCTTCATCGTCAGCATCTTCATGATCATCGGCTCGCTCCGTCATCTGACGAACCGGCACAAGAAGTTCGTCATGAAGGCTGATGCCCGCTGGTGCACAGAGGAAGACCTCAAGAAAATGGAGGCCCGCAAGCAGGTCGGGATCAAGGGTGGCTTCCTCATGTCACTCGGTCTCTGGCAAACAGGCCTGCGCAAGAACCAGCCGGTGAGGATGATCGAGACCCTCTCCGCCCTCCTTCTGGCGCCGCCCGGCACCGGAAAGTGCCTGGGAACCGATGTCCCCGTCCTGATGGCGGACGGATCGACAAAACTGAACGGCTTCCTGAAGCGCGGCGACCAGCTCATGGGGCCTGACGGCCGCCCGAGAACCATCCTCACGACCAATCCTGGGCGCGGAGAGATGTTCAGGATCATCGCGGAGGATGGCTCGAGTTGGACATGCAATGGAGAGCACATCCTCTCCCTTGTCCCGACCGCGATCGACCGGCGGACAATGCCGGGCGATCGCGCTCGGGAAATGACCGTGACCGAGTACCTGGCGCTCAGCACGGATGAGCGACAGCAATGGCGGCTCTGGAAGAGCCTGATCAACGATCATCCCGCGCCCGAAGCCGCCGAGGCGGCTTATCGTCATGGGCTTGCGCTCATGGAAGCGGAAGCAAAGCGAGCCACGCAGGCCGCCGCGGCAATGGCTGACGGGACATCAGACAATGTCCCGCCCAAGGCAACCCTCATTGCAACGCTAGATCCGGGCGAAGGGCTTGTCATGCCCCGAACCGCGGAGGCTCGTCTTGCGATGCTCGCGGCGTTCGTCGACGACAGCGAGATCATCCACTGGAGCCACTACTGCTGCGAGATCGCTCTGCGCAGCATCCATGCTGACAGCCTGGCACGGCTTGCCCGCTCCTGCGGACTGACGATCGACATTGATGATCTGGGTCATGATCTGAGCCGAATCATGATCACCGGACCGACCACACTGATCCCGTCCACACGTCGTCCGGCCGGCCTTGGCCATACCGTCATTCCGGCGATCTCCACCCTCGCCTTCAGCGTCGAGCCGGCTGGCGTGGCCAATTGGCACGGCATAGTATTGGATGGCGACGGACTGTATATTCTTGGTGACTATACTGTCACTCACAACACCGCGGGCTTCGTTATTCCTTCGCTTCTAACAAGTGTTGGAGTAAGTCACTGTATAAATGACCAGAAGCCCGAGATCTATACTATGGTAGGGGCTGATTTAGAGAAGACTTCTTTTGTCTTTATGCTTGACTGGTCTAAGATCGACAAGCCATCTACTGATGTCTTCTACCCGAGGTTCAACTTCCTGTCAAAGCGTCTGATGCCGCCAAGCGGCCCGGACCGAGACACCTATATCGACGCCATCGCCAAAACCCTGATTCCGGAGAAGCAGGGTGGTGGCGACAGCTATTTCGTCGACAAGGGCCGCGGCGCACTGACCGGCTTCATCCATCATCTCGTCGCGAAGGTGAACGACGCCGAGAACTACGACGGCATCCCGGAGGAATGGGTCGGCAAGGAAGCATCGATCCCGATGCTGGTGAACTGGATCGCCGCTGCGCAGATGGCGAGCTCCGGCGGGAACAAGGGAAACACCGAAGCTCAGGACCTTTACGCGGAAGCCGCCCTGTTTGGTCAGGACCCAAGTGAATACGGTGACGCCTTCGCGCCGCCTGAGCCCCAGGACACCGGCGACAAGGACCCGATGTCAGCGTGGCTCAAATCGCTGGCTGACGAAGCAAACCCGCATAACAGGGCGCCAGAGGATCGGGTTGGCACGTCAAACCGTGCCTTCCTCGAGCTGTCGACCCTCGTTCCGATGGCCGACAAGGAACGGTCCGGCGTGCTCGGCACGATGGACCAGGCTCTGATCCCGTTCAAGAACCAGGCAGTCATGGAGCGTACCAGCGCAACAGACTTTGTGCCTGCAGACCTTCGGGGGATCAAGGATCCGGTCACCGGGGTCTGGATCCCGATGAACCTGTTCATCTGCGTAAACCAGGCCGAAGCCGAGGCCTTCGCCAGCATTACCACGCTGCTGTTCGAAACGCTGACGAAATATCTGATCTCGTTTGGAGCAAACGAGCACGATCCCAAGCAGAACAGGACAATGGGACCATTCCCTGTCTGCATGATGATGGACGAGTTTGCCAAGCTTCCGAAGTGCGAAGCCGTTATCACAATCCCGGACCTTGGTCGCTCGAAACAGCTATCCGTGAAGCTTGTCTGCCAGGACTACGGCCAGCTGGAGATGAAGTACAACAAGCAATATATCGACGTTATCAACACGACGACAGCGGTGAAGATCATCCTGCCCCAGAACAACAAGAGCACCGTCGATCAGATCCAGGGCATGGTTGGCAAAACGACTATCCGGCGAGCCTCGAATTCCTATCAGGATGGCTTCACCAAGCAGGCCTTCTCTTTCAACCGCAGCGATACGGTTGAGGAGACGGACTTCATCCGCGCCGTCGACGTCGCATCATTCCCTCCCGGGGAACACATCGTGCTGGTCCAGAACTTCATGCAGCGGCCCATGAAGCTGAAGACGCAGTTCTTCTTCGAGGATCCGGAACTGCGGGATCGCGTCTATTCGCGTGGCAAGGGTGAAAAGCCGAAAACGACAATCCCCGCCTTCATTAAGGATCGTCGATTGACCGAGCTGAAACAGCGAATCCATGATAAAAAGCTGAAGCGCAGCGAGTTGCAGACCTTCGTCAAAGAGACCGAGGTCGACGAAGCTGATGCGATCTAGGAGACCTTGTCGATGTTCCGCAACGCGATGATCTGCTGCTGCCTCGGCGGCGGCCTTCTGACCGCCTATTTGATGAACGTCGACCAGATGCCGACGCTTGCCTGCGACAGCCTCGCAAAGGCTGTCGCTTACACCTATCCGCAGTGGCAGGCCCAGGCCGGCTCCTTCGCGCCGAAGGTCGTCAATTACGTCCAGATGCGCTGTCCGCAGGCGGAAGCCAGTGTCGTGCGCGAATTGCAGCGTCTGAAAGCGCAATACCAGATCCCGGCGACCACCACGACCACCCCGTAACCCGACGATTTTCAGTCAAGACCCGTCGTCTGACCCCCATAAATTGAAGGCCAAGCGATGACCGCCATTCTGAAGCATAACCGCGATGATAGCTTCCTGAGCAAGGAGCAGGAGCGGGCTCTGGACATCGTCGATCGCCCCGTTCTCGTGATCGCGCCCCCCGGAACAGGCAAGACCGAAGTCCTGACGCGCAAATATGCGCGGCTGGTCGCGATGCATGGTCGCGACAAGGTCATTGCACTGACATTCACGCGAAAGGCGGCTGCCGAGATCAACGCGCGTGCGAACGTGCTCCTCGGCGATCTTCAGGACGGCATCGACAAGCCGCTGATCGGGACGTTTCATGCCATCGGCATTCACATCCTGCGCGCCGGCCGCGCCGCAGGCGTATACAAGGGCCCTCTCCAGCTCATGGAGACGAAAGACCAGGACTACGTCCTGGCGACAGCGCTGCGGGGCTATTCGCGGCATGAGACCGGGGCCGCCGCCAACAGCCAGAAGCTGAAGGAAGATTCGATCAACGATCTCCGTCGAGAGATCGACCGGGTGAAGAACCTGGGTCTTGTGGCGGTGCCCGAGGGATACTGGGACGGCCGCACCAGCCATCCGATTGTCATGAACCTGCCGGCGCGTGGCTCGAAGGCCCACCTCGACATGGTCGCCTACCAGCGAGCGATGCAGCAGGCCGGCGTCATCGACTACAATGACGTGATCATCAACACGATCAACGTCATCCAGAACCACCGCGACGTCGTCCTTCCGGATCTGAAGGCCGTTCTCGTCGACGAATACCAGGACACGAACGGCGCCCAGGAGCGCATGATTCGTCTCCTGAGCGAGCACGCTCACATCACCTGCGTCGGCGATGACCGCCAGAGCATCTACGCCTGGCGCGGCGCGCAAATGGAGAACATCCAGACCTTCGCCGCTCGCTACGAGAACGCCGTAACGGTCGAGCTCAACCGGAACTTCCGATCCAACAGCGCCATCGAGGCGTTGGCGAGGCGGCTCCTTGAGCCGACCAAGGCGACCAAGACGCTTCAGGAGTTCCTGCGCGACACCGGCAACATCACGCCGCCCGCGGTGACCTACCACATGATCAACGTGTCCCGCCACGACACCGCCGGGAACATCGAGCAGATCGCCAAGGCGGTCAGCAACCTGTTGGAAGAGCGCCCCTCGGTTCGCAACGACGACATCGCAATCCTCGTCCGCTCGAACAACGAGGCCAATGTGATGAAGGATGCCCTGACTTCGCTCGGTCAGCCATCGCATGTTCTGAATCCGAACGCCCTGTCCTCGCCGTCGCTGCGGCGCATGACGGCCTGGCTGCGCATCATCCAGAATCCGAACGATCTCACCTCGATCGGCGCGGTCTGCGACGTGAATCCGGCCGACAAGCATTTCGCGGCAATGCTCAATAGCGCGCGCTCCGAGAGCACGGCGATGATGAACTATATCGCCGAGATGAGCCGGGCCGGCCAGATGGGCCAGACCGTCTATAAGCGGGCGGGGAACGCCTACGATCAATACCTCGCGGTCTATCAGGCCGAGGGGGTGGTCGGCCTTCTCAACGCCATCGCGTCGAATGAGGACTCGTCCCTGATGTACGAGGCCAATCAGGAGAAGCAGACGCGCTTCTGGACGGCATTCGGGAAGAGCATGCAGAAGGCGATCGAGAGCAACAGCCTTGCAGAAGTCATCGACCAGCTGACCGACAGCCTCGTGGACGCGGACGCGATCAGCGCCTTCGCCGGCGGCTCGATCGAGATCGCCACGATCCACTCGATGAAGGGGCGCCAGAGGCGAGTGGTGTTCATCGGACCGATCTGGGACGGCATCCTGCCGATGGGCTTTGGCACACGCGTCGATCCGAAGCGGATGGAGGAAGAGCGCCGGCTCTTCTACGTGGCTCTCACACGCGCGAGCCATGAGGTGCATCTCGCCTTCGGCGACCCGAAGCGCGCGACCTTCTTCCAGGATCTGGCGATCACGCCCTGATCCAAGCGCACAGCGAACAAAAAGAAGCGGCCGGCAAATTGCCGGCCGCTTTCATTGGAAGGCGCTTCTGGCGCAAACGCAGATCAGTCGCCCATGCCATTGCCATAACGGCTGGCGAGGCTGCCCTGCGAGGACTTCTGAACACGAAGCTCGTTGTTGGCACGAGCCTGGGCGGCCCGCTCACCCTTCAGCGACATCGACGGGGTGAGGCCGCGGTCCCGCATGACTTCCGCGATCATGAGATACCCGCGCCGGAGCGCGTTCATCTGATTGAGATCATCGACCGGCAGGCCGACGTCCTTGTCCTTGACACGGGACAGGCGCTTCTGCTCGTCGAAGTCCTTGGTCTTGAACTCCGCAACGATCTTTTCCTTCTCCGCCGCGGCATCGAGCTTCGGATTGAAGAGACGCTGATGGAACTGGGAGGGATCGTTGGCGATCCACTGATCAACCCGCATGCGGGCCTCGCGATCGACGAACGAAATATAGCGGGTTGCCGTGATACGGGCGACCGTATCCAGCTCGGTATCGGTCGCACCGAGCGCAAGCATGCGCGCATGCTCGCGCCGCTGCATCTGGTGGGGCGACGCATTCGCGCCACCATTGGGGAGCATAAGGCCCTTCATGCCGTATTCGGCGAGGAACTTCTGGCCTTCGGCCTCCGCCGCGAACTTCCGCGCCACATCCGATGTAGTGACGCCGGCCTGCTGGAAGAGCGTGCGGTCGTCAATGGAAGGCTCCTGGACCTTCACCAGCGGTTCGGCCTCGGTCTCCGACAGAACCCGCATCGAGGTCTTGGTATCGCCATTGGCACGAAGCTGTTTCGTGACGGCGGCAATGGGGTTCATGTTACCGGCAACGGACATAATGAGCTCCCGACAATGGGGTCCGAACAAGGTGTGGTGGCTGCGCCTCAAATCGACGAGTCGCTAGTCCTCACATCTGACTGTATCGACGATTTCCGAACCTGCAAGCCCGCAGGCTTGGAAATCCAGTCGCAATCAGCACGAATCTGCTGTTTCATGTCGATCGACAAACGGCGCATCAAACGAACTGCCGAGATTTGCATATCATGACCTCTATCGTGATCACCGAGAAGCCCAGCCAGGCCCGCAACGTCGCGGCCGCGGTCAAGAACGCCTACGGGCCGATCTTTCCCGCGAGCGGGCACATCATCCGAATCAAGCTGCCGGGGGAGCAGAACCCTGCCTGGAAGAGCTGGACCTATGACCTCCTGATGCCGCCAGGCGGCACGTACGACTTCGTCCCGGACGATACGTCGTCCTACAAGAAGAAGGTGCTCGGTGACATCCTGGCGGCGCTGAGCAAGGCGAAGACGGTCTACATCGCAACAGACTGCGATCGGGAGGGGCAGCTAATCGGTGAGGAAATCCTCACCTATGCCGGGTTCAAGGGGCAGATCATGCGGGTGATGTTCACCGCGGAGGATCCGGTGACCCTGCAGAAGGCGTTCCAGCAGGCGAAGCCGAACAGCCACTACCGCAATCTCTACGGCGCCGGCTTCGCGCGTCTTCAGGGCGACCAGATCTACAACCTCACCTTGACGCGCGTTGCCACCAAGGCCCTCGGCGACCCCAAGGTGAAGAAGGCGATCGGGATCGGGCGCGTGAAAACGCCGACGCTTGGCATCGTCTGTGCCCGTGAGCTCGAGATCGCCAACTTCAAGGCCGAGGACTATTTCGAGATCATCGCCACGAT
>JAIEPJ010000033.1 GCA_019749835.1 Phreatobacter sp. | reverse complement strand
GGGTGCGCTGAGCCCCGGTTTACCGAATTTTTCCCAGAAGGTCAGCATTGTTGACCCTATTTTGGGCGTCTCCCAGAATAAGTAAGGATTACCACCAATTACCTAGATTTACCGCAGCTTCCTTCGGTAGACACGTCGGTAGACACGTCAGTAGACACGTAACCCTTTGATATTGCTCGATGTCTACTGGTCTACTGTGTCTACCGGGAAAAAGTAAGGTTATGGAGAAGGCTGCGAGATAAGGTCCCATTTTCAAAACGCACTTTGCTCACGCAGCCCCGGAGGGTATAGGGGGAATCGACGGTAGACAGTAGACTGGTAGACACGCCCCATTTTCGCCCTTATTTTATTGGGTGAAACGTGTCTACCGAGTTTTTGGCCCTTCGGTAGACACACGGCCTGCTTACGGTAAAACAGCCCCCACCAATTACCTATTCTGGAAAAGATAAGGCCCGATCTTTCGACCGGGCCCGTTCTGGTAAAATTCTGGGGATCAGATAAGGTCGTCGCCCTCTTCTTCGGCTTGCCATCGCGCCAGAACTTCCGGCCGCGGGACGAAGTATTTGAAGCTCTTCCGGTTCTTGTCTTTACCAGCCGACCCAGATGCGACCCACCCGTTCACCTTCAGCGCCTTGGTGATGGCCCGGGAGTCGGTGATGGTGTGCTTGTCTCCCATGTTCATCGCTTCTTTCCAGATTTCCATAACGGTCACGCGCCGACGGTGCTGCATCTTCGGAGAGCCCATCGCGTCGTCGAAGTCGTCGAACCCGGCCGGGGGCACGAGCTTATCCAGCCAGTCGTGGATCAGTTCGGCGTAGCCGTCTGCCTCGGTCTGGATGCGTGCAGCCTCTTGCAGACGGTTGGACTCTTCGATGGACTCGGGATGGGTCAGGTAGAGGGGCAGGTCTCCCACGGGCTGATCTGCGCGCATCCGGTCGTAGATCGCCACGACCTCCCACCATATCTGATCGACTTGCGCGGCCAGCTTGTCGGTGTCGATCTGATCGACCTCGACCGGGATCGGCCACCAGCGACGGTTGCCCGTGGCGTCGATCAGGTATTGGTCGTCGTTGGTCGATCCGACGAAGACGCACTGCCGGGGGAAAACCTTGGGTGTCCGGGCCCACGCAAGCCGGGCCGTCGAGAAGGTGGCTGAGATGAAAGCCTTGATGTCTTCGATCCGGCTGCGCCCGATGGAGGACAGTTCGGGCATCTCCATGATCCAGCAGTTCTGCATGGATTCGATCAGCCGCGCTTCGTTCGAGAAGTCGGCCTTCAGTTCACCATACCATGACTTCGCCAGAATCTTGATCATGGTGGATTTGCGCTTGCCCTGCGCCCCGGCGAAGATCGGCGCGAAGTCGAACTTGGCCCCGGGCTCGAATGCGCGAGTCACGGCCCCCAGCAGGAACTTCAGCGCGGCCTCCCGGTAGTAGGGAGTGTCCGGGCATCCGCAGTATTCGATGAACATCGACTCGGCTCTCGCCACACCGTCATGTTTGCCCGACCGCAGAAATTCCACGATTGGGTTAAAGGAGCATGTGGCAGCCGCGTTATCGACGGCCCCATAGAGGTCCGCGTCCGTGACGGTCCTGAGCCCATAGCCCGGCTTGCCCGGCCCGTTGGGGGCTTGCAGGATCATCTTGATGGCGAAGTAGTTCCGGTCTTCCAGAGGCGTGCCGTTGATCGGATCGCGGACGACGGCCTGTGCCACATAGCTGAGCCGGGTCTTGATCGGTTCCCGGCTGACGACCCGGCCCATGAACTCGTTGTATTCGACGCAGTTGCGGAGCCGGGGGTCGTTCTGGATGATCTGGGCGATGTTGGGGGCGTTGGAGATGATGTTGCCGTCGAGGGTCATGTCGAGCGTGCTGACCCAGCCCTCCGGCGGAGGCGGGCGGCGCTTGCGCTTCGCCTTGACCGGGCTGATCGGGGCACCCTCGGTGTCGCGCTTGATGGCCTTGGCAGGCTTGCCGACGAGGGCTTCGATCTCGTCCTCTTCGTCAGAGTCGAGGTCATCGGGCTCGTCCACATATTCGACTTCGACCATATCGTCGGTGAAGTCTTCCTCCATCGCGTCCATGTCGTAGCGGCTCTTGACCACCTGAGCGCGGTAGCGGTCGTCGTTCTGGATCGCCTCGACCATCGCCAGATAGGAGGGGCGCTTCGTGATCGGCTTGTCGAAGTCGTCCTCTTTGTCCTTGTCCCCGTAGAGGTGGATGCGGACGAGATCGAAGGCGTTCACCAGCATGTCGGCGCAGGGATCGCTGCCGTGGTGCGAATAGAGGAAGAGCCCGTCGTCTTGGACCTCGGCCCCGTTGGTCGTCGTGCCCAGCAGGTAGGTGTAGCGCGCCTTGCCGCCCATGTCGTCAGACGGCGCGTATTTGTCCGGCAGGAAGGTGGCAATGGCCTCGTGGATGTCGTAGGCCCGGCAGAAGTCGCCGACCACGCCCAGCTTGTCGGTCGGAACCTCGGCCTTCTCTGCGGACTCGCGCAGATGTTCGCCGGGCACCTTGGGCAGATTGTCGAGGTTGCGCCAGTCGGCCTCGGTCGCCTCGAAGACGTCCAGCATCTCCGACCAATCGAGCAGTTCGCCTTGGTTATCCCAGAAGACGAACTCGCCGTCTTTGGAGCAGGTCGGCTTGAACATCATCTGCGCCGGGCGGAAGGAGACCTTATCGACGAACTCCATCGCCGGGTCGATCTTGCGGGCGAAGATGCGGCTCACGGCCGGGTAAATGTCGTTGGGGATCGCCTTGTTGACCGGGATGAACATCCTGAAGCGGGGCTTCTCCGGCGTGTGGCGGCGCGACGTATGGATGAAATACTCGAACTCGGTCTCGATCCGGCCGTTGATAATGTCGTCGAAGAACTCCGGAGAGGCGTAGTCGAAGTCGAGGGTGATCAGGTCAGAGGGCATCCCGGAGTTGCGGTTCCGGCGCATCCCGCGATCACCGATGACGACCTGCGTCCGATAGACCCAGCCGTTCACGGCTTTGAGGTGTATCTGTTCGGTGTCGGGGAGCTTCAGGTAGTCTTTGAGGCGTTCGCTGGTCGTCAGGGGGCGCTCGAAGAGGGCCTTGAACTGCTTCCATGTGAGGGTCTGATTCTTGGCTTTGCCGAAACTCGCGCCTGTGCCAGACGCGAAACGAATCATATGCCTGTCGTTTTTTGCCATTTTTGCGTGACCCAGAAAGGTAGATAGGCTGAGCCACTGTCAGGAGACTCAGAGGCGGTAACGGTCAACCTACGCGACAGGTCAGTCGTTGTAAACGAAACGATGGAAGTCGTCCAAGCTGGCACGGAACGCGCCCGGCGTTTCGTCCAAGTGGGAGATTTCAATCAATCTTTTCACACGGTTAGACGGAATTTTCCCATCGCGCAGCCACTTGTTGACCGACCACCGCCTGAGAGGGAAAATCTCCGCAAGGTGGGCGATGGTCTTGTTCCCGTGCTCGTTCGGCGGGACGCACTTCAGCAGCAGGCGATGCAGATCGTTCGGCGCGTCGTCCGGCAGGCTATACTTCGGCATTGTGGGCCCTCTGAGAAAAATTCGGTCTCGGCAGATATACATGGGCCACCCCATGTTGACAATAGGTGCGGGCATCCTCCATATAGGACACGGCCCGTCAACGGCCCTGATTCTGACAACCCGAAAGGTATCCCATGTCCCTCGAAGACGCACTGAAGGAAAACACGGCCGCCGTGCTTGAGCACAACGCCCTGTTGAAGAAGATGCTGGCTGGCGCTGGCGGCAAGGCTGCGGCCCCGGCGGCTCCGGCTGACAAGAAGCCCGCAGCCCCTGCGGACAAGAAGACCGATGCGGCTGCGTCGAAGAAAGCCTCGGGCTCCAAGTCCAAGGGCGAGATCACGACCGAGATGATGGCCGAGAAGGTCACGGCGTTCCTGAAGACTGGCGACGCCGATGTCCGCGCTGAGCGCAAAGCCCAAGTGAAGCAGATCATCGACCACTACGAGGTCGAACGCTTCACCGCCATCGAACCGACCGACTTCGCTGAAGCTCTGGAAATGCTGGCCGCCTTCGGCCGGGGTGAAAACCCTTTCTCCAATGGCGACAGTTCCGACGAAGACGGTGACGGCGAAGACGACGGCATGATCTGATCGTGCCCGATCCGGCCCGGGGGAAACCTCGGGCCGATTCCCTCTTGGCGATGTTCTTGAAAAGTTCCATAGTGCCTGCCTGCAACCCGTGAGAGCCTGACGCATGAGTGACGATCTCGACGACATCGAGCACAGCGAACGCGGCCCCTCTACCGCCCATCGCTGGCGCAAGTGCAAGGCTTCCGTCAGGAAGTGCCGGGGCTTGCCCGATACGGCGGGCATCGACGCCGCGCACGGGACGGTTTTCCACTATTTCGCGGCCCTCTGCCTTGAAATGGGCCTCGACCCGCAAGGCTTCGTTGGCGACACGCTCTTCGTGCCCAAGTTCGGCGATCTGGTCTTCGATCAGGCGATGGCCGACAACATGCAATACGGCTTGGCGATCCTCCGTGCCTACATGGACGAGCCCGGCGTCTTCCTGTTGATCGAGAAGAAGCTGCACCTCGACGAGTGGGTCGGCCCGGGCGAGATGGGCACGACCGACTTCACGCTGATCGACGTCAAGAACCTGCGCATCATCTCCTTCGACTGGAAGTATGGCGCAGGCGTCCCGGTCAGCCCCATCGAGAACGATCAGGCAATTCTCTACGTGCTGGGGGCGTGGTCCGACTACGCCCGGCGCATGTTCTGGGAAGAGATGTCTGAGCGCCATCCTGACGGGCATTGGAAAATCGCCTCATGGGAAGACGACATAGAGGTCACGATCATTATCGAGCAGCCCCGGGCCGGGGGCGGCGGTGGGGTCTGGACGACCAACATGGGGCATATTCTGTCCGTCGGCGATCAGATTCTGGAGGACGCTGAAGAGACCGAGGACCCGAACGCGGAGTTCAACCCCGGCCCCTCGCAATGCAAGTTCTGCGCGGCCGCGAAGTTCAACACCTGTGAGGCCCGCGCCCGGTTCGTGTCCGATCTGGCCGGGCTGGACTTTGACAATCTCGAAGACGATTTTGGCGTCTGCGCGGAGCCGGAAATTCCGCCCGCGACCGCCGTCAGCCCGAAGCAGCGTTCGCAGATTTTGCTGCACAAGGACATGATCATCAAGTTTCTCGACGACCTCCATGCCAGCGCCTATCGGGACGCTGAGAAGGGCAACGACGTGCCCGGCATGAAGCTGGTCGCCGGACGAGCGCCCGCGCGGGCGTGGAAGGACGAGCAGAAGGCCCGGATCGTTTTGACCAAGAAGTTTGGGGACGACGCCGAGGTTCGTAAGCTGATCTCTCCCTCGCAGGTCGAGGAAAAGATTGGCAAAAAAGCCTTCAAGGAGCTTTTCGGGAAGGCGATCAAGGAAAGCGCCGCCAAGCCTATCTTGGTCCCCGATACCCACAAGAAAGAAGCCCTCCGGAATGTTCTGGATGACTTCGACGACATCGAAACCGACAACATGATCTAAGGAGAGCCGACATGGCTACGGAACGTAAACAGATCGGGAAAGTGATTCTCTTGGGGGCGCGGTTGTCGTTTGCCAGCCTCTTTGAGCCGAACCGCCAGAAGCAGGACGACGGCAGCGTCCGGGAGACGTGGAAGTCGAACTTCCTGTTCCCGAAGGACGGGCTGGACAACTGCTTCGCCAAGTTCGAGGGGCAGAAGATGCCCGTCCTGAAGGCGATCAAGCTGGCGTCGAAACAGGCCAAGCAGAAGGCATGGGGCGAGAACGAGGACAAGTGGCCCAAGCTGAAGCCCAACCTCCTGTGCTGGCGCGATGGCGATCTGGAAAATTGGGACGGCTATGCGGACCACTGGTATCTGTCCGCGAACGCACCGCTGGCTGATCGTCCGAAGGTGATCACCAACCGCAAGGGCGCGGACGACAAATGGATGGACGCCCAGCCCGGCACGAAGGGCGCTCCCTACTCGGGCTGCTATGTCAACGCCACGATTGAAATCTGGGCGCAGGACAACGAGCACGGGAAGCGGGTGAACGCCAAGCTGAAGGCCGTCCAGTTCGTCAAGGATGGCGAAGCGTTCGGCGCGTCGGCGACCGATCCGAACGAGGACTTTGACGACGATGACGTCAGCAGCGAGGGCAGCTTCGCCGATGACGATGAAGATGATGACGACATGATCTGATCAGGCTTGATGGGCCACCCTTATTGGCCTATCGTGCGGGGGCCCCGGTTCGCTGGGGCCCCAATCATTCGCCCAGATAAAAGGTAAGGCGTGCTGACCTAATGGAAGCTGAAATCTGGAAACCTGTGTTTGGGCACGAAGGCCACTACGAGGTGAGCAGCCTTGGCCGCGTGCGGTCCTGTGATCGGGAAGTTTTTGTGCCTGTCTCGACGCGCCGCGCCGCTCACGTCCGCAGTTATAAGGGCAAGCTGTTGCGCCCCGGACGAATGGCGTCCGGCCATGTATCTGTTGCGATTGGCAAGGGAAATTCCAGAACAGTTCACACTCTCGTTTTGGAGGCTTTTGTTGGGCCAGCGCCAAACGGAATGGAGTGTTTGCACCTAGACGACATACCAGATGATAATCGGCTTGAACGCCTTAGATGGGGAACGCGGTCTGAGAACATGATCGAAGCATGGGCGAATGGGTGTCGGTGATGGACATCATGAGTATAGATTTCGAGTCCTTCAGCGAGATCGACCTGCGCGCCTGCGGGGCGGCGGTCTACGCACGCGATCCCAGCACCGAAGTCCTGATGGCCGCCTACCAGTTCAACGACGGCCCGATCCAGCAGTGGGTCCCGGCGGAGGGCGAACCCATGCCCGCCGATCTGGAAGAGGCCCTGATTTCGCCGGACGTCCAGAAGTGGGCTTGGAACGCCGCCTTCGAGATGCAGATCACCAATCAGAAGCTGGCCGAGGTGGACGTCACGCAATGGCGCTGCACCATGGTCCAAGCGATGCACTGTTCGCTGCCCGGCAAGCTGGAAAAAGCTGGCCCTGTCGTCGGTCTGGATGATGACCACCTGAAGGACTCGCGGGGCATGTCCTACATCCGGAAGTTCTCGAAGCCCCGGAAGCCGTCCAAGAACAACCCCAGCATTCGCGTGCTGCCGGGCGACGACCCTGCGGAATGGGAAGGATACAAGGAATACAACCGTCAGGACGTCAAGACCGAGAGCGCGATCCGGCGCAGGCTGAAGCCCTATATGATGCCGCAGGAAGAGTGGGAGCTTTACTTCCTCGA
>JAIEPJ010000278.1 GCA_019749835.1 Phreatobacter sp. | reverse complement strand
ACCGTGAAGCGCCTTCGTGAGGAGGGCCTCACCAGCAAAGTGGGCCGACCGCTGGACAAGGGCGATGTCTACAAGCTGCTGAACAACCGCACCTATGTCGGCGAGGCCGCGCATAAGGGAAACATCTATCCCGGCGAGCACCAGGGGATCGTGCCGCGGGAGTTGTGGGACCGCGCGCATGCCGTGCTGCAGGTCAGCCCGCGCGTGCGTGCCAACCAAAATCGGGCGCAGACGCCGGCGCTGCTGAAGGGGCTGATCTTTGGGGTCGATGGCCGGGCGCTGTCGCCGACCCATTCCCGGAAGAATGGGCGGCTCTACCGCTACTACGTGGCGCAACGCGTGCTGAAGGGCGATGCCGCCGGCGACGACAGCATTGTGCGCCGGGTGTCCGCGGCGGAGATTGAGGCGGCGGTCGTGGACCAGGTGCGGGCGGTGCTGCGGCAGCCGGAGATCGTGGTCGGCACCTGGCGTGCGGCGCGCAAGGAGGCGCCGGACCTGACCGAGGGCGAGACGCAGGATGCGCTGCATCGGCTTGACCCGCTGTGGGAGCACCTGTTCCCGGCAGAACAGGCTCGGATCGTGCGGTCGCTGGTGGAACGTGTGGTGGTCGGCCCCGCCGGCGCGGACATTCGGCTGCGGCTGGACGGGCTCGGCGGCCTGGTCCGCGACCTCGGCGCCATCGCGCCTGGTGCTCTGAGGGCAGCGGCATGACGAACGCCACCAGCATCACGGTCCGGGTGCCGCTGGCGATCCGGCACCGGCCAGGGCGGAAGACAGTCGTGACGCCGATGACCGATGGCATGGCGCCGGCCACAACGCGCGCCGATCCGGCGTTGGTGAAGGCGCTGGCGCGCGCATTCCGGTACCAACGTATGCTCGATCAGGGGCGGTACGCCACCATCACTGAAATGGCGGGGGCGGAGCGGATCGAGCGTGGCTACCTGGGCAGCCTCCTCCGCCTGACCCTCCTGGCGCCGGACATCGTGTCGGCGATCCTGGATGGGCGGCAGCCGGACGGCCTGACCTGCGCCGTGCTGGCCGGGCGGGTGACGGTTGTTTGGGATGCCCAGCGCAACACCTTCGGCGCGAACAGCCCAGGAGCAGGAGCGACCGGCAGGATCGACGGCACATAAACAGGGCTGGCGAATCAACGGCCCTTATGAAAGAAAGGGGGCAGAAATCTTCCTTGCTCCGCCCCTAGCGAAAGTCACCTTTCATAAGGATGCCCCAGCCCAGCCGCCAAAGCCGCCTCGGGCGATACGAAACCACCACATTCGGCGGCGAGGCGACGCGCGCCTTCGTGCCCCCGCCCTTGCCGCCTATCCCGCCGATCGACGTCTCCAGCCTGCTGGTGCCGCTGCAGCGGGCGCAGATGGCCCTGGGCCGCCTCGACGGCATGGCGTCGATCCTGCCTGACACCGGGCTGTTTCTCTATATGTACGTCCGCAAGGAAGCGCTGCTCTCGTCGCAGATCGAGGGCACGCAATCCTCCCTGTCGGACCTCCTGCTCTTCGAGAGCGACGAAGCCCCCGGCGTGCCGCTCGACGACGTCGCCGAGGTCTCCTGCTACGTCGCCGCCCTGAACCGCGGGCTCGAGCTGCTGCGTGGCGGCCTGCCGCTCTCGCTCCGCCTCATCCGCGAGATCCACGCCGTGCTGCTCTCCTCCGGCCGCGGCGCCGGCAAGCAGCCAGGGGAGTTCCGCTCCTCGCAGAACTGGATCGGCGGCCCGCGCCCCAGCCTCGCCGCCTTCGTGCCCCCGCCGCCGCAGCTCGTCATGCCCTGCCTCGGCGACATGGAGCGCTTCATCCATGCCGAGACGCCGGAGCTGCCGACGCTGCTCAAGGCCGGCCTGGTGCATGTCCAGTTCGAGACGATCCATCCCTTCCTAGATGGCAATGGCCGCCTCGGCCGGTTGCTCGTCACCTTCCTGCTCTGCGCCGAGGGAATGCTGCGCGAGCCGATCCTCTACCTCAGCCTCTATCTGAAGACCCATCGGCAGACCTACTACGACCTGCTGCAGCGCGTGCGCGACCAGGGGGATTGGGAAGCCTGGCTGCGCTTCTTCCTCGACGGCGTGGCCGAGACGGCGGAAGGGGCGACCGAGGCCGCACGGCAGATCCTCGCGCTGTTCGCCGAGGACCGGGCGAAGATCGAGGCGCTGGGGCGCAGCGCCGGCTCCGCCCTTCGCCTGCATGACCTGCTGAAGGCGCAGCCCCTGCTTTCGGTGGCGACGGCAACGGCGCGGTTGAACCTTTCCCATCCCACGATCGGGGCGACGATCACGCGGCTGGTGGATCTCTGCATCCTGCGCGAGACGACAGGGCGCCAGCGCGGACGGCTTTTCGCCTATGGTCGCTACATCGACATTCTCAGCCGCGGGACGGAGCCATTGCCACAGTGATGATTGTCCAGGGCGCCTGCCGGCTGGTGAGGGCTATGCGATGAACGCCGTCGAGATCGAGCAGGCCGTCTCGGCCCTTGCCGAGAAGCCCTTCGACCGGGCCGCTTTCCCCTATGCCTTCCTGGAAGCCTTCGGCAACAAGGACACGACGCTCAAGCGGCTGCGCAGCGGTGCCTCGAACAAGTCTGACCTGGGCGGCGTGCTCCAGACCAACAACATCCACATCGCCACCTGCGATCCCGGCGCCGTCACCCAGACCCTTCACGCCCTGAAGGCCAGCCCGGCAACGGGCCGCGCCAAGGCGAAGTTCATCCTCGCGACCGATGGCGACAGCCTGGAAGCCGAGGACCTGGTGAGCGGCGACACGGTCGCCTGTGCCTATCGGGATTTCGCTGACCATTTCGGCTTCTTCCTGCCGCTGGCCGGTATCACGACCGTCAAGGAAATCCGGGAGAGTTCCTTCGATATCCGGGCGACCAGCCGCCTCAACCGGCTGTATGTCGAGCTGCTGAAGGACAATCCGGATTGGGGCACCGCGGCGCGCCGGCCGGACATGAACCACTTCATGGCCCGCCTGATCTTTTGCTTCTTCGCGGAAGACACCGACATCTTCCGCACATCGCTGCTCTTCACCTCGACCGTGCAGACGATGAGCGCCTCCGATGCGTCGAACACGCATGAGGTGATCAGCACGGTCTTCCGGGCGATGAACGTGAAGGGCGCCGATCGGGCGGCCGCGGGCGTTCCCCGGTGGGCGGACGCCTTCCCTTATGTGAATGGCGGGCTGTTCTCCGGCAGCGCGGAGGTGCCGCGCTTCAGCAAGATTGCCCGGTCCTACCTGCTGCACATCGGCAATCTCGACTGGAGAAAGATCAACCCGGACATCTTCGGGTCCATGATCCAAGCGGTGGCGGAGGATGAGGAGCGCGGTGCGCTGGGCATGCACTACACCAGCGTGCCGAACATCCTGAAGGTGCTGAACCCGCTCTTCCTCGACGATTTGCGAGAGAAGCTGGCCGAGGCCGGGGACAATGCGCGCAAGCTGCTGAACCTGCGGAGCCGTATGGCGCGGATCAGGGTCTTCGACCCTGCTTGCGGCTCCGGTAATTTCCTAGTGATCGCCTATAAGCAGATGCGGGAGATCGAGTGGAAAATCAACAAGGGCCGCGGCGAGCCGCAAAGGCGCAGCGATATCCCGTTGACGAATTTTCGCGGGATCGAGCTGCGTAACTTCCCGGCCGAGATCGCGCGGCTGGCGCTCATTATCGCGGAGTATCAGTGCGACGTGCTCTATCGCGGGCAGAAGGAGGCGTTGCAGGACTTCCTGCCGCTTGACGCCGAGAACTGGATCACCTGTGAAAATGCGTTGCGGCTGGATTGGTTGAGCGTCTGCCCACCGACGGCGACTAGCGTGAAGCTTCGGGCGGATGATTTGTTCCATACGCCGCTCGATCAGGCGCAAATCGACTTCGAGAATGAGGGCGGCGAGACATATGTTTGTGGCAACCCGCCCTATAAGGGCGGGACCGAGCAGAATGATGCGCAGAAGAGCGACATGGGTGTTATTTTTGCCCATCTGACAGACAGCTGGAAATCACTCGACTACGTTTGCGGGTGGTTCCTGAAGTTCGCTCAGTATGCGCGTCACACGACATCCAGCTGTGCGTTCGTGACCACGAACTCGATCTGCCAGGGGGAGCAGGTGGCGCGGCTGTGGCCCCTCATCCTTGGTATGGGTCAGAGGATCACCTTCGCACATACGTCCTTCAAATGGTCGAACCTGGCTTCGCACAAGGCGGCGGTCACAGTCGCTATTGTTGGGCTCGGCGCGAGGCGCGGATTGGCCAAGATTTACGACGCCCAAGGTAATGTCCGAGATGTCGATAATATCTGCCCTTACTTGGTGCCATACCAGGACATCTACGTTGAGGCGGCGACGCACCCGCTGACGGGTCTCCATCCGATGGTGAACGGAAACAAGCCGGCCGACGGCGGAAACCTTCTTATGGGGCTCAACGTCGCGGAGGAACTGCGCCAAAGTGATAATCGAGCGTCGGATTTTTTGCGTCGATTTGTCGGCGCCGAGGATTCCATTCAGGGTAAGCTGCGTTTTTGCCTTTGGATCAATGGGGGTTCGTCGGCCGAGGCGGAAGCCATACCGGCAATCGCAGCACGCATCGCGAGCGTACGGCGGATGCGATTGGCGAGCGATAAGGAATTGACGAAGCGAGGCGCGTCGTCCGCGCACGCATTCCAACAGGTTCGCCAACGAGGCAACGAGGCGATTATCTTGGTACCGCGTCACTCGTCGGAGTCGCGGCCGTATCTCCCCGTCAGCTTGTGGCCCCCCGGGACTATCGTTGCCGACGGCGCCTTCGCGCTCCACGACGCTGGGCTTTGGAATCTTTCACTTCTTTGCAGTAGGTTACACTTGGTCTGGATCGCGGCGGTCTGTGGAAAAATAAAGACAGACTACCGTTACTCAAGTACACTGGGCTGGAACACATTTCCTATTCTGAAGCTGACCGACAGAAACATGGACGATTTGTCGCGATGCGCCGAGGACATATTGCTCGCCAGAGAGGCGCAATTCCCCGCCACACTAGCGCAAATGTATGGCGAGAACGGCGACGATAGCAGGATGCCGGCTGATCTGAGCGCAGCGCACGAACGAAATGACGAAGTGGTGGAGCGGATCTACATCGGTCGGCGCTTCAAGAACGACACCGAACGCCTGGAGAAGCTCTTCGACCTCTACACGAAGATGAAGGCCGGGCCAGGGACAACGAAAAAGAAGAAGCCGGAGACCGCGGCGTGACCAACCCCATCCTGCACGTCCCCTCTGTCTCCGTCGCCTACAGCCGCAACGGCGGCTCCACCAGGGCCAACGCCCTTGGCATGCGCCCGATGCAGGAACGCGCCTATGACAAGCGCGGTGAGCAATACCTTCTCATCAAATCGCCCCCCGCCTCAGGTAAGAGCCGCGCGCTCATGTTCGTCGCCCTCGACAAGCTCCAGAATCAGGGGCTGCGCCAGGCGATCATCGTGGTGCCGGAGCGCTCGATCGGCGCCAGTTTCGCCGATGAACCGCTGACCCGATACGGCTTCTGGGCCGATTGGACCGTCGCTCCGCAATGGAACCTCTGCAACGCCCCAGGCACGGATGGCGGCAAGGTCAATGCCGTCGGCACCTTCCTCGCCAGCGCCGACAAGGTGCTGGTCTGCACCCACGCCACCTTCCGCTTCGCCGTGGAGAAATTCGGCGTGGCAGCCTTCGACGATCGGCTTATCGCCGTGGATGAATTCCACCACGTCTCCGCCAACCCGGATAACCGCCTCGGCCTGCACCTCGCCGAATTCTTCGCGCGTGATCGGGTGCATCTGGTGGCGATGACCGGCTCCTACTTCCGCGGCGACGCGGAGGCCGTGCTCAGCCCCGAGGATGAGGCCAAATTCGAGACCGTCACCTACACCTACTACGAGCAACTCAATGGCTATGAGCATCTGAAGCAGCTCGACATCGGCTACTTCTTCTATTCCGGCTCCTACAGTGACGACATCCTGAAGGTGCTCGACCCCGCCGAGAAGACGATCATCCATATCCCCAGCGTCAATTCGCGGGAGAGCACGAAGGACAAGATCAGGGAGGTCGAGCACATCATCGAGGAGCTCGGCGATTGGCAGGGGACGGACCCCGCCACGGGCTTCCAGCTGGTGAAGACCGCCGATGGCCGCCTGCTGCGCATCGCTGATCTTGTGGATGATGACGCCGCCAAGCGCGATCGCGTCTCGGCCGCCCTGAAAGAGCCGGCCCAGAAGCACAACCGTGACCATGTGGACATCATCATCGCGTTGGGCATGGCGAAGGAAGGCTTCGACTGGATCTGGTGCGAACACGCGCTGACCGTCGGCTACCGATCGAGCCTGACCGAAATCGTCCAGATCATCGGCCGCGCCACGCGCGACGCCCCCGGAAAAACCCGCGCCCGCTTCACCAACCTGATCGCGGAACCGGACGCCGCCGAGCAGGCCGTGGCCGAGGCGGTGAACGACACGCTGAAGGCCATCGCCGCCAGCCTGCTCATGGAGCAGGTGCTCGCCCCTCGCTTTGAGTTCAAACCGAAGAATGTCGAGAGCGGCCCCACCTCCGGCTTCGACTATGGCGAGGGGGGCTATGATCCGCAAAAATGCAATGTCGGCTTCAACGAGGAGCAGGGCAAATTCCAGATCGAGATCAAGGGCCTGGCTGAGCCGAAAAGCCCTGAGGCGACCCGCATCTGCCAACAGGATCTGAATGAGGTCATCGCCGCATTCGTCCAGGACAAGACCGTGGTCGAGCGCGGCCTGTTCGATCCGGAGCTTGTTCCGGAGGAGCTCACCCAGGTGCGGATGGGGAAGATCATCAAGGACCGCTACCCGGAGCTGGACGAAGGCGACCAGGAGGCCGTGCGCCAGCACGCCATCGCTGCCCTGACCCTCACGCAGAAGGCCAAGGAGGCGGTGCTTAGGGGCGGGGAAGACGAGAAGGGGCCGAACACCGCCTTCGTCGAGGGTGTGCGCAAATTCGCCATGAACGTGACGGAGCTCGACATCGACCTGATCGACAGCATCAACCCCTTCGGCGAGGCCTATTCGATCCTGGCCAAGACCATGAACGAGGAGAGCCTGAGGCAGGTTCAGGCGATCATCAGCGCGAAGCGGGTAAACCTGACGCTGGAAGAAGCGCGGGACCTGGCGAAGCGTGCCTTGAAGTTCAAGCAGGAACGCGGCCGGCTTCCCTCCATCACCTCGCCAGATGCGTGGGAGAAGCGCATGGCCGAGGGCGTGGCCTTCCTGGCCCGCAT
>JAIEPJ010000264.1 GCA_019749835.1 Phreatobacter sp. | reverse complement strand
GGCGTCACCGCCGCCATCGAGATCATCCGCAAGGAGCTCGACATCACCATGGCGCTCTGCGGCCTGCGCGACATCACGACGGTGGACGGCAACATCCTGGTGCGCTGAGCCGCGGGGCTCAGCCGCCGGACCACAGCAGGTCCAGGCGCGTGGCGCTGGCCCAGCCAGCCGCCGTATACTGTCGCATCTCGATGCCGACCCCCGCCTCGGCGAGGGTGATCAGGTTCCAGCTGTTGGCCTGTCCGCGCAGCCGGTCGGAGGTCGCCGTCCCCGCATGGAGGATGAGCACGTCGTCGCGGGCCAGGACCGCGCCGGTGACGGCCGTCCGCTCGCCATCCGCGGGGCTCCAGAGGCTCGCATGGCTGCGGTGCCGGTGGCCGAGCAGGATGAGGCTGCGCGGGCGTGCCGCCAGGGTGGCCAGCAGGGCGTCGCCGCGCGTGACCAGATCGTAGTCGCGCCCGGTATCGTCGCCATAGGCGACGGGATGATGGGCGGTGACGACGAGCACACGCGGGTCCCGCTCGGCGCTCGCCACGGCCGCGATCTGCGCCGGCGCGATCCGCCCGCGCGACCAGTTGAGATAGGGGCCATAGGGACGGGCGCTGTTGACGCCCTTCACCAGCACCGCGGCATTGGACCATTCCGGCGCCAGCCCCTGGGTGATGAAGCGCCGCCAGCGCCGGTAGGGCCGGAAGAGCATCTCCCAGACGGGAAAGGCGGGGATGTCGTGATTGCCCGGTACGACGAGACAGGGCGCCGGAATGCGGTCGAGAAAGGCGCGCGCGGCGGCGAATTCGCCATGGCTGCCGAACTGGGTGAGATCGCCGCTGATCACCACGATGTCGGGGGCGGCAGCCGCCAGATCGGCGAGCAGCGCCGTCACGATCTCGGTCACCTCGCGACCGAAATGGATGTCGGAAATATGGGCGACAACCGTCATGACGACGACATCACGGGGCCGCGGCCGGCGGTTGCGGCACGACGACCCTGAGCGCGCCCGGCTTGACGGCGAAATGCAGCGGCGTCCTGAGCCGGCGGATCTCGCCGTCGTTCAGGATGGTGAGCCATTCGCGGCGGGCATCGATGGTCAGCACGGGCGTCTCGCGGAAGGCGATGTCGGGATCGATCCGCGCCCGCCCGGCAAAGATCGCGGCGGCCAGCTTGAACAGCGTCAGATAGCCCCGCTCGCGTGCGGCATAGACGGCCAGGAGCCCGGAATCCAGCGTTTCGCGGAACGGCACCCGCGAGACGATCTCGGCGAGCGGATTGACCGAGACGATGACGCCGCGCGTCTCCTCGGTCCAGACGCTGCGGTCGTCCCGGATCGCCAGCGTGGCCGGCCGCAGGGTCATCGCCTTCAGGCCGGTCCGCAGGAAGGACAGGATGGTCGCCAGCACCCGTCCGCGGGCCTCCTCGCGGTAGCGCTGCAGTTTGGCCAGCGGGCCGATGACGCTGGTGCACAGGAAGGCCCTGTCGTTGACGCAGCCGACATCGATGGCGCGCTGCGTGCCGGTCGCCAGCGCGGCGATCGCCAGTGTCGCGTCAAGGGGGATCAGCAGGTCGCGGGCGAGCTGGTTGACCGTGCCCTGGGGAATGATGGCCAGGGCCGTATGGGTGCCCATGAAGGCTTCCGCAGCGGCGAGGATCGTCCCGTCGCCGCCGATCACCACGACGACGTCGGGGTCATGCGCCTTGCAGGCCGCCACGGCCTCCGCCAGATGACCACGGCCAGCCATGAAGATGCGGGGATAGACGCCATGGGCGGAGATCGCCGCGACGACCGTGTCGACGGCCTGGCCACCGCGGCCGCCAAGGCCCGACCTCTTGTTCGCCAGCACGGCGACCGACGGTTTCCCGCCGAAGCCGAACAGGTCTCTCTCGGCCATGATGACATGCCCCCGGAATGACGCGTCGCTGCCGGACGCGGAGGCAACAACGGGCAGGACGGCGAAGAGTTCCAGAGGGCAAATGGTCGCCGCCCCCGGATTGTCCGGCGGCCGGGCGTCCGGAAACAGACCCCCGGAAAACAAAGGGCCGCCTCGCGGGCGGCCCTCGGCTCGTCAGGTCGGTGGTCCGCTGTTCAGCGGCGACCGCCGCGCGCGGCCGCCTTGGCACGGGCCTCGGCATAGGCGGCGATTTCGCGGTAAATCTGCTTCGGACGCGCCTTGGCGCGGGCCTCTTCTTCTTCGAGACGCTTCAGTTCGGCCTCTTCGGCGGCGATTCGCTCGGCTTCCTTGCGGGCAGCCTCTTCGGCGGCGAAACGCTCGGCCTCGGCGCGGCGGATGGCTTCCTTGGCCGCTTCCCGCGTGGCGCGGGCCTCGGCGATGGCGCGCCGCTCGGCCTGGCGCCTCTGGAAGTCCGGATCATCCGGACCCGGGCGCGAACGGAACTTCTCCAACAATGCCTGCTTAGCCTTCTGGGCAGTCTCAAGGCGTTCGGACAGGCCGTTCTGGGTATGGATGGACAAAGGGTAGCGATCCTTGGTTCGTTCAGTCAGGTTCAGGGGCGGTTCGGGAACGTCGCAGGCGGGAGGCGCACCCCGGAATGCCGGAGGCCTCGTCGCGACTGCATCCGGGTACAGAAAGCTTCACCGAACGTCAACGTCAAACCACCACATGATGACATATGGTTGACGCTTGGCAGCTATTCCAGTGCCACGGAGCGGGAATTCGTGTCGCCGCCCGCCGCGCCCGATCGGGCCACGACCCGCAGGAGGTCGGCGCGCACCGCCTCGATATGACCGACCAGGAAGGCGGCGGCCTCCGCGAACCGCCCGGCGCGGCATTGCCGGATGAGTTCGGCATGTTCCTGCTCGGCGATTCCCATGGCCGCCGTGTTGGACAGCTGCAGACGGGTGTAGCGGTCGCTCGTCTGCAGCAGCGCGGCGACGATCGACTGGGTGCGCGGCTGCCGCGCCTTGGTGTAGAGGGCCATATGGAACTCGGCGTTGATGACGCCCCACTGGCCGACATCCCCCGCCGCGATCGCCGCCTCGAACCGCGCCTGGATGGCATCGAGCGCGGCGAAATCGGCCTCGGCGAATCGCGGCGCCGACTGTGAGAGCAGCCGCGGCTCCAGCAGACAGCGCAGGTCGAACACGTCGTTGATCTCGTCCAGCGACAGTTCCGAGACGATGGCGCCCTTGTGCGGGACGATGCGCACGAAGCCTTCCGCCTCGAGCTGGAACAGCGCCTCGCGGACGGGAATGCGGCTGACGCCGTAGGTCTCCGCCATCGCGTCCTGACGCAGCTGCGTGCCGGCCGGATAGGTGCCGGCGAGGATCGCCTGACGCAGGCGGTCGACGATGGCGGCAGACAGGGTGCGGTGCTTGAGCGGCGCGGTCATCCGAATCCCGACAATGCTGCGAACCTCCGCATCCGACCACGAAATCCCGCCTTTGCCCATCCGTCGCCACGGGGATGGTACTCAGGCCGATCAGCGACGATCCTGATGAAAACTCCGCGGAAAGCCATTGACTCCTCGATTGTATAAAATCTACGCTAGCAGAATTCCAGAGTGAAAGCACATCGGGAGTCCAACCGATGACGAACCAGGCCAGTCCCTCCGCGCAGGCCTTTGCGCCGGCCCGGGCCCTGCAGTCCCTGTCGGCCGGCCTGCTCGCGATCGAGCGGCTGGCCATCATCGGATTCATGGCCCTGCTGGCCGGGCTCATCCTCCTCAATGTCGTCACCCGCTACAGCGGCATGCCCATCTACTGGGTCGACGAATCCTCGGTCTACTCGGTCGTCTGGCTCACCTTCATCGGCGCCTCGGCCATGACGCGGCTCAGGCTCGACTTCGCCGTCTCGATGCTGACCGAGCGCCTGTCGGACCGCGGGCGCAAACTGGCCAAGGTCATCGCCACCGGCATGGTCGTGACCTTCGGCGTGGCGCTCGCCGCCATGTGCTGGCTGTGGATGGACCCGCTCGGCATCGCCGCCGCCGGCTTCGACGCCCGCGCCTTCGCCGGCGAGACCTTCAATTTCCTCTACACCGAGCGCACCCAGACGCTGAACTGGCCGACCTGGATGCTCTACATGATCCTGCCGATCTTCGCGGTGTCGATGACGGTCCACGGCCTCGCCAATCTGGTCGAGGATATCGGCCTCGTGCCGCCGGCGCCGATCCGCGGCTTCATCCTGTCCGACATCGACGGGGTGAACTGATGATCACCTCGGCCGCCTTTTTCGCCATCATGCTGGTCGGCGTCCCGATCGGCCTGTGCCTGTGCATCGCCGGCATCGTCTTCATCCTCGCCTCCGGCAATCCGCTCCTGTTCCAGAGCTATCCGCTGCAGATGTTCGGCGGCGTCGACAGCTACGGCCTCATCGCCATCCCGCTCTTCATCCTCATCGGCGAGATCATGAATGGCGGCGGCATCACCCGGCGGATCGTCGATCTCGCCATGGCCTTCATCGGCTCGGTGCGCGGCGGCCTCGCCTATGTCAACATCCTCGCCAACATGTTCGTCGCCTCCATTCTCGGCTCGGCCACGGCCCAGGTCGCGATCATGTCGCAGATCATGGTCCCGGAGATGGAGAAGCAGGGCTATGACAAGACCTTCGCCGCCGGCCTCACCGCCTATGGCGGCATGCTCGGCCCGATCATCCCGCCCTCGGTGATGTTCGTCGTCTATTCGGTGCTGGCGCAGGTCTCGGTCTCGGACATGCTGATCGCCGGCATCCTGCCCGGCCTGATCCTGACGGCGCTGTTCTTCGTCGTCATCGCCCTGATGGGCTATGTCTACAACTATCCCCGGGCGGAGAAGCAGTCGGCCCGCCAGCGCCTCGGCACGATCCTCGCCGCGCTCCCGACCCTGTCGATCCCCATCATCATCGTCGGCTCGATCCTCGGCGGCCTTGCCAACGCCACCGAGGCGGCGGCCATCGGCGCCGTCGCCGCGGCCCTGGTCGGCCGCTTCTGGACGCGGCAGTTCGCCTTCTCCCGCCTCCCCGAGATGATGCTCCGCGCCGGCGTCTATTCCGCCGTCGTGCTGTTCCTGGTGGCCGCCGCCGCGGTCTTCTCCTGGATCCTCATCTACGGGAAGGTGCCGCAGGAGACTGCCGCCTGGATCCAGACGGTCGCCAAGGACCCGATCACCTTCATGCTGCTGACCAATGTGATCCTTCTGGTCATCGGCACGGTGATCGACGGCATCCCCGGCCTGATCATGACGGTGCCGATCCTGCTGCCCATCGCCACCGAGGTCTATGGCATCGATCCCCGCCATTTCGGCGTCGTCGTGGTCATCAACCTCGTCCTCGGCCTGCTCTCGCCGCCGGTCGGCCTGTGCTTCTTCGTCGCCGCGGCGGTCACCGGGGCGAAACCGGGGAAGATGTTCCTCGTCACCCTCCCCTTCTTCGCCATCGCCTGCGTCCTCCTCGTGCTGCTGTCGATCTATCCCTTCCTGTCCCTCGCCCTCCTCAAGTGAATGCCGTCCTCGAACCCCAAAGGAGCATGCCCATGACCCTCTCCCGCCGCCATCTGATCGCCGCCGGCGCCAGCCTGCCGCTCGCCGCCCCCTCGCTCGCCCTGGCCCAGGCGAAGGAGTTCCGCCTCGGCATCCTCACCCCCGCCGGCCATCCCTGGAACCGCGCCGCCCTCAAGGTCGGCGAGGACCTGAAGGCCGCCACCAACGGCCGGCTGACGCTGACGGTCTTCCATTCCGGCCAGCTCGGCAACGAGGCCGCCATGCTGCAGCAGATGCAGTCGGGCGCCCTCGACATGGGCTGGATCATGGCCGCCGAACTCGGCTCCCGCGTGCCCACCATCGCCGCCATCACCGCGCCCTATGTGGTCGATTCCACCCCGAAGATCGCCAAGCTGGTCCGCCATCCGGTGGCGGCCAAGCTGTTCGACGTGCTCCCCCGCGAGACCGGCACGATCGGCCTTGCCTGGGGCATCACCGGCATGCGGGCCATCTTCGCCGCGCGCGACATCACCAAGGTCGCCGACATCCGCGGCATGAAGCTCCGCATCAACCCGACCCCGGTCTATCGCGACTTCTACCAGCTGCTCGGCGCCGCCCCGACGCCGATCCCGACGCCGCAGGTCTTCGACGCCATGACCAATGGGCAGGTCGACGGCCTCGAGGCGGACCTCGAATTCTCCTGGAACCAGCGCTTCGACAGGCCCTCCAAGTCGATCCTGCAGATGAACGCCGTCTTCATGCCGGTTATCGCCCTCGTCTCGGGCCGCGTCTGGCAGACGATCTCCGCCGCCGACCGCGAGCTCATCACCAGGACCGTCAAGGGGGCCCTCGACATCCAGATCGACGAGCTCGCCGGCAACGAGCCGAAGCTGGTCGAGCAGTTCAAGGCGACCGGCATCCCGTTCCGCAACGCCGATCCGCGCGAGGCCGCGGCGGTCGTCGCCGAGTTCGACAAGATCTGGCTTCCCAAGGCGCCGATCCTCGCCGAACTGCGCCAGGCCGGCGCGACGCTCTGAGCGGCAGGACCACCGTCCGTCATCCCCGGCCGACCGAGCGTGAGCGAGGGAGGGGAAGGGGATCCAGGAGTTGCAGCGCTCGCGTTCGCGGCCCCTGGCCCCCCTTCCCTCGGCCTGCGTCCTCGCCAGGGGTGACGGACCTTCAAACCTCACCCATCACCGCCAGCGGCGCCATCTGAGCCGCCGCGCAACGACCATTTCATCGGAGAAAACCCCATGGCACCGCGTATTTCCTGGGAAGGCGTCTTCCCGGCCGTCACCACCCAGTTCCACAACGACCTCTCGCTCGACATCGATGCCACCGCCAAGGTGATGGACAACCTGATCCGCGACGGTGTCTCCGGTCTCATCGTCTGCGGCTCGGTGGGCGAGAACACCTCGCTGGCCCGCCATGAGAAGATCGCCGTCATGGAAGCGGCGAAATCCGTCGCCGCCGGCCGCGTGCCGGTGCTCTGCGGCATCGCCGAATTCACCACCGCCTTCGCCGTCGAGACCGCCAAGGAAGCCGACCGCATCGGCATCGACGGCATCATGGTCATGCCGGCCCTGGTCTATTCCTCGAAGCCGCACGAGACGGCGCAGCACTTCCGCACGGTTGCCTCGGCCACGGACCTGCCGGTGATGCTCTACAACAACCCGCCCATCTACAAGAACGACGTCACGCCGGACATTCTCGCCTCGCTCGCCGATGTCGACACCGTCGTCTGCTTCAAGGATAGCTCCGGCGACACCCGCCGCTTCATCGACACCCGCAACATGGTCGGTGACCGCTTCGTGCTCTTCGCCGGCCTCGAC
>JAIEPJ010000029.1 GCA_019749835.1 Phreatobacter sp. | reverse complement strand
TCTCCAACGACCCGCAGGGTCCGGTCACCCGCTGGGGCGACGAGCGCTGGCAGGCCGTGGTGCGCTGGGTGCTCAATGGCATGATTGCCGCCGAACATCTCGGCGTCACGAGCAAGAATGTCGACGACATGCGCGCCAATTCGCGCAATGCCGAGATCCGCCGCCTGCTCGGCGCCGACGGCAATTTCGGCGCCATGCTCGGCCTTCCGAACGACTGGATGTTCAACGCCATCAAGCAGGTCGGCAATTATGCCGAGAGCTTCGAGCGCACCGTCGGCAAGGGCTCGCCGCTCGGCCTCGAGCGCGGCCAGAACGCCCTGTGGACCCGCGGCGGCATCCTGTTCACCTCGCCGTTCCAGTGAACGGCACAGACTGAACCCTCCTTCGATCGGCCTCCCGCCCCCCGGCGGGAGGCCTTCTTCCGTCCAAGATCCCGGCCGGTGACGTGACCCGCTATTTCTACGACAAGCGCGTGCGCGAGATCTTCTGGCAGGCCGCCCTCCTGGCCGGTCTCGCCGGCACGATCATCCTGATCGTCCGCAACGCCTCGCAGAACATGGTCAATGCCGGCATGGCCTCCGGCTTCGACTTCCTGTGGCGGACGTCGGGCATCGACGTGTCCTTCGTGCTGACGTCCTACACGCCCGATGCCAATATCCTCGCCCTCCTGTGGGTCGGCGTCGCCAACACGCTGGTCATCACCTTCGTAGCGGCGATTGCGGCGACGCTGCTCGGCTTCGTCGTCGGCATCGCGCGGCTGTCGCCCAACAAGCTGCTGGCGGGCCTCGCCGGCGCCTATATCGAGTTCGTCCGCAACATCCCGCTGCTGTTCTTCGTGCTGTTCTGGTATTTCGGCGTCATTGCCGCGCTGCCGGGACCGCGCCAGTCCATCGGCTTCTTCGCGGTCGCCTTCCTCAACAACCGGGGCCTGACCATTCCGGTGCCGACCGACGGCACCGCCTTCCGCATCGCCGCCCTCGTCGTGCTGGCAGGCTTCATCGCGCAGGCCGCCATCGCCATCTGGGCGAAGCGGCGGCGCGACGCGACGGGGCTGATCTTCCCGGTCTGGGCCAGCGGCCTCGCTCTCTTCATCGCCCTGCCGGCGCTGGCCTTCGGCATCGCGGCGGCGCTGAGCAGCTGGGACGTGCCGGCGCTGCGCGGCTTCAACTATCGTGGCGGCTTCGTGCTGGTGCCGGAATTCGTGGCGCTGTTCGCGGCGCTTGCCACCTACACGGCCGGCTTCATCGCCGAAATCGTGCGCGGCGGCATCCAGTCCGTGGTCAAGGGGCAGTGGGAGGCGGCCTATGCGCTGGGGCTCAGGCCCAACCGGGCGCTCAGTCTCATCGTCATCCCCCAGGCGATGCGGGTGATGGTGCCGCCGCTCACCAGCCAGTATCTCAACGTGCTGAAGAACTCGTCTTTCGGCGCCGCCATCGCCTTTCCCGAACTGGTCAGCGTCTTCGTCGGCTCGGCCCTGACCAATACCGGACAGGCCATCGAGATCATCGCCATCACGCTCGCCATCTATCTCGCCCTCGGCCTAGCGGTCTCGGGCTTCATGAACTGGTTCAATGCCCGCACGAGGCTGGTGACGCGATGACGGTCGCCAGCACCCTCGGCACCAGGCCGGTCTGCGCCTCGCTCCTGCGCCGGATGAAAGCGGACTATTTCGCGACGCCGCTGAACGCCGTCGTGTCGCTCCTCTGCATCGCGGCCATTGCCGCCATCGCGGTGCCCATCCTGCGCTGGGCGCTGATCGACGCCCATTTTGCCGGCACGACCCGCGCCGACTGCACCGGCAGCGGCGCCTGCTGGGTCTTCGTCAAGGCCAGGTTCGGCCAGTTCATGTACGGCTTCTATCCGCCCGCCGAACGCTGGCGGGTCAATCTTGCCGCCGTCCTGATGATCACCGCCACGGTGCTGTCCTTCTGGCCCGGCCTGCCGCGCCGGGCGCTGGCGGTGCCGCTGCTCTGGGCCGGGTTCCTCGTCGTCGCCGCATGGCTCCTCGCCGGAGGCGCCGGCCTGACGCGGGTCGAGACCCGTCAGTGGGGCGGGCTGATGCTGACCGTCTTCCTGTCGGTCTATGCGGGGGCGCTCGCCGTACCGCTCGGCATCCTGCTCGCCCTCGGGCGGCAGTCGGAGCTACCGGTGATCCGGCTGGTCTCGACCATCTTCATCGAGTTCTGGCGCGGCGTGCCGATCATCACCGTCATCTTCCTCGCCTCGCTCCTCCTGCCGCTGGTCATGCCGGCCGGCTGGGACATCGACCGCCTGGTGCGCGCCCTGGTCGGCCTCGCCTTCGTCATCGCCGCCTATATGGCGGAGGCGGTCCGCGGCGGCCTGCAGGCCATTCCCAAGGGCCAGGCGGAGGCGGCGAGCGCGCAGGGGCTCGGCTATTGGCAGACCACCGGCCTTGTCGTGCTGCCGCAAGCGCTGCGCATCTCCATGCCGGCCATGACCAACGAGTTCATCGCCCTGGTGAAGAACACCTCGCTGGTCTCCATCGTGTCGATCTTCGACCTCCTCGGCATCGCCCAGGCCTCGCTCGCCGACCCCGCGTGGGTCGGCATGAACATGGAGGCCTATGCCTTCGCCGGCACGGTCTACTGGCTGATCTGCTTCGGCCTGTCGCGCTGGTCGCGGCATCTCGAGGCGGGACGCAAGAAGACGCATTGACGGCACGGGTGCCCTGCCGGCGGAGCATTGCCCGCCGCCGACCGCACGGCTAGGTCTCGGCATCGCCGCGAGAGACCCGACCATGACCGCATCGACCGAGACGCCCGCGACCGGCCCCCTGTCCGACATCAAGGTTGTCGAGCTCGGCTCCTTCATCGCCGGCCCCTATTGCGGCCAGCTCCTCGCCGATATGGGCGCCGATCTCGTCAAGTTCGAGGACCCTGGCAAGGGCGACCCGATGCGGCAATGGGGCTTTGCCAAGAAGGACGGCGCTTCGGTCTGGTGGCCGGTCATCGGCCGCAACAAGAAGAGCGTCACCATCGACCTGCGCAAGCCCGGGGGGCAGGACATCCTGCGCCGGCTGCTGCACGACGCCGACGTCCTGCTGGAGAATTTCCGGCCGGGCACGCTGGAGAAATGGGGCCTGACAGTGGAGGCCCTGCACGCACTCAATCCGAAGCTCATCATCGCCCGCGTCTCCGGCTACGGACAGTATGGCCCCTATGCCGAGAAGGCGGGCTTTGCCGCCGTCGCCGAGGCGATGGGCGGCATGCGCACCATCAACGGCTATCCGGACCGGCTGCCGACGCGCACGGGTCTGTCCATCGGCGACACGCTGGCCGGCATCTATACCGCCTTCGGCGTCCTCGCAGCGCTGCACCAGCGCGCCCGCGACGGCAAGGGACAGGTGATCGACGTCGGCCTGACCGACGCCATCCTCGCGTCGATCGAAGGGGTCGTGGCGGAATATTCGGTCACCGGCCACGTGCGCGGGCGCACCGGGCTGACCTCGCCGGGCTTTGCGCCCTCCAACATCTACCCGACGCTGGACGGCCACCACATCGTCATCGGCGCCAATGCCGACACGATCTGCCGGCGGCTCTTCGCCGTCATGGGGATGGACTTCCTCATGGAGGACCCGCGCTTCGCCACCCACTCCGCGCGCGGCCAGCCGGACAACCAGGCCGAGATCGACCGGATCATCGGCGATTGGACGCGCACCAAGCCGCGCGACACATTGCTGCAGTTGCTCGACGGCGCCTCGGTGCCGGCCGGCGGCGTCAACGACGCCGCAGCGGTGGCGGCGGATCCGCATTTCCGCGCCCGCGACATGATCGTCGAGGTCGACGCGCCCGGTCTCGGCCGCATGCTGATGCAGGGCATCGTGCCGAAACTGACCCGCACGCCCGGCGCCATCCGCTGGACCGGGGCAAAGTTGGGCGAGCATACGGACGCCGTGCTGACGGCCGCGGGCTATTCGCAGGACGAGATCGCGGCGATGCGAAAGGGCGGGTTGCTCTAGGAAACCGGTCCCCCGGCAGCGTCCGAGATGCGGCGTTCGAAGCTCACCTTTCAGGCGCGCACGTCTCACCCCGCTACCGATCCGAATTGACTTCCCGCCACGCCCCGCGTGAGATCGGCCGATGAGCCCCGATCTCGACGCCCTGTTCATGGACCGCACTGTCGCCCTGTCGCGCGAGCATATGCAGGCCGGCCATGGCGGGCCCTTCGGCGCCGTGGTGGTGATGGACGGCCAGGTGGTGGCCGAGGGCTGGAATCAGGTCACATCCACCAACGATCCCACCGCCCATGCCGAGGTCGTCGCCATCCGTCGCGCCTGCACGGCGCTGGGCCGCTTCGACCTCAGGGGTGCGACCCTCTATTCGAGTTGCGAGCCCTGCCCCATGTGCCTCGCCGCAGCGCTCTGGGCGCGGGTCGACCGCATCGTCTACGGCAATACGCGCGAGGACGCCGCCGCCATCGGCTTCGACGACGCGCCCTTCTACGAGGAGGTGACGCGCGCACCGGCCATCACCATGGCGCAGATGGAGCATCGCCCCTCTGCCGCGGCGCGCGACGTCTTCGGCGAATGGGCCGCCAAGCCCGACAAGGTCGCCTATTGATGTCAGCGCTGCTGGAGGCATCGGGGATCGTCAGGCGCTTCGGCGCGCTTGTCGCCAATGACCATGTCGACCTCGTGGTGGCCCCGGCCGAGATCCACGCGCTGCTGGGCGAGAACGGCGCCGGCAAGTCGACGCTGGTGAAGATTCTCTACGGCCTGCTGCAGCCCTCAGAAGGCACCCTCAGCTGGGAAGGCCGGCCGGTGACCATCGCCAGCCCGGCGGAGGCGCGCCGCCTCGGCATCGGCATGGTCTTCCAGCATTTCTCGCTCTTCGACGCCCTGACCGTTGCGGAAAACGTCGCCCTGTCGCTGCCGGCTTCGACCCCCATGGCGACGATCGAGGCGGAGGTGGCGCGGCTCTCCCGCGCCTATGGCCTGCCGCTGGAGCCACGGCGCGAGGTCTGGCGCCTGTCGGTCGGCGAGCGCCAGCGCATCGAGATCGTGCGGGCCCTGCTGCAGAACCCGAAGCTCCTGATCCTCGACGAGCCGACCTCGGTCCTGACACCGCAGGAAGCCGACCAGCTCTTCGTCACGCTGGAGGCGCTGAAGGCCGAGGGCCGCAGCATCCTCTACATCTCGCACAAGCTCGACGAGGTGCGCCGGCTCTGCGACCGCGCCACCGTGCTGCGCCTCGGCAAGGTGGTGGCGACCGCCGATCCACGCGCCGAGACGGCGGCGAGCCTCGCCCGCCTGATGGTCGGTACCGAGGTGAAGGAGGCACGTGCCACGGCCCATGCGACCGGCGCCGACCGGCTGGTGGTGAAAGGCCTGTCGCTGCCGGCGTCCGACACCCACGGCACGGCGTTGAAGGACGTTAGGCTTTCGGTGCGTGCCGGCGAGATCGTCGGGATCGCCGGGATCGCCGGCAACGGCCAGGACGAGTTCTTCGCCGCCCTGTCGGGCGAGGTGACCGGCGACCCCGGTACCATCAGCCTCGACGGCCGGCCGATCGGGGCGCTTGGCATCAATGCCCGACGCCGGCTCGGCGCCGCCTTCGTGCCGGAGGAGCGGCTCGGCCACGCCGCCGCGCCTGGCTTCACGCTTGCCGACAATGCGCTGCTCTCCGGCCATGCCACCAACGGATTCGTCCGGCGCGGCCTGATCGACCGCGGGGCGGTGACCGCCTGGTTCCGCCGGGTGGTGAGCGCCTTCGATGTCAGGACCAGCGGGCCGAACCCCCAGGCGCGGGCCCTGTCCGGCGGCAATCTGCAGAAGTTCGTGGTCGGCCGCGAGATCCTGCGCGAACCGCAGCTGTTCGTCGTCGCACAACCGACCTGGGGCGTCGATGCGGCGGCGGCGGCCACCATCCGCCAGGCGCTGCTGGACCTCGCGGCCCGCGGCGCGGCGGTTCTTGTCATCAGCCAGGATCTCGACGAACTCTTCGCCCTCGCCGACCGTCTCGCGGTGATCTCGGAGGGGCGCCTCTCCGAGGCGCGTCCGACAGCCTCGCTCAACCGCGAGGCGGTGGGTCTGATGATGGGCGGCATTCACGGGATGGCGGCATGACCGGGCCGACCTGCCAGACCCTCTTCGCGGCGACATGCCCCACCCTCCCCCTCCCCGCTTCGCGGAGAGGGGGACTATGGCGTCCCGCCTGCGCAAACGACGGTCGTGCCAGGCCCGACCCGCACGAGGTGGGCACGTCGCCGAAGTCTCCCTCTCCGCGAAGCGCGGAGGGTGCGGGTGGGGCCCTCGAAACCGCGTCCGCCTCCAGAAGGCTGCTCGCATGCGCCTGATCCTCGAACGCCGCGATGACCGCCCCGCCTGGCTCGCGCTCGCGTCGCCGCTGGCCGCGGTGACCCTCACCATGATTGCCGGGGCAATACTCTTCACCCTGCTCGGGAAGGACCCGCTCGCCGCCCTGAAAGTGTTCTTCGTCGACCCGCTGAGCGATGGCTGGGCGCTGCAGGAACTCGCCGTCAAGGCGACGCCGCTGATCCTGATCGCCGTCGGCCTGACCCTCTGCTACCGCTCCAACACCTGGAATATCGGCGCCGAGGGCCAGCTGGTCATGGGCGCCGTCTTCGGGTCCTGGCTGGCGCTCGCCACCCACGGGTCGGTGAACGGACCCTGGGTCCTGCCGGCCATGCTCCTCCTCGGTATTCTCGGCGGCATGGCCTGGGCGCTGATCCCGGCGATCCTGAAGGCGCGGCTCGGCGTCAACGAGATCCTGACCAGCCTCATGCTCGTCTATGTCGCCGAACTCCTGCTCGACTATCTGGTGCGCGGCCGCTGGCGCGATCCGCAGGGGTTCAACTTTCCGCAATCGGTGAGCTTCGAGCCGGAAGCGACCATGCCCATCCTGTTCGGCGCCGGGCGCATGCATGTCGGCTTCGCCATCGCGGTCGTCGTGGCGCTCGTCGCCGCGCTGTTGATGGCGCGCAGCCTCAAGGGCTTCGAGATCCGCCTCGCCGGCGAGGCCCCGCGCGCCGCCCGTTTCGCCGGCTTCGACACGGCGCGGACCACGCTCCTCGTCTTCGCCGTCTCCGGGGGGCTCGCAGGCCT
>JAIEPJ010000276.1 GCA_019749835.1 Phreatobacter sp. | reverse complement strand
GTCGAGGCCTCGACGACAAGCGTCAATATGCTGGTCGGCCAGCCAGTCGCCATCAATACGGTTGCCCGCGGTGGCACCGGCAGCGTGACGTACACGCTCGTCGACGCCAGCGGCCCGCTGGAAGGGCTCGGCCTGACATTCGAGAACGGCTCGGTGTCTGGAACGCTATCGGCCGCTGGCACGGTCACCTTCAGGATCCGTGGCACCGATAGCCTGGGTGCAACGGGAACAACCGCTGAGGTGACTGTCACAGCGAACACTCCGACCATCGCCTATAGCGGCAGCTACGAGGTGATGGAGGGCCAGTCCTACACAATCGCCGCACCGGCCTCGAACATGACCGGCGCGCGGTTCGCGATCCTGAGCGGCCCGGCCGGGGCGGCGATCAATCCCGTGACCGGTCAGATCCTCGGCAACACGACCGATGTCACCGAGACGACCAATCTGACATTCAACGTCGAGGCGCGTGTCGGCGCCATCTCTGCCACAGGATCGGTTGCCGTCACCGTAACGGCCGGCAGCGCGACATCCAGTGTCTCGCCAGCCCAGGTGCTGACACGGCAGCCTGTGAGCGGCTCGTCCAGCACAACACTGATCAATGCGACATGGTCGCTGGAAGGCGCTCCTTCAGGGATCACCATTGACCCCACGAGCGGGGCGATCAGCGGCGCTCCGACCGTCCCGGGCAACTATGTGATGACAGCCGTTGCCCGGACATCGAGTGGCGCAATTGCGCGTTCCGCGGATATGCCCCTTGAGGTTCGCCTTGCGAACATCGAGGTGAGCGCGTCTCCCACGCAGCTTTCGGTCTTCTCCGGTCAGACCGTGAGTTTCACCGCGAGCGCGATCGATGCGTCCGGCCCGGTGACCTATTCGGTGGTCCCGGAGACCGGCGAGAGCCCCCTCGCTATCGGGCTGACGCTGTCGGGGAACGTCCTGTCGGGCCCGGCCAATGGTCAGGGGGTGATCACCTTCCGCCTGCGCGGAACAGACAGCCTTGGCGCCACAGGGGAGAGCGAGATCATCACGCTCAGCCGGGTGGCCCCTGCCCTGAGCTTCGATGAAAGCCAGCGGAACCAGACCGTCATGGAGGGAAGCTCGTTCTCGATCAGCGGGCCGAGCGCAAACATTCCCTCCCCGGTCTTCACGCTCGGCGGTAACCCGCCGGCCTGGGCGAGCATCAATCCTGAAACAGGCACTGTCAGCGGCACAGCCGGAAACGTCGACGCAACCACGGCCTATTCGTTCGAAATCCGGGCGACAAACGGACCGATCAGCGCGGCTGTTCCGATCGTCCTGACCGTCACCGCCGCATCGGCTGCCGTCAACAATCTGCCGGCCGGCGTGATCGTTGGAAGTGCCTTCAGCGCAAGCGCGACGACAACCCTGTCAGGAGCGACATGGAGCCTTCGCAATGCGCCGTCATGGATGACCATCGACCCGGTAACGGGCGAGATCAGCGGTATCGCCTCCAGCGGGGATGTCTCGAACATCATTGCCCGGGCGACGTTGGGCGCGGCGATCGCCGAGGCTGCACCGTTCACCGTCCGGCCTGACGCCGCCACCGCGGAGATCAGCGGGTTCAACCCGGCCCCGTACGTCTACTCGCCCTTCGTTGCCCAGGCGATCTCGAACATCCCCGGCGCAACCTTCCAGCTGAACAATGCGCCCGCCTGGATGTCGATCAACGCCCAGAGCGGTCTCATCACTGGCACGGTGCCCGATGACATCCCTGTTGGCGGGATCACAGTGACTGCATCGGCCCAGGGAAGCAGCGCGACGTCTGCGCCCATCACGATCTCGCCGCGGTACAACCTGTCGATCGTCGTGACCGGCAATCCCGATGCCGGCTTCGTCTCCGTGCCCTACTCGTTCGCGCCGACGATCACGGGCGCCATTGGCGATGTCTCGGTACGCATTGAGACCGGCACGCTGCCGCCCGGGCTCATCCTGGACACTCGGACGGGCGCGCTCTCCGGGACGCCGACCGCGGCCGGAAACTATCAGGTGACCCTGAGCTTCCGCGATACGATCGGGCCGCGTCTGGCGACCTTCTCGATCAACATCGCCGCAGTAACTGCGTCATTCGCGAACCTGCGCACCGTCATCCGCTCGGGGGCGACCTATAGCGGCGAAGTCACCTCTAACCTCGGTGGAGGAACGTATGCGCTCGTCAGCGGTCCGAGCGGACTGACTGTCTCGTCGAGCGGCATCATCAGCGGCACAGCGCCGACGTTCTCGACGACGTCTTCGGCCAACGTGACCGTCCGGTACACGAACGGATCGATCACCCAGGATGTCACGGCAACGCTTAGCCTGCGCCCGGCGCTGTCCCTGTCGGTCGCTGGCGAGCGTCTGATCGTTCATCAGGGCCAGACCCTGTCGATCACACCAACCCTGTCAGGGGATCCCGCAACGCCGGCGACATACGCGATCTCGCCGGCCGTCATGATCGGCTACGCCTTCAACACCGAGACCGGTCGGATCCAGGCGACGCCGACCAGCGCGACAACGCAGAGCACGACGATCACGGCAACCGATGCCGCCGGCTACACGGCCAGCGTGACCTTCACCTATGGCGCCGTGTCGGCCCTGGCCGTCACCGGCGGCCTCAGCGGCGCTGTGTCGATCGAGCAGAACGCAAACGCAAGCTTGCCGAGCGCCAGCGTTGCCAACGCCCTGTCGGCCGCCACATGGTCGCTGGTGGACAGGACCACCTTGGCGCCGGTGGACATCAGCGCCAGCTGCCCTGGCCTGTCAGCGAGCAACGGAACGATCGTGGGGACCCCGACAAGCGTCTGCTCTGTCGGTTCCTCGACAGCTCCGCTGGCCTTCCGCGCTGTGACAGCTGAGAGCAGCGCTGTGGGCCTTGGCTTCTGGCTGTCGGTCGTGCCGGCTGTCGTTCCCCAGACGCTGACTTACACGAGCGGTACCGGCACGTTCACGCTTCCCGCCTACAATACGCTTCGGATCGAGGTGATCGGCGGCGGTGGTGGCGGCGGCCTGCCGACGCGCTTCGGGCCGGGTCAGTCCTACGAAGGCATCGGCCTTTCGGGAGGAGCCTCAAGTGTCCGCCGCAACGACACCAACCAGACAATCAGCGCCACGGGTGGCCAAGGCGGGAATAAGAGCTTCAACACGTCCGCCGGCATTGCCGCTGGCCAAAATGGGTTCAACCAGATCCCCTTCACTGGCGGCACTGCGACCAATATCGTCAACCAGACGAGCGGCCCTGGCCTGCGTGGAAACAGCTATGATCCCGCGGTCCATACCTTCGGCGGCGCCCTGACAGCCCTTGGCTACAGCCGTTCCCAGACCAACGTGATCGCTGGTCAGGGAACAGGTGGCAGCCCTGTCTTCTCGGCTCGCGGAAACGGTGTCGGGTTCGGGACGGGCGGCGCCGGCCGTTGCGCTTCGGGATCGGGCTATTCCCAGACTGGCGTGACCTTCATTTGTGCCTCCGGTGGATCGAGCGGCGGATATGCCAGCTATGAGTGGACGCGGTCTGCTACCGGCGCGCCAGCTCCCGGCGTCATCCTGAACTGGACCGTCGGCGCTGGTGGACAGGGCGGCCCGGATTGCTGCTCCCCGGCCAATTACCAGGGGTCGACCGGTGCAGGAGGTATGGTGCGAATTACCATCCAGTAAAAGACGATCGACAGAGATCCTTGTTTCTTTCCCCCAAGAAGGTTATGAGGATCTCGCTTCCACATGGAAGCTATGGCTCTAAACCTTGATCGAAAGTCGTGAAGACGCCGGGGCAGTACCGGCCGCCTCCACCAACAGCACATGTCAAATCATAGAATTGCACATGTGCTGCTGATGGGGGCGAACCAGGATCGATTCACGCCGGAAGTGAAAAGCTGAGCTCGGGTGTGCGCCGCCGCTACGGGGCAATGCATAAATGTCAACGACAACCTCGTTGCTGCCGACCTCGCCCTCGCGGCGTGATTAGGCCGGGCCTCAGGAGCCTGTGAACAGAACCCCTGATCAGGGCCGGTCCAGCAATGGACCGGCCTTTTTGAATCGGTCATCGATAGCGCACTCACAACCATTTCTACGATGTCGATCTCCGAGACCCCCTTTATGGACCTGTCGCCGCCGCTGGAGCCGCGTCTCGCGCTCTTCGGCGAACGGTCCCTCATGGAGATCATTCGGGCCTATGGACTGGACAAGGCGACTGCCAGTCGAACGGCGATCGCTATCGCCGAGGAGCACTTCGACCTCATAGGGGTCGGTGGACACGCGGCGATATTCGCCCATCCTGACGATGACAGCCTCGCGATCCGCATAACCGACTATCCGGACGGCTGGTTCGCCTATGCCGCCGATGTCATGGAGAGGCAGAACGCCTATGGCATCGACAGCCACATGCGCTTTGCGCCGGTGGTTCATGAGATCGCGATCTGTGACCGTATCGACGCCTATCTCGCTGTCACTGAACGCCTGACGCACCGGACCGACACATTCGCAGAGCGATTGGTGAACCAGGTCCGCCTCACCCGAGACTTCCGCTATGGATCGCCTGGCGCCGTGGCTCGACTCGAGGCTTTGGACGAGCAGCAGCCAGGAATCTGGCAGTTCATGGACGAATACTGGTTCACACTCGTCGATCTCCACCCCGGGAACATCATGTTCAGAGGGGAGACGCTGATCTTCAACGACCCGCGTGGACGGCCTCTTCGGAACGACGAGATTGCCCGTCTCGAGGCCGCTTTCGGCTTCAACCCAGCGCCCGGAAGCCGGGACTTCATCCGCTACGACGTCTGAGGGTTTCAGACGCAACTCCAAGGAGACTCCCCAATGGCCAACACGAGCGCCGTTACCGCTGCCGCCACCGCGAACCTCGCCGGCATGCCGATGATCGACGGCTTCACCGCCGATCCGCAGCTCGCCCTGCAGGAGGCCTATATCCTCAACCTCGCCCAGGCTGCGGCGAAGGCCGACAAGGTCGTGACCGGCGAGCTGCTCGCCGACTATGTCGACGGAACCCTCTCCTTCGATGAGGTGGTCGAGGAACTGAAGGACCTCGCAAGCGAGGACTGAATCGGACCATCGGAGAGAATCCCATGACCCGGAAAGCCGGCATCGGCTCGCATCAGTCGGCCGAGAACATGACCGAGACCTGGCTGACGCCGAAGTTCGTCCTCGACGAGCTCGGTCCCTTCGATCTCGACCCCTGTGCGGCCCCGGAGCCGCGGCCATGGCCGACGGCGAAGGAGCATTACACGTTGCCTCTCCAGAACGGGCTCCTGTTACCCTGGAATGGGAGGGTTTTCCTAAATCCTCCCTACTCCCGGCGCCTGGACGCCTTCATGCGACGCATGGGGGAGCATGGTCAGGGCACAGCCCTGATCTTCGCGCGGACAGAAACCCAGATCTTCCATGAGGAGATCTGGCCGAAGGCCGACGCCATGCTGTTCCTGCGCGGGCGACTGACTTTCTGCCGGCCCGATGGGACGCCGGCGGAGGCCAATGGCGGAGCACCGAGTGTCCTCATCGCCTATGGCGAAGAAGACGTGGAGCGGCTTGCCCAGTGCAAGCTGGACGGCCAGTTCGTGCCCCTGTCGCGGCCCGTGATGATCGCCGTAGCGCTCAACTCGCTGGGAACGGTTCCAGGCGATGAAAGTTGGGCTGACATCATCCGCAATGCTGTTGGCTCGCGGACGACCGTCTCGCTCAGCGAGCTCTATGAACGGATCTCCGGTCACCGGAAGACGAGCGGCAATCCGTTCTGGCGTGAGAAGATCCGCCAGACCCTTGGCCGTATCGGCGCCGTGCGCGTTGGTCCAGCCCAGTACAGTCTGGCCATATAGAGCCCCTTTAAGCCTGCCCCCGGAAGATGGATCGTCGATCGACAATCGACGCGCCTGACGGACTAGCGGTTTCGGATGAGTGGGGTACGATTCTCTTCAACTCTCTCATGCGGACCGCATGAATCGACCGAAAGGTCCCATCATGACCACGACGTGCAATCCGGTGATCATCACCGGCTCGAACTTCATCTGTCCGGAATTCGTCGGCTCATTCCTGGCCGCGCTCTACGACCATGTCGGCCTGAACTACCTGGGTTCGCCCGAGCATGCCGGGGTGGAGTTCCCGAAGGATGGTGACGAGACCGCAACCTATCGGAACAAGGTGTTCGTGGTCCGCCATTCATATGAGGGTGACTACGACCCCTACGACTCGACCGCGGAGATCCCTGAGGAGATCCCCGCATTCGAGCATTTCGCGACCGGGCTCAAGCTCTACATGAGCGAGGGCATCGGCCGACGCATCTACTCGAACATGCCTGTCGAAAACCCGCTCGCATTCATGACCATGATCAACGAGTGCGTCAGCAGCGTCCCGAAGGACCATGATCGCGGCCGGCCCGCCCCGGACATCGTGGGCACCATCGTGGCCCACGAGTTCAGCACGACCTCGAGCAACACCGAAATGGCACGGGTCACCATTCGTCGCCGAGATGGCGGCGAGGTCCATCTCGTGGCCTTCGACAGCGCAGTCGCTTATATCCGCCGCCTCATCAAGACGGCCCCGCAGGATGACGCCGGGTTCCGGGTCCGGGCCGCGCCTGTGCGCGCCAACCGCCGGCTTCGGGACGTGATCTACGACGTCTATCTGCCTGAGCGCGTGAAGACCCCGTTCGAGGCCTGAGACCAGGGTCGCAGGACCTCCCTCCCCCAAAACATCGAATAGGAAACGACGATGGCGAAGACGACGAAAGCGAAGAAGGCCTCGCGCAAGAACGCAGTTCCGACCGAGGTTGTGACCGGCGCCGCCGTGGAAGGCTTCACGGCCTACAAGGTGCGTACCAGCCTCGATGCCGCCAAGGACATCAATCGGCTTCTCCTCGTGCTGCGCGAGCACGCTGAGGCCTACGAGGCGGAGAAGATGGCGGGGACCGCCTACACGATCCTCGGGAACATCTTCGACGTCGTCGGCGTCACGATCCCGCCGGCGATCGGCGCGCAGATCAAGGGCCTCATGACCGAGGCCATGAACAAGA
>JAIEPJ010000099.1 GCA_019749835.1 Phreatobacter sp. | reverse complement strand
CTTCTTGCTGTCCAGAATGCCAATCAAGCGCCCCGAGACCCGGGGACGGAACACGCCGAATGGCCATGAAGGCCCAAGGGCGCCAAGCCCTCAGCCGGTGCGTCCGCGGCCTGGCCACGATCATCGGCCATCCGTGCCAGCGATGCCGCCATTAGGGTGAAGCCTTAGGGTAAACAGAGTGTTTCGATTGTCGGCGGGCGGCCGTTGGGCCAAGACTGGCTTCAGGTGCGGAAGGCACGGGCGCATCAGCGATCGCCATTCGCCGGACTTGAGCTCTTGGAGATTGATCATGCGTAAGACGATCACGCTGGCCGTCGCATCGGCCGCGTTGCTGTCCGCCAGCCCGGCCTTTGCCGGCGGCGGCTGCGAAACCTGTTTCCGCCGCGAGGTGCGGCCCGCCCAGTTTGGCGTGGTGCACCAGACCGTGCAGACCCGCCCGGCCCAGACGGTCCTCTATCGCCAGCCGGCCCAACTCGGCGTCGTCCACGAGACTGTCCAGGTTCGCCCGGCCGTGACGGTCGCGCGCCGGATCCCGGCCGAATACGGCGTCGTCCACCAGCATGTGCAACTGGCTCCGGCCACGCGCGGCTGGACCACCCGCTATGACGCGCATGGTCGCCAGATCATCTGCGATACCCGCACGCCCGCCCGCTACGGCACCGTCGCCCGCCACTTGGTCGTTCGTCCCGAGCAGATCGTGCACCAGACCCTGCCGGCCCAGTATGGCACCGTCGCCCGCACCGTCGTGGTGCGGCCGGAGCGCGTCGTCGCGGCGCATGTCCCGGCGCAGTACGGCGTCGTGGCGCGCACCGTGCAGGTCGCGCCCGCCACCGAACAATGGGTGCAGGTCGGCCGCCAGCGCGGTTACGCCCAGTCGCGCCACTCCGGCCATCGCGCCCATTACGGCCATTCCAACCAGTATGGGCACCGTGAGCATCACGGGCATCACCGCCGCGGACCGATCTCGGTCCGCTATTGAGGTGAGGCGTGGTGAGCGGCGACCGTCTCTCGGTCGCTTCTCGCCGCACGGCCACGCGGCCATCCGCTGCGGCCCCTCCGCAAGCCCAACAGAATCACACGCCGCCGAAAGGTGGCGTGTTTCTCGTTGGTCCCGCCGCGCCGTCGCTCCGGTCGCTACTTGGTGCCGAACATGCGGTCGCCGGCATCGCCAAGGCCCGGCACGATATAGCCGTGGTCGTTGAGATGGCTGTCGATCGCCGCGGTCCAGATGCCGACTTCGGGATGATGGGCGTGGAAATTGGCGATGCCCTCCGGGGCCGCCAGCAGGCAGACGAAGCGCATATTGGCGACACCGCGTTCCTTCAGCCGATCGACGGCCGCGATGGCTGAATTGGCGGTGGCGAGCATCGGGTCGATGATGATGACCAGGCGATCGGCCACATCCTCCGGCGCCTTGAAATAATATTCGACGGCCGTGAGGGTCGTGGGATCGCGGTAGAGGCCGATATGGGCGACGCGGGCCGATGGCACGAGTTCCAGCATGCCGTCGACGAAGCCGAGCCCGGCGCGCAGGATCGGCGCGAGAACCAGCTTCTTGCCGCCGATCTGCGGTGCCATCATCGTCTGCAGCGGTGTCTCGATCTCGGTCATTTCGAGCGGGAGATCGCGGGTTACCTCGTAGCAGAGCAGCATGCCGATCTCGTGCAGGAGCTGCCGGAAACCCTTGGTCGAGCGGTTCTTGTCGCGCATCAGCGTGAGCTTGTGCTGCACCAGCGGGTGATCGACGACGGTGACCTTGTTCATGCGCGCCCCTCCAGGCGGTCTCGGTGTGGGTGCGATCCTAGAAGACGGTGCCGTCACTGACGACCCTGATCGGTGGGCCGCCATCGGCGCGCCGCTCCCGGGCGAGGCGGCGCCCGGCGGCCCAGGTGCCGCCTTCGAGCACGCGTGCCAGGGGGAAGTCGGCGGCTGAGAGGCCGAGCCGCTCGCGCACCAGCGGAGCGATAGCGTCGAGCAGGGCGACGGTGAGGCCGCGCCATTCCACCACGAGGGCGCTGCCCACCGTGTTGTCCGCCGCAGCCAAGGCGGGGTCGCGCAGGGCGATGACGCCGCTATCCATGAACAGGCCACCGTTGCGATATTCCGGCAGGCCGGTCAGCCCGTCGACATGGCTGACGGTCAGGCCGGCGCTCTCCAGCGGCTCGATGAGCGAATAGGAGAGCCATTGCGACAGCTTGTGGAAGGGAATGAGGCCGTCGCTGGCATCGCCGGCGCGGATCAGCGGGTGGTGCCAGCAATCGCCCAGCGCGATGCCGCCGAGGGTCACCCGGCTCGGCCAGATGGGCCCGAGATGGGCGAGCACTGCGGCGAGAATGGCGGTGGCGGGCAGGCGTCGGTCCTCGGCCGTCGCGGCGAGATGGTCGAAGAGGCCGCCCGGACGGGGCGTGTCGGCCGCACCGAAAACGGCGGGCGCGGCGGTCGCCGCCTGGCCGAGGCGGGCGAGCAGCGCGGCGCGCCCCTCGAGCCCAACCAGCGGATTGCCGGGCCCGACCTGGAAGCCCGCCGCGATGTCATCGGCGGTGATCGTGGCCAGGCGCGCCGCATCGGCTCTTGGACTCTTCCCGTCGGTTGCGAAGGCGCCGGCCGCAAACATGCGGAGCGAGGCGACCGCGAGCCCCTCCGACTTCGACAGTTCTGCGCCGGTCGGCCCGTCGCGGTAGCGCCAGCCCATGCCGGCGCCGGCGTCGAGCAGGACCGAGACGATGGCGAGATCGAAGGCGGTGCGGCCGCGTTCCGCGGGATCGGCGATGGCCGCGGTCAGTTCGGCACCGAGATCGCGTCCGCCGGCGACGAAGTGACGCCAGCGGGCATGGAAGGGAATGACGAGGTCGGGATAGTTCGCGCGGATAACCTCGACGACGGTATCGGCCGCTGCCGGCAGCCGATCCATGGCGACGGTGAAGGCCGTCAGCTTGCCGTCGATGCCGAGCTCCAGCATCTTGGTCGCGCGCTCGCGGACAGCGGAGGCGGTGAGCAACGCGCGGGCGGCCCGCGGCGCATCGAGCATGGCGAAGGCCATCAAAGGGGCTCCGGGGGGCAGTGGGCGGGGGGGACGGACGGCTGGCGACCGGCATGGTGCCCGATGGAAGGCCCCACCCGTACCCTCCCCTCGCTCCGCGAGGAGAGGGGGACTACAGCGTTACGCCTGATCTTCGTCGGCCGAGCCAGGCGCGACCCTGACGGGATGGGCTGGACGTCGAAGTCCCCCTCTCCTCGCGGAGCGAGGGGAGGGTGCGGGTGGGGCATTTTCGACATGCCGGAGCTGACGGGACTCGCGCTCGTCTTGCGGTAGGGCAGCATCATCAGAAGTCTTCGATCTTGCGGCCGATGACGCGGGTGAGGTCATCCGCCGAGGGTGCCGGTTCCGGTGTGAAATAGCCGGCGGCCTTCTTCGCCTCCATCTCGACGGAAGCGTCGGTGGGCACGAGATCGTCGGGGATGGGCACGCGCTCGACGACATCGATGCCGGCGTCCACCAGCGCGTCGTATTTCATGTTCGACATCGACATGAAGCGGTCGATGCGGCGGATGCCGAGCCAGTGCATGACATCGGGCATGAGCTGCTGGAATCGCGCGTCCTGGACGCCGGCGACGCATTCGGTGCGCTCGAAATAGGTGGCGGCCTGGTCGCCGCCCTCCTGGCGCTTGCGCGCATTGTAGACGAGGAATTTCGTCACCTCGCCAAGCGCCCGGCCTTCCTTGCGGTTGTAGACGATGAAGCCGACGCCGCCGTTCTGGGCGTCGCGGGCGGCCTCCTCGATGCCGTGCACGAGATAGGGCCGGCAGGTGCAGATGTCGGAGCCGAAGACGTCGGAGCCGTTGCATTCGTCGTGGAGGCGGCCGGAGATGAAGGTGGCGGGATCGCCGAGCCTGGCGACGTCGCCGAAGAGATAGACGGTGGTATTGCCGATCGGTGGCAGGAAGACCGCGATATCCGGCCGGGTGACCAGTTCGGGATACATGCCGCCGGTCTGTTCGAAGAGCGTCCGCCTGAGATGGGTCTCCGACGTGCCGAAGCGCTCGGCGATGCCCGGCAGATACCAGACAGGGTCGATGGCGATCTTCACGCAGGCGATGTCGCCGCTGTCGCGCACGATCGTTCCGTCGACGGGGAGCCGCTTGCCGATATCGTGCTGCAATTCGGGCAGCGTCAGGCGCGCCTTGGTGATGGCGATGGACGGGCGGATATCGACGCCCTCGGCGATGTCGCGGCCAAAGGCCTCGCCGACGAGGTGGCCGAAGGGGTCGATGGAGACGATGCGGCCCGGCTCGGACCATTGCGGAAAGGGGCCGATATCGACGACCGGATGGGTGTTGGTGAGGTCCGGCCGCTGGATCGGGTTGAGAGCGCCGGCCGAGACGGCGAGGGCGCGATAGAGAGCGTAGGACCCGCCATGGGTGCCGATGGCATTGCGGTCGGAGGCGGAATTGACGGTGGCGACGACAGGGCCCCGTGTCTCGGGCGTCGGGGCGCCCCAGTCGATCTTGAAACGCGACGCCGTGCCGGCACCGGGATGCGAGGTCAGCCTGATGTGACCCGACTTGTTGACGCTCATCCTGTCCTCGTTGCCGAAAGGCCCTGCGGAACGGATACGGCCCCCCGTCGAGAAATGGCGGAGGGCCGTCAGTAAGCGCCGGATGATGGCTCAGCTTGGCCGCGGCGGCAAGGCCTGCGCGGGGGCTGCGGCATCGGGGTGGATCGTGCGCACCGCATTGCGCACGCGCGCGTCGTCGATGCCCGCCTCCTGAAGCTCCTTGCGGAAGATGTCACGCCGCTCGTGGACCGAGGCGATGACCTTGCCGGCGGGGACGCCGAGGTCGAAGAGCACCGCCTCCGACAATTGCAGGCTCGCCTCGATCGTCTCGGGCACCGCATCGGTGACGCCGAGGCTGTAGAGCTGCTTGGCATGGTCGGCATCGCGCGCCCGGGCGATGATGGTGAGGCCGGGATTGAGGGCGCGGGCGATCTGCGCGATCTCGTCGAGGGCCCCGGCCGTATGCAGGGTGAGGACGAGGGAGGCGGCGTCGCGGATGCCACATTGTTCGAGGAAGAATTCGCTGTTGGCATCGCCGAAATAGACGTCGTGGCCCTGCCGGCGCAGATGGGCGATCTCGCGCGGGTCGCTGTCGACGGCGAGATAGGGCACTTTGTGGCGCGCCAGCATCTCGCAGACGAGCTGGCCGACGCGGCCATAGCCGACGACGATGACGCGCTTGCCGGCGGCGGCCGGCGGCCCGACCTTCAGTTCGGGATCTGGAGGCGCCTTCACCGCGAAACGGTCGGCGATCCATCCGCCGCAGCGGTCGAGCAGCGGGACGGTCGCCATGCTGATGGCGGTCATGGTGATGATGAAGGCGCCGGTCTCGGCGCTGACGACGCCGGCAGCGGTCGCCTGCCCCATGGTGACGAAGGCAAATTCACCAGCCGGGCCGAGCAGCAGGGCCGAACGGATCGCCACCAGCCAGCTCTGGCCGAAGGCGCGTACCAGCGGCACGATGATGGCGATCTTCACGGCGATCAGCGCCCCGACCGCAAGGGCGTAGGCCATCGGTGCGCTGACAAGGGCGCCGAGGTCGATGGACAGTCCGACCGAGAAGAAGAAGGCACCGAGCAGGATGCCCTTGAAGGGCTGAAGCGTCGCCTCGATGGCGCGGCGATACTCGGTTTCGGCGAGCAGGAGGCCGGCGACGAAGGCGCCGAGCGCCATGGACACCCCGAAGGCCGCGGTGACGACGCCGGTTCCCACGACGATCAGGATGGCGGCCGCCATGAAGACCTGCGGCTCGTGCAGGGCCGAGACCTGGCGCAGGAAGGGCCGCAGCACCCGGCGTCCCACGGCGACCACGAGGAGGATGGCGATGGCACCCTGTCCGATGGCCATGACGAGCCCGAGGGCCACCGAACCCTCCTGGCGTTGCGACAGGGCGCCGATGAGGAAGAGGAGCGGGATGACCGCGAGGTCCTGCATGAGCAGGACAGCGAAGGTGGTGCGGCCGCTGGTGGTGGTGAGGCGCTTCTGTTCGGCCAGGTGCTCGACGACCACCGCGGTGGAGGACAGGGCGAGGGCGCCGCCGACGAGCAGGGCCGCGGCCACCGGCTGGCCGAGCCACCAGGCGACGAAGGCGATGACGCCCGCTGTTCCCACAACCTGCAGCGAGCCGAGCCCGAGGACCAGGCGCTTCATGCGTGTCAGGCGCTCGTAGGACAGTTCGAGGCCGATCAGGAAGAGCAGGAAGACGACGCCGAGTTCGGCGAAGGTGCCGATCTGCTTGCTGTCGGAGACGGTGATCCAGCTCAGCCAGGGAAAGGTTCCGGTCAGCCCGCCAAGCGCCGTCGGCCCGACAAGAACACCGATGCCGAGGAAGGCGAGGGCGGGGCTGATCCCCAGGCGCTTGAGCAGCGGCACCGTCACCGCTGTCGAAGCCAGAATGATCAGCACATCCTTGTAGGCGGCGAGTTCGACCGCAGCAGCCATAAGTCTCCCGGTCCCGGTCAGGCACGCGCGGCAGGATGCCCCGCGCCAGCCGGATTCATAGCCGCCCCTGCGGCATCATGTCCATGAACAGGACCCTTCGCCGGCGAAAATTCGGACGGGTTAAGCTGATGGCCGATCAGGCAAATTTTCTTGACCGTGGACAATGGAAAGCGCTTGCGCCGGGTGCGAAATCTGCTATCTACGGCGCTGCCCAATTTCGCACGTGCCTGTGGTTGCGTGCCGGTTGGTGGGCATCCGGACAAGAGGCCGGACAGCCGCCCGAAGACTTGGGAATGCGCCGGGACCTACCGGGCCGTGTTCCAGGGG
>JAIEPJ010000135.1 GCA_019749835.1 Phreatobacter sp. | reverse complement strand
ACCTTGGCGCCGCCCAGGGCGAGAAGGGTCGCCGCGACCAGCGATCCCGACAGCCAGGCGGCGGGCATGCCGAGCCGGTCGAAGGCATAACCGCCGCCGGCCCCGATCAGACAGGGCAGGACGAAGCTTTTCAGAAAATCGACGACGGAGGCTATGCGGGGCATCGCGTTCCGCTTCGCATGAAGTGCGCCGGCAGGCAAAGCCGTCCAGGCATGCCTGCCGCGCCAGGGGAAGAGACGTCAGCCTTTCAGCCGGGCCTCCAGCGCCTCAATCCGGTCGGCTTCGCCCGGCGGCTTGTCCCAGCGGATGCGGGCAATGCGCGGAAAGCGCATGGCGATGCCGGACTTGTGCCGCGTCGAGCGCTGGAGCCCCTCGAAGGCGATTTCCAGGACCAGGCCCTCGCGCGCCGTATGGGTGACCTCGCGCACCGGCCCGAAGCGGTTGGTGGTGTGATTGCGCACGAAGCGGTCGAGTTGGGCGAGTTCCTCGTCGGTGAAGCCGAAATAGGCCTTGCCGACCGGCACGAGTTCGTCGCCTGCCGAAGCGGCCCGCCAGACCCCGAATGTGAAGTCGGAATAGAAGCTCGAGCGCTTGCCGTGGCCGCGCTGGGCATACATCAGCACGCAGTCCACCACCATGGGATCGCGCTTCCATTTCCACCACGGGCCCTTGGGCCGGCCGGGCAGATAGGGCGCGTCGCGGCGCTTGATCATCAGCCCCTCGATGGCCTCGGCATCATCGCCCGCCGCTGCCGCACCCGGGTCACGGCGGGCGGCGGCGAGCCCCTCCCAGGTCGCGAAAGGCACGAGCGGGGAGATGTCGATGCGCGGGCTCGCCATGTCGGCGATCAGGCCTTCGAGGCTCGCCCGGCGATCTGCGAAGGGCCGGTCGCGCAGGTCCTCGGCACCGGCAAAGAGCAGGTCATAGGCGCGGATATGGGCGGGAAACTCCGCCAGCAGCGGCCCCGTGACCTGTTTGCGGTTGAGGCGCTGCTGCAGCACGTTGAAGCTCTGTACGCGCCCCTCCCGCAGGACCAGCAGTTCGCCATCGATGGCGCCGTCGAAGGTGAGGGCCGCGACAAGGTCGGGAAAGGCCGGGGAAATATCCTCGCCGGTGCGCGAGTACAGCCGCGCGACGCGCCGCCCGTCCGGCAGCGTTCCGGCGGCAGCCTGAACCCGGATGCCGTCCCACTTCCATTCGGCAGCGAAGTCGGCGGGGTCGAGCCGGTCGAAATCCGCGTCCTCGATGCCGTGGGCGAGCATGGGTGGGCGGAAGGGGGCTGGATCGAGGGCTTCCGGGCGCTCGCCGCGGCCCTCGACCCAGGCGAAGAGGTCGATATAGGGCGGCTTCAGGCCGGGCCAGACCAGTTCGATCTCGTCGGCATCGCGCAGGCCGAGGCCGGCGACGGCTGTCTTGGCGAGGCGGGCCGAGACGCCGATGCGCAGCCCCCCGGTGATCAGCTTGAGCAGCGCCCAGCGGCCGGTCTCGTCCAGATGGTCGAGCCATGCAGCGACCTGTTTCGGCAGGTCGGCCTTCGAGGTGGTGGTGAGGGTCGTGACCACCTCGGAGAGGGCCGGCGGGGGCTCGTTCCGCGCCGGACCTTCGGGCGCCGGCCACATCAGCGCCACCGTCTCCGAGAGGTCGCCGACATAATCGTAGGCAAGGCCGAAGAGGACGGGATCGGTGCGTTCGGCGATCAGCCCGCGGACAAGGCCGGCCTTGGCGTTGCGGAACGTCAAAGCCCCCGTCATCGCCGCCAGGGCCCAGCCGCGCTCCGGATCGGGCGTCATGCGGAAATAGTCGCCGATCAGCGCCAGCTTGGCATTGCGCCGCGGCTCGTAGGCAAGGCGGTCGAGGAGGGCGGCGAAGCGGTTCATGCGGTTGCCTCGGCCGCGACGGGCTCGCCCTCGCCCTCGTCGCCATAGCCGACCAGCCGCAATGGCCGTGCCTTCAGCCCCTGCGTGTCGCACCAGTGGACGAGGGCGTCCTCCTGGCCATGGGTGACCCAGATCTCGCCGGCGCCGGTGTCGCGGATCGTCTGCTGCAACTCGTCCCAGTCGCAATGGTCGGAGACGATCAGCGGCAGTTCGACGCCGCCCTGCCTGGCGCGCGCCCGGATCCGCATCCAGCCCGAGGCGAAGGCGGTCACCGGATCGGGGAAGCGGCGCGCCCACAGGTCCTTCATGGCGCCGGGGGGGCAGATGACGATGGCGCCGCCCAGCGCCTTCTTGTCTGCTTCCTTGGCGAGACGCACGTCGCCGAGGTCGAAACCCTCGGCCTCGTAAAGCCGGGTCAGCTTCTCGACGGCGCCGTGGAGATAGATCGGAGCGTCGTGGCCCGCGGCGCGGGTCAGAGCGATGACCCGCTGGGCCTTGCCAAGCGAATAGGCGCCGACGAGATGGGTGCGCTCGGGGAAGAGGCGCACGGAGGCTATGAGCTTGTCCATCTCGCCGGCCGCGACGGGATGGCGGAAGACCGGCAGGCCGAAGGTTGCCTCGGTGATGAAGACGTCGCAGGGAACGACTTCGAATGGCTCGGCGGTGGGGTCTGAGGCGCGCTTGTAGTCGCCCGAGACCACAATGGTGAGGCCGCGGTGGCTGACGGCGATCTGCGCCGATCCTAGGATGTGGCCGGCGGGATGAAAGGTGAAGGTGACGCCGTTGATCGCGACGGGCACGCCCCAGGCCGCGGCCTGGATCATGCCGGCGAAACCGGCGCCATAGCGGATCGCCATGATCCTCAGCGTCGCTGGCGTTGCCAGCACATGGTCGTGGCCGGCGCGGGCATGGTCGGAGTGGCCATGGGTGATGAGCGCCCGCGCCACCGGCCTGACGGGATCGATATAGACGTCCGCCGGCGGGCAGTAGAGGCCCCGGGGGGTGGGCTGCAGAAGGTCGTCCGGGCGCATCACAACCATATCGGCATCGGCCGTCATCACGAAAAGGGGATCGGGGCTGTTGCTTCCGGCTTTTGCCTCGGGACGCATCTTGGACTACATAAACGCCATGTCGACCGAGACGGTTCAGCAGCCTGCCTCCGAAACACCGCGCCTTGCCCTCTGGGCGGCGGGTTGCGGCACCGCCGCGCTTATGGCGGCCTCGGGCGTGCTGTGGTGGACGCAGGGGTCGAAGGTCTTCCTCGAGACGCTCGCCGCCGGCCTTGCCTGGTGCTTCTGAGACCCTCATGACGCAGCCCAACAAGCCTGTCCCGCCGCGCAAGAGCCCGCGCTCGGTCGCGCTCATCCTGTCGCTGGCCCTGCTGGTCGGGGGCCTCGGCGTGCTCGCGGCGGTGGTGCATTTCACCATGCCGCGCGGCGGTCAGCTCGCCTCCAGCTCCTCGGCGATCGGCGGCGCCTTCAGCCTCACCGATCAGAACGGCAAGCCCTTCACCGAGAAGGACCTGCAGGGCAAACCGAGCCTCGTCTTCTTCGGCTTCACCCATTGCCCGGATATCTGCCCGACCAAGCTGTTCGAGATCACCCAGTTGCTTGACACGCTGGGGCCCGATGCGGCGAAGGTGAACGTGATCTTCGTCACCGTCGACCCGGCGCGCGACACGACCGAGCTGCTGGCGACCTATCTCGGCAGCTTCCACGCCTCCATCCGCGGCCTCACCGGGACCGAGGAGCAGGTGACGCAGGCGATGCGCGCCTATCGCGCCTATGGCCGGAAGGTCCCGCTGGATGGTGGCGGCTACACGATGGACCACACCACCTTCGTCTATCTGATGGACCGGCAGGGCCAGTTCGTCTCGACCTTCGATGTCGCCCGCGAACCGGCGCGGGCCGCGACGGACCTGCGCCGCTTCATGTAGGCCAGACGGTCCCGGTTCGCTCCGCCGGCCGCGACAGCCCGCGAATCGCCTAAACTGCCGCCATGACCGATATCGTCCTCGTCGTCGGCGGCCGCGCGATCACGGCCGGCGAACTTGCCCTCGCCCTCCTCGGCCTCTCCGTGCTGATGCTCGCCGTGCTGTTCGTCGCGCTGCGCCGGCAGGCGGGCGCCCGCGCGCTGGAGGCCGAGCGCGCCGTCATCCACGCCCAGGAGATCGAGGAGCGGATGGGCGAGATGACGCGCATCCAGTCGGAGCTCACCGGCCGCCTGCAGGCCATGGCGGAAGGGCTCGGTTCGCGCCAGAACGACCTCGCCCGCCAGCTTGGCGACCGGCTTGATGGCATGTCGACCCGCATCGGCCAGTCGCTGGAGGGACAGACCAAGACGACGATGGAGAATCTCGGGCGGCTCAACGAACGCCTCGCCGTCATCGACAGCGCCCAGAAGAACCTTACCGACCTCGCGGGCCAGGTGGTGACTCTGAAGGACGTGCTCGCCAACAAGCAGGCGCGCGGCGCCTTCGGCCAGGGGCGGATGGAGGCGATCCTGTCGGACGGCCTGCCGCGCACCGGTTTCACCTTCCAGCCGACGCTCTCCAACGGCAAGCGGCCGGATGCCGTCATCCGCCTCGCCGGCGACAGCCGCGGCCTCGTCGTCGACGCCAAGTTTCCGCTGGAGGCGGTGACGATGTGGCGCGAGGCCCATGCCGAGGAGGTGCGGCGCCTCGCCGCCCAGCGGCTGCGCCAGGACCTGACGGTCCATATCAAGGATATCGCCGAGAAATACCTGATCCCCGGCGAGACGCAGGACATGGCGCTGATGTTTGTGCCGTCGGAGGGCATCTATGCGGACCTCAACGAGCATTTCGACGACATTGTCCAGAAGGCCTTCCGGGCCCGGATCATCATCGTCTCGCCGTCGCTAATGATGCTCGCCGTGCAGGTGGTGCAGGGCCTGCTCAAGGACGAGCGGATGCGCGAGGAGGCCCGCGTCATCCAGAAGGAGGTCTCCCACATCCTCGACGATGTCACGCGGCTGACCGATCGGGTCCTGAACCTGCAGAAGCATTTCGGCCAGGCGCACGAGGATCTCGGTCAGATCCTCACCTCGGCCGACAAGATCGCCAAGCGCGGCGGGCGGATCGAGGCGCTGGAATTCGACGAGGCGACGGCGCCACCGCCTCTCGCCAAGCTGCCGCTGAAGGGCTCGCTCGCTGCGGAGTGAGGGATCGGCGGGGTGAGGGACTTGGGCCCTGATCGCGCCAGCCTCGAAGGAGGCACGTGGATCGCGCCGTCCGCCCGTGACCCGGCGCGGCGGGGCCTCACCCCTCCTTGGCCAGCCCGTCCCAGAAGGCCTTGGCCTTGGCGAAGAAGCCCGCCGTTTCCGGCTGGGTGTCCTTCGAGCTCTCCTTGTCGAACTCGGCGAGCAGTTCCTTCTGGCGCCGGGTGAGGGCGCGCGGGGTCTCGACATCGACCTGGACATAGAGGTCGCCGACCGCCTTTGAGCGCAGCACCGGCATGCCCTTGCCGGAGAGGCGGAAGCGCTTGCCGGACTGGGTTCCCTCGGGAACCTTCACCTGGGCTCTTCCGCCGTCGATGGTCGGCACCTCGAAGGCGCCGCCCAAAGCCGCGGTCACCATGGAGACCGGCGCGCGGCAATAGAGGTCCTGGCCGTCCCGCTGGAAGAAGGCATGCGGCTCGATGGACAGGAAGATGTAGAGGTCGCCGGGTGGGCCGCCGCGGAAGCCGGCCTCGCCCTCGTTGGCGAGACGGATGCGGGTGCCGTCCTCGACACCGGCGGGGATGTTGACCGAGAGCACGCGCTCCTTGGTGGTGCGGCCGGCACCGGCGCAATTGCCGCAGGGGTCCTCGATGACCTGGCCGCGACCCTGGCAGGTCGGGCAGGTGCGCTCGACCGAGAAGAAGCCCTGGGAGGCGCGTACGCGGCCCTGGCCGCCGCAGGTGCCGCAGGTCTTCGGCTTGGAGCCGGGCTTGGCGCCGGTCCCTGAACAGGCCTCGCAGGAGACCGTGGTGGGAATGCGCAGCTGGGCGGATTTGCCTCCGAAGGCCTCTTCCAGCGTGATGTCCATGTTGTAGCGCAGGTCGGCGCCGCGCTCGCGCCCGCCGGCACCGCGACGGCGGCCGCCGGACATGCCGAACAGCTCCTCGAAGATGTCGGACATGGACGAGGCGAAATCGCCGCCGAAGCCGGGATGGCCGCCGCCACCGCCGCCATTCTCGAAGGCCTGGTGGCCGAAGCGGTCATAGGCGGCGCGCTTCTGGCCGTCGGACAGCACCTGATAGGCCTCGTTCAGCTCCTTGAACTGAGCCTCGGCCTCGGCATTGTCGGGAATGCGGTCGGGGTGATACTGCATCGCCTTCTTGCGGAAGGCGGCTTTCAGCGTCGCTTCGTCGGCATCGCGGCCGACCCCCAGAGTTTCATAATAATCGCGCTTGGACATCGACCCAGCTTCTGCCCCCGTTCAAGCGAAGGCCCCCGGAATGCCTCCGGGGGCCCGCTGGATAAGACCCTGCGGGCCTTACGCGCTCTTCTTCTTGTCGTCCTTCACTTCCGTGAAGTCGGCATCGACGACGTCGTCCTTCTTCGGCGCGGCGCCTTCGGCACCGGCGGCGTCCTGCTGGGCCGCATACATGGCCTCGCCGAGCTTCATGGAGACCTGCGCCAGGGTGTTGGTCTTCTCCTTGAGGCCCTCGACGTCCTCGGACTTGACCGCTTCCTTGACGGCGGCGAGGGCATCCTCGATGGCCTTGCGGTCGGTCTCGGCGACCTTCGAGCCATGTTCGGAGAGGGCCTTCTCGGTCGAGTGAACGAGGCCGTCGGCCTGGTTCTTAGCCTCGGCGAGCTCGCGGCGACCCTTGTCCTCGGCGGCGTGGACTTCCGCCTCCTTCACCATCTTCTCGATGTCGGCGTCGGAGAGGCCACCGGAGGCCTGGATGCGGATCTGCTGCTCCTTGCCGGTGCCCT
>JAIEPJ010000240.1 GCA_019749835.1 Phreatobacter sp. | reverse complement strand
GGCCCCGGCGGGGCGAAGGGATTGGCGGCCGGCGCCTGGGCCTGCGTCCGCTCGGCAGGCGCCGTGCCCGCCGGGCGCCAGCGCAGCGCCGCATTGGGCACCCGCACCACGCCCTCGCGGCGATCGGAGATCACCCGCAGCGTCGCGGTCATGCCGGGCAGCAGCTCCATCCGCGGGTTCCGGAACGAGATGATCGCCGTGTAGATCACGACGTTCTGCACCGTCTGCGAGCCGAGGCGGACGAGTTTCACCTCGCCGGTGAATTCCCGGCCCGGATAGGCATTGACCGAGAAGGTCACCGGCTGTCCGGAGCGCACCCGGCCCACATCGGCCTCGTCCACATTGGCGTAGATCTCCATCGACGTGAGATCCTGCGCCACGAGGAAGAGGGTCGGCGCCTGCAGCGAGGCCGCGACCGACTGGCCGAGCTCGACCTGCCGCTGCACGACGGTGCCCTTCACCGGCGAGCGGATCTCCGTATTGGCGAGGTCCACCTCGATCTGCCGGACCACCGCCTGACGCTGGACGATCTGGGCATCGATCGTGCCGGTCTGCGCCTGGGCCACCCGCAAGGCCGCCTCGATGGAGTTTTTGGAGGCTTCCGCCGAGGCGATCTGCGCGCGTGCCGAATCGCGTCCGGCGCGCTGTCCCTCGACGCTGGCCCGTGCCGTGTCGATGACCGCCTGGGCGACGGCCCCGCGGGCGCCGAGCTCGCGCTGGCGCACATAGTTGCGCTCGGCCTCGGCGAGCTGCGCCTCGACCTGCGCCAGCTTGGCGGTGGCATCCTGGCGGACCGCATCGGCGCGGACGATCTCGGAGCGCGCCTGCTCGATCTGCGCCAGCTGCACCTCGCGCGCGGCGCGCACATTGGCGAGGTCGGCGCGCGCGCCGTCGAGGCGCGCCCTGACCTGCGTCGGATCGAGGCGGGCGAGAATCTGCCCGGCCTCGACCTGCGAATTGTAGTCGGCGAGGATCTCCTGCACCTGGCCGGAGACCTGCGATCCCACCACCACGGTGGAGATCGGATTGATCGCGCCGGTCGCATTGACCGCCGCGACCACGTCGCCGCGGTCGACCCGGGCCGTGCGCCAGGCGGGCTGGTCGGCGACCGCGAGCGAGCCCGGCCCGGTCAGCCACCAGGCGCCGCCCCCGAGAGCGACGATGAGAAGAAGCAGGACGATCCAGCGGCGCATGTCAAAGGGAGTCCGGTATCATGGCGCCTGTTTATCACGGGTCGCGCCCCTGCTCACGTGACAGTTTCGCAAGGTTCGCGTTCAGCCGGGCCGCAGCGCCAGCGTCACCGTGCTGCGGTCCTGGAGATGGACCACCGCCGCGCCGCCGTTCATGGGTTCAAGCCGGATGATCGGGCTCGGCACCACCGCCCGCGCCACGATCCGCCCGCGCCCCCCCGCGAAACTGACGGCCGTCAGGCTCAGGCGGTCCTGCGCCGGCACCACGATCTCCGGGCGGCCGTCGCCGTCGATATCGGTGATCCGCGCCAGGTCGAGGTCGCGCGACCCGATGACGTGGTTGGTGACCCCGTCGAGCCGGGCCACCTCGACGAGGGCGCGGCCCTGCAGCCGGTAGAGGCGCAGCGACCCGGCAATATGCGGGGTGATCACCGCGGCGATCAGCGGCGGACCCTCACCGGTGAAATCGGCGACACCGACCGGGTTGAGCCAGCGGTTGGGGATGCCGATCGGATCGCCTTCCGCCAGCGGCACGATGGCATCGGCCTCGATGCGATAGACGGCCAGGGCCGCGCCGCGCCGCAGATAGGACTTGACGACGATCGCCTCGGGCCGGCCGTCGCCATCGATGTCCTCCAGCCGGACGCGGCGATCCTCGAACACCGCCTCCTCCGGCAGGGTGACGTGGAACTGCCGCCCCGCCTGTTCCACGGCGAAGCCGCCGGCCTCGATGGCATCGCCGAGCACGGCATGGGCATAGCGGGTGGTCGGATCGGTCAGCCAGGCCGACAGGCCGCCCCGCGTCGTGGTCTCGGTGTCCGGCAGCTTCCGGCGCGGCGCCTGGGCTGCGGCGGGCCACGTGGCCGCGACCAGTCCGCAAAGCGCGAGCCGCCGGCTCAGCGGTGGGGAGTGCATCATGACGACATCCTCGAGGCCGATCAGGGACCGCGAGGATAGCCCCATCGGGTTACCGTCGCGTGCAGCGGGTTCAGGAGCCGCACGCGGGCACGCTCACTCGATGCGGGCGCCGGAGGCCTTGACGATCTCGGCCCAGACCTTGAGGTCGGCATCGAGCTTCGCCGCCAGTTCAGCCGGGGTGGAGGTCACCACTTCCGCGCCTTGCTGGGCGAATTTCGCCTTGATGTCGGGTGCCTGCAGCGCCCGGTGGGTGGCGGCGACCAGCCTGTCGACCACTGGCTGCGGCGTGCCGGCGATCGCATAGAGGGCGATCCACAGTTCGGCGTCGAAACCGGGCACCGTCTCGGCGATCGTCGGCACGTCGGGCACGAAGCTGTTGCGCCTGAGCGTCGACACGCCGAGGGCGCGCACCGTGCCGGCCTGGATCTGGCTGATGGCGGCGGGCAGGTTGGCGAAGCTGATCGGCACATGGCCGGCGATGACATCCGAAAGCGCCGGCGCGATGCCGCGATAGGGGATGTGCTTGAGGTCGATGCCGGCCCGCGACTTCAGCATCTCGCCGACGAGGTGGTTGAGCGTGCCGTTGCCGGCCGAGGCATATTGGTAGAAGCCGGGCTTGTCCTTCGCCAGGCGGATGAGGTCGGCGACCGACTTCGCCTCGAAGGCCGGGTGCACCACGAGCACGTTCGGCACGGTGCCGAGCAGCGAGATGGGCGCGAAATCCTTCACCGGGTCGAAGCCGGTGCGGGCATAGAGCGCCGGGTTGATGGCCTGGCTCGCCGAGATGGTGACGAGCAGCGTGTACCCGTCCGGGGTCGACCGGGCGGCGGCCTGCGAGCCCAGATTGCCGCCGGCACCGGCTCGGTTCTCGACCACGAAACGCTGGCCCATGACCTCCGACAGCTTCTCGCTGACCAGACGGCCGATGATGTCATTGGCGCCGCCCGCCGCCTGCGGCACGATGACGGTGACCGGACGGGTGGGATAGTCGGCCTGGGCAAGGGCGGGAGCAGCGAGGCTCGAGGCGATCAGGCCAAGGGTGGTCCGGCGGGACAGGGTGGTCATGCGATGCTCCGGGGCGTGCGGTCAGTCTGCGGATCGAACCGGGACATTCCCGGGCGGGCCTGACGGCCGTCAAGGCCGTGCGGCGCGCACCCGCCCCGCGATCTGTGCCTGTCTCCGCCGATAGCCTAGCCCCCGCGCCTCAACTCCGGATGCACGGTCTTGCCGAGAATGCCGCCGTCGCGACCGATGACATGGCTGGTCGCCCCGACGATCAGCGGGTCGGGCGCCACCGCCACGGAGAGATCCTTGTTCGGATAGGGCAGGGAGGAGAGGAAGTGCTGCATGCAGGCGAGGCGCGCCCGCTTCTTGTCGTCCGACTTGACGATGGTCCAGGGGGCGTCGGCGGTGTCGGTGTAGAAGAACATCGCCTCCTTGGCCTCCGTATAGGCGTCCCACTTGTCGAGCGAGGCGCGGTCGATGGGCGAGAGCTTCCACTGTTTCAGCGGATCGGTCTCGCGCGCCTCGAAGCGGCTGCGCTGTTCGTCGCGCGACACCGAGAACCAGTATTTGAACAGCCGGATCCCCGCCCGCGTCAGCATGCGCTCCAGATCCGGGCACTGGCGCATGAATTCGAGATAGTCGGTGGGCGAGCAGAACCCCATGACCCGTTCGACGCCGGCGCGGTTGTACCAGGAGCGGTCGAACAGGGCGAGTTCGCCGGCCGACGGCAGATGGGCGATGTAGCGCTGGAAATACCATTGCGTCCGCTCCCGCTCGCTCGGCTTGGCGAGCGCCACGACACGGGCGGTGCGCGGGTTGAGATGTTCCATGTAGCGCTTGATCGTGCCGCCCTTGCCGGCGGCGTCGCGGCCCTCGAACAGCACGACGATGCGCTCGCCGCTCTCCTCGATCCAGCGCTGGGCCTTCAGGAGCTCGCGCTGCAGCTCCAGCATGTGGGCCTCGTAGGGCTTGGCCGCCAAGCGCGTCACGTAAGGATATTCGCCGCTTTCGAAAAGCCGCCGGATGGTCGCCGGGTCGCGCTTCATCTGGGCGATCTGGTGGCGCCCGCGGGCGGCCCGTCCCCTGGCGGGGGCCCCCGCGTCGGGCATGGCTTCGTCCCCGACATCGCCCGCCGCCTGGGCGATGGCGGCAGCGCCTTCGGGCCCCTCCTCCGCAAGGTCGGAGGTGTCCGCCGCGACGGGCGTCGGCACCGCGGCGGGAGGCTCGGTCGCGGCCGGCACGGGCTTGTCGGTGTCGGGATGGATGAGGTCGTCGCGGGCCATGGCCGTCAATCCCCTGCGTCAATGGCCGGATGAGACGCCGAAGCCGCAGGCGCCGCCATGTTCTGGATCAACTCCCGACGCCATCGGGTCCGTTGACACATTCACACATTCATATGTATATGGGAAAACCGATGGGAGGCCGGGACGCTTTCCATCCCCCGCACCGTCATCGTGAGACCGCCATGTCGCTCCAGACCACGCTCGACTACCGGCCAGCCACCGCCCGCGCCGGGCTGATCATCGATTGGACCCCCTATCTCGTCGGCATTGGCATCGGCGTGCTGAGCTGGGTCGTCTTCCTCGTCGTCAACAACCCGCTGGGCATCACCACCGCCCTGTCCCAGGTCTCGGGTGCCGTCGCCACGCCGGTCCTCGGCGCCGAGGCCGTGGCCAGCAACAGCTACTGGGCGCGGAACCTCTTCAGCCTCGATTACGGCACGCTGTTCCTCGTCGGCACGCTGGCCGGCGGCTTCGGCTCGGCCGTGCTGGCCGGCTCCTTCCGCTTCGAGCAGGTGCCCACCGTCTGGGCCGAGCGCTTCGGCCCCTCGCCGCTGAAGCGCTACGCCGCGGCCTTCCTCGGCGGCATCATCGCCATGTACGGCGCCCGCCTCGCCAATGGCTGCACCAGCGGCAACGGCATTTCCGGCGGCCTGCAGCTGGCGCTCAGCGGCTGGGTCTTCCTCGCCGTGATGTTCGCCACCGGCACCGCCACCGCCTTCGCCATGTTCCGCACCGCCCGCTGATCCGAGGACATCACCATGACCCTTCCCGTCACCGGCACCGCCGCCCTCGCTCTCGCCCTCGTCTTCGGCTTCGCCTTCGGCTTCCTGCTGCATCGCGGCCGCGTCGCCGACTACAACACCATCGTCCGGCAGTTCCTGTTCCAGGACTTCACCGTCCTCAAGATCATGATGACCGCGATCATCGTCGGCGGCGTCGGCGTCTTCCTCATGGTCCAGTTCGGCTATGCCAAGTTCCACATCAAGCCGGCCGACCTCCTGGCCGTGTCGCTGGGCGCCGCCCTCTTCGGCGTCGGCATGGTGCTCTACGGCTATTGCCCCGGCACGGCGCTGGCGGCCATCGGCGGCGGCAGCCTCCACGCCCTGGTCGGCGCCGGCGGCATGCTGGTCGGCGGCATCGTCTATGCCCTGACCTTCGACTGGGTGAAGGCCACCATCCTGCCCGTCGGCGCCCTCGGCCGGGTGCAACTCCACACCCTGCTCGGCATCAGCCCCTGGGCGATCTTCGCGGCGCTGGCCGTGGTCGCCCTCGCCCTCTTCGTCGCCGTCGAGCGCGCCTCCGCCAAGCGCGCCTGAGCCCGCCACACCTCTCCCACGCCTCGGGCGGAGCCATCGGCTCCGCCCTTTTTTTTCGGCGCCGCTGCCATGGCCTGTCAGCAGCATGGCGGGAGGGCCTCTGCCGCCCTTTCCCGCCCGGCCCGGCAGGCCCATAGTGCGGCCATGCCGAAAAGCCCCAGAACCACGCCGCCCGTGCCGAAGCCCGCCCGCGCGCCGAAGTCCAAAGCCGCGAAGCCGGAGCTGCAGCCGCTCGGCCCGGCGCTGGCCGACCTCCTCAACCCCGCCATCAACCGCGGCACGGCCGGCCTCGGCTCCGGCACCGGCCCCACCGGCGGCTTCGCCGAGGCGCCGCAGGCCGCGTTCAGGGGCGAGGCGACCCTCGCCGACAAGGCCCTCGCCCACCGCCTCGGCATCGGCGTCGACCAGGCCCAGGCCCTCGACATCGAATCGGAGATCGGCGCCTCCGGCGTCACCGCCACGGTCAAGGCGCTGGAGCGGCTGATCCAGGAGGGCCGCCCGGAGGTCGACGGCCGCACCTGGGTGCCGCACAAGCCGCCGCGTCCGGAGAAATGGGAGGGCGGCAAGCGCTTCGAGATCGTCTCGGACTTCCAGCCCGCCGGCGACCAGCCCTCCGCCATCGCCGAACTCGTCACCGGCATCCGCGCCGGCGAGCGCGACCAGGTCCTGCTCGGCGTCACCGGCTCCGGCAAGACCTTCACCGCCGCGCAGATCATCAACGAGACGCAGCGCCCGGCCATCGTGCTGGCGCCGAACAAGACGCTGGCCGCCCAGCTCTACGGCGAGTTCAAGAGCTTCTTCCCCAACAACGCGGTGGAGTATTTCGTCTCCTACTACGACTATTACCAGCCGGAGGCCTACGTTCCCCGCTCGGACACCTATATCGAGAAGGAATCCTCCATCAACGAGCAGATCGACCGCATGCGCCATTCGGCGACGCGCGCCCTGCTCGAACGCGACGACGTCATCATCGTCGCCTCCGTCTCCTGCATCTACGGCATCGGCTCGGTCGAGACCTACACGGCCATGACCTTCGGCGTGAAGGTCGGCGAGCGGC
>JAIEPJ010000180.1 GCA_019749835.1 Phreatobacter sp. | reverse complement strand
TGCGCCGCAGCAGGGCGACGACCGCGGCCGGCTCCCGGCCGATCAGCACGCCGATCCGGTGGGCGGCGGCCGAGAAGGCAGTCTCCAGCGTCGGGATATTGGCGCTGGTGCTGCTGGCGAAGGCCGTCGCCTTGGCGACGTCGACGGCCGAGGCGGCGCCGGCCTCGAACCTGGCGCGGGTCAGCGCCGCGGTCTGCCGCTGGATCGCCACCGTCCGCTGCGCGAAGCCGGCGCGGGCGAGAAATCCCTTCGCCTCGACATAGTTCTGGGCGACGTCGCCGACGAGAGTCAGAAGCGTCGTGCGCAGGCTCTCCTCCGCCGCTTCCACGCCCCGATCCGCCGCTTCGAGGCCGCGCCGCGTCTCGCCGAAAAGATCGAGCTCCCAGCTCGCGTCGAAGCCCACCTGATAGAGGTTCGACGTGAAGTTCACGCCGGAGGCGGAGGCGCTCGACCGCGCATGCGACGAAGAGGCGCCGCCATTGACCTGCGGGAAGAGGCCCGCGGCGGCCTGTACCCGTGTCGCCCGCGCTGCGCGGATGCGCGCCTTGGCGGCGGCGACGTCGAGATTGGCCGCCACGGCCTCATCGATGAGCTGGTTCAGGGTCGGATCGCCGAAACGCTTCCACCAGTCCGTGAGTTCACCCGGCCGGATCGGGCGCGCATGGCGGGCATTGGCATGGTTGGCGGTGAGAGCGGGCGTCGGAGACTGGTAGTCGGGCCCGACGGCGCAGCCGGCAAGACCGAGCGTGAGAGCGAGGGCGACCGGCACCAGCGGCAGCGAGCGCGACCGCAGCGCGACGGCCAGGGCTGCCCAGCCGCGCCAGCTGCGTGAGTGAGCGGTGCCTGGCCGTGTCATGATCTCGGAAACGCTTGGAAAAACTGCATGTTACTGAACAGGACCGCGATGGCCGGGTCAATCACTAGCCCCATCGGCGCTATCACGAAAGGGTTAGTCCTAGGAGGGCGAAGGTGCTCCACAGCCATTGTGGTCGGCGTGGTCCTCGGCCGCCTAACGCCGTCCTGCCCGCCTGGTTCCGGCCGCATCACGCCAGTCCGAGGCCAGGGACGGCGCCTCCGGCGGGACGACGATCCGCTCGGGTTCAGCGAGGCGCAGGCGCGGACCTGGGCCCGTGCCCGAGGAAAGGCGGTGAAGGTAGAAGAGGCTCGGCGCCGCCTCGTCGGCGAGCATGACCGGCGACGGCGCCGAAATGATGCGCACCTGACCACATTGGCCGATCCAGTCGACATGGCGATGGCCGTGCATGACGACCAGGCGCTCCCCGAGCGGATCGAGCTGGCGGACGAACCAGCTGCCGTTGACCAGCGCGGTGCCCACCCGTTTGAAGAACGCGCGGGCCGGCCGGGGATATTCGATCAGATGGTGGTGCAGGGCGACGATCCACGACGCCCGCGGATATTGCCGGATCGTCGCCGCCAGGGCGGCCTCCTGCTCGTGCGACACGAGCCCAAGCGCATTGGTGAAGGAAAAGTGCGTCTCGGCGTTGGAATTGAGCAGGATGACGCCAAGACCGTCATCGGTCGCCGGCGGCAGGACCAGCGGAAAGAGATTGTCCCAGAAGGTGGCGAAGTTCACGGCTGATCCCAGCGAGGCCGTCTCGGCGAGAGCCTGGATGAGGTCCTGCTTGCGCGCCGCCGCCGCCGCGAGCGTCTGGCCAAGCACACCACGATCCCGGTTGAGGAGCCGCACCCTGTCGCCCTGGATCGTCACCATCGCGGAAAGGGTGCGCAGCCGCCGCAACTGCTTGGACGGGCTGAACGGCACGTCGAGCCGGGCCGGATTGGCGCGGTCGACGATGTTGAGGTCATGGTTCCCCGGCAGCAGCAGCATCCGCGCCGCTAGTTCCGGATGACGCGAGACGTGGTCGAGGAACTCCGCCCATTCCGCCGAACGGCCGGCATCCGTTGTGTCGCCGGTCACCATGATCAGGTCCAGCGGTTCGGCGGCGTGGAGCGCCGCCAGCCTTTCCAGAATCCGCACCAGACGGCCATTGCCGCGCGGCCCCCTGCGCCCGCATTCGATGCGGAAACCGTAGCGTTCGCCAACGATGTGCAGATCGGACAGATGGACGACCCGCCATGACCGCCCGCCCATGGCCGGCAGGTCGAAGGCCTCAAGATCGGCGGGCGGCGCCATCGTCGAATCCGCATAGCCCCAGCTGATCGAGGCGATCGCCATGTAGACCGCCACCAGGACGACCGCATTGGCGAGGGCCGGCCGCACGAGCCGGTTGGGCCGGGCGAAATCGATGAAATCCGCCGTCCAGCGGGTCGAAGGCCAGACGAGGAGGATGACACCGATGGCGGTGACCGCGATCAGGGCGGCGGCGCCGATCGCGGAGAGCGACCTCAGCCGCGCGCGGCCTTCAGGCAGCGTCGCCCGCGGCGAAAAGCGTTCGACGACATGGCGCAGCGCCTCGCGGCTCGTCGCATAGCCCGGCTGGATGGCCAGCGCGTTGAGCGACCAGAAGCTGCGCTCCGCCGAGCGGAACAGCGGACGCCAGCCAAACCAGCCGACGACGGCCACCAGCAGCAGAAGGAGCACGGAACTGAACCCGGCCAGGGCGGTGATCCGGCCCGACAGCGTATCGATCCAGCCGGTCACGACCAGCGGCGCCGCACCGAGGAGCAGGCCCGGCACCAGGATGAGGCTTGTCCACGCGAAGATAAGCTTGGGCAGGCTGATCTCGGCGAAAAGCGAGCCTGCAAGCTTGATGAAGGAACGGGTCGCCGGGCTCGACGCGTCGTCTTCGGCATCACCGCGGCGGGGATCGACAAGCGGCTCCATGGCCGGCACTGTCGACTATCCCCGGCTGCGGCGCAAACAGGCGAAATGAAGCAGGCTGCCGGGCTAGCGGAGGGCCGGCAGGCAGAGGATTCCGCCCTCGGGTCCGATCAGCACCGAGGCGACGGCAAAGGCGGTGATCGCGAGGCCGACCGCCATCGACGCCGCCGGATTGCGGCCGAGGCTTTTCAATGTCGCGACTCCCATGGCGCTGGCCATCACGGCCGGCACGGTGCCGAGCCCGAAACCGAGCATCAGCGCCGCGCCGCCGGCGCCCGTCCCGGCCAGCATGGCGGTGAAAAGCGCCCCATAGACCATGGCGCAGGGCATGAATCCCCAGATGATTCCCAGCGCCATCGGCCCCCCGACGCCGAAACCGGGATGGCGGGAGGTCATGGTCATCATCGCGTGACCGACCGGGGCCGCCAGGCGGTCGAAGGCGACGAGCGAGGGAATGAGGCCGGCGGTGGACAGGCCGATCCAGCCCAGCGTCACCGCGCTCGCCCATTGCAGGACGCGGTAGGCCGCAGTCTGGTCGAAGGCGCCGGCGATCCCCGACCCGAACGTGCCGAGAATGCCGCCAGCAACCGCATAGGCGAGGACACGGCCGAACTGCGTCACGAGCAGCATGCGCGCCCGCTGCCGCGCATCGCCGTCGGGGTGCACGGTCAGCATCAGGGCCGAGCCGATGCTGCCGCACATGCCCGCGCAATGCAGGCTGGAGGCGAAGCCCATCAGCATGCCGGCGAAAAAGGTGAGCGATGAGGCAGACATGGGGGAACCGATGGATCAGACGGCGCTGGAATGGCGGCCCGCCTTCGCGAGGTGGGCGTCGAACAGCGAGGCGACGACCCGCACCAGCGGCCGACCGGCATCGCTGACGACAACGGTACGCGCCGAGCGCGAGACGAGGCCTTCGCTCTCCAGCGGCCGCAACTCCTCGAGATCCCGGTCGAAGAAGTCGCGCGAGACGCCATGACGGCTGGCGACCGCCTCGAGATCGGCGGAGAAATCGCACATCAGCCGCTCGATCGCATCGGCCCGCACCCGGTCCTCCAGCGACAGGGCGAGGCCGCGCACCGTGGCCGGCGTTCCGGCGTCGACGGCGCGGTGATAGGCGCCGATATCCGGGGCGTTCTGCACGAACCCCTGGGGCAGCCGGCCGATCGCGGAGGCGCCGAAACCGATCAGCGCCTGCGCGTCGTCGGTCGTGTAGCCCTGGAAATTGCGCTTCAGCTTCTGCTCGCGCGCCGCCACCGCCATCGAGTCGTCGGGGCGGGCGAAATGGTCGAGACCGATCGCCTCATAGCCGAGGGCCTGGAGGGCCTCGCGCGCCGCCGTCTGCTGGCGGAAGCGCTCGACCGCGTCGGGAAGGGCCTGCTCGTCGATGAGGCGCTGGTGGGTCTTGAACCAGGGCACATGGGCATAGCCGAACAGCGAGATTCGGCTCGGCTGCATCGCCGCGGCGAGGTCGATGGTCCGCATCAGGTCCGACAGGCTCTGGTGCGGCAGGCCGTACATCAGGTCGAAGCTCAGGGCATCGATCCCCGCCGCATGCAGCGTCTCGACCGCCGCAGCCACGACGGCATGGGGCTGGACCCGGCCGATCGCCTCCTGGACATGGGCATTGAGGTCCTGCACGCCGAGGCTGGCCCGCGTCACGCCAACGCGCTTCAGCGCCGCGGCGAGGGTGCGGTCGAGCTGGCGCGGGTCGAGTTCGATGGCGTGTTCGGCATTGGCGCCGATCCGGAAGCGACGCGCCAGTTGCTCGGCGACGGCAGTGAGGCCGGCTTCGCCCAGCATGGAAGGCGTTCCGCCGCCCCAGTGCAGGTGGCGCACCTGGCGGGCCGGCGTCAGCCCGGCGACGAGGTCGATCTCGGCGAGGAGGTGATCGCGATAGGTGGCGACGGGCTCGGCCCGGCGCGTCACCTTGGTATGGCAGCCGCAATAGGCGCACATCGCGGCGCAGAAGGGCACGTGGAGATAGAGCGACAGGCTGGTGCAGGGCGACAATTCGCCGAGCCACCGGCGATAGGTCGCCGGCGTCACGGCCGGAGTGAAATGCGGCGCGGTCGGATAGGAGGTGTAGCGGGGCACGCTTCTCTCCGCGAGCGCGATATTGCCCATCGAGGCCGGGAAAGCCGCGTCGCGGGGGGCGGATGCGGCGGCGCATGCGGCTGCCGTCTGCGTCGAGGACGTCATGGGGGCGGACCTCCGGACAGGGCGGGACCATATCCGCCGACATTCCGAATTGTCACCGATGCGGATGCGCGCGCGTTGATCGACATCAACGACCGCGGACGGCCGCCGCGCCCCGCCGCGCCGTCTTGATGCACATCAATGTCCCTCCCGCTGCGCCTGCCAATGGTGCTCTGCAATACGGGGTCGCCTGTTCCGGCGGACCGTCTGCCGCCAGCAGGACGAGGGGCACGAGATGAGCCAGGGTCAAGCCCAGAAGACATTGTCAGTTCCGGAGGTCACCAGCATGGTGGCCTTCGCGGCCACCGCCATGCTGTGCCTGTTCATCGCATCAGGCTCGGTCGACCCGGCCTATTCCTTCCACGTCTATCTCTTCGCGGCCGCCTCGGTGGGGGCGATCTTCGCCCTCGGCAACCGCTACATGGCACGCCCGACGGTGATCCCGCAGGAGATCAACGGCAAGCCGAACTACAATATGGCGCCGGTCCAGTTCGCCACCGTGGCAGCGGTGTTCTGGGGCATTGCCGGCTTCACGGTCGGCCTGGTCATCGCATTGCAGCTCGCCTATCCCGTCCTCAACTTCGATCTGCCCTGGACCAATTTCGGCCGCCTGCGCCCGCTCCACACCTCGGCTGTCATCTTCGCCTTCGGCGGCAACGTGCTGCTGGCGACGTCGTTCTACGTGGTGCAGAAGACCTCCCGCGCCCGTCTGGCCGGCGAGATCGCGCCCTGGTTCGTCGTCCTCGGCTATAACTTCTTCATCGTCATCGCCGGCACCGGCTACCTGCTCGGCATCACCCAGGGCAAGGAATACGCCGAGCCCGAATGGTATGCCGACCTCTTCCTCACGGTCGTCTGGGTCACCTATCTCCTCGTCTTCCTCGCCACCCTGTGGAAGCGCAAGGAACCGCACATCTTCGTGGCGAACTGGTTCTATCTCGCCTTCATCGTCACCATCGCCGTCCTGCACCTGGGCAACAACGCCGCGGTTCCGGTCTCCATCTATTCGCCGAAGAGCTACATCGTCTGGTCCGGTGTCCAGGACGCCATGTTCCAGTGGTGGTACGGCCACAACGCGGTCGGCTTCTTCCTGACCGCCGGCTTCCTCGCCATCATGTACTACTTCGTGCCGAAGCGGGCCGAGCGGCCGATCTATTCCTACCGGCTGTCCATCGTCCACTTCTGGGCGCTGATCTTCCTCTACATCTGGGCCGGCCCGCACCATCTGCACTACACCGCCCTGCCCGACTGGGCACAGACCCTCGGCATGACCTTCTCGATCATGCTGTGGATGCCCTCCTGGGGCGGCATGATCAACGGCCTGATGACGCTCTCGGGCGCCTGGGACAAGCTGCGCACCGACCCCGTGCTGCGCATGATGGTGGTCTCGCTCGCCTTCTACGGCATGTCGACCTTTGAGGGTCCGCTCATGTCCATCAAGGCGGTGAACTCCCTGTCGCACTACACCGACTGGACCATCGGCCACGTCCATTCCGGCGCGCTCGGCTGGGTCGCCTACATTTCCTTCGGCGCCATCTACTGCCTCGTTCCGTGGCTGTGGAACCGCAAGCAGCTCTATTCGAACCGTCTGGTCGAATGGCACTTCTGGGTCTCGACCCTCGGCATCGTCTTCTACATCTCCGCCATGTGGGTCGCCGGAATCATGCAGGGCCTGATGTGGCGCGCCTACACCGCGCTCGGTTTCCTCGAATTTTCCTTCATCGAGTC
>JAIEPJ010000175.1 GCA_019749835.1 Phreatobacter sp. | reverse complement strand
AGCACCATGCACCAGAAGGTGACTGAGAAGCTTCAGAGACGCGAAGCCGGGCCGGTCAAAGCGCGGCGCCGCGTCGATGGGCGGTTTATAGGCCAGCCCCGTTCGGACTGTCAACACGGATCCGGGAAAAAAATGACGTCCCGACGACAGTGCCTGCCGCCGGGCGATTAGCCCTGGTACCGTGTACGCCCTCAGGTCCTTGATTGGATGGTCCAATCGGCGATTCGACAAGGACTTTTCCACAGCTCGGCCCGGGAGCCCGACGTCAGCCGGGGCCAGCCCGGCGCCGACTGAAGGGCGGCGCCGGCCTCCACGGCGGCGGCCGCTGCCCCGGGCATGAGGCTCCCGCGGATCAGCCGTTGCGGGCCGGTCCCCGGTCCGCCACGCCGGCGGCCTGCCCGGCCCTGCCGTCCGGACCGCGCCTCCTCGGCGATCGGCACGGGCGCGCCGGCCGACAGGCTCCGGCGGCGCCCAGCCCTGACGGCGCCACATTTCTCGCTCTTTCCTCGCCTGGGCCGCGCTGCGGTCCCTTGCTTGACGGATGGAGGCGGTGCGGGCAACGTCCGCCGCGCATCGCTGGCCGGGCTCCGCCCGGCGAGACCGATCGGAGAATTCGCGTTTGCTTCTGTCTGGCCGATCGTCCTTTCCTCATCATGGCGGCCCCAGCGCGACGCTCGGGGACGAGGCGCCGCTGTCGAGCGACGGCCGCGAGCGCCGCGGCATCGACGCCCGGCGCGTCAATGTCCGCTGGCTGTCGGGAACAGTTCTCACCGGCCTCTGCGGCGCCGGGCTGATGGGCGGTGCGGTCTGGGCGGCACTGGAGAACCCCACCCGTCCCCCGGCCCCCGCCGAGATCGTCCAGCCCCTCACCCGCGGCACCGGCGCGGCCTCCGACCGGCCGACCAACACCGCCCGCAAGGGCGATCGCCTCACCCCCCTTGCCGATCTGTTCTCGTCGTCCAAGCAGACGATCCGCGTCTCCCAGACCTCCCGGGTCGGCGACCGCGAGATCATCCGCGTCCGGCCGCACACCCGGGTGGTGGCCAACCTCGTCCAGACCTCCAGCGGCAATTACGACATTCCCGAATTCAACCCGCTGCGCCTGCTCGCCGGCGACACCGCCGAGCGCGCCGAGGAACAGGCGCCCGACACCGATGGCGAGGTGACCCTCGTCATGCGCGATATCGCCTCCCTGCCTCCCCAGCAGCGCACCATGTTGACCCTGTCGACCGAGGAGATCCTCGGCCAGGTGCGCGAGGCGGCGAGCCAGAGCGATCTCGCTGTCCCGCTGGTGCTCCCGGCGGGCGGCCCCCTCACCCGCCCCTCGCCCGCCAACGCGGCGCTCGACCCCGATGACCCCAATGTGGTGCGCGTCGCCAAACGCGCCGCCGAGGCCGCGGCCGACGCGGCCCCGCCGGACCGCACGGTCATTGCCAAGACCGGCGACACCATCACTTCGATCCTGCTCGAGCTCGGTGCGGTGCGCGACGACGTGCGCCTCATCGCCGCCGCCTTCACCCGTGGCGGCCGCGAGATCACGCTGCGCGACGGCCAGCGCATCCGGGTCCTCTTCGCCCAGGGTGCCTCGGGCCGCAGCCAACCGGTCCGCGTCATCCTCGTCGGCGAGCGCGGCACGCCGGAGGCTGCGGTCGCCCAGACCGACGAGGGTCGCTACGTCGCGGTGGAAGATCCCGCCGAGGCCATCAACGTCACCGACGAATCGGATGAGGACGACGAGGGCTCGGGACTGCGCCTCTACGCGGCGATCTACGAGACCGCCCTGCGCCAGGAGATCCCGCGCCCCATCGTCGACGAACTCATCCGGGTCTTCGGCAATGATGTCGACTTCTCGCGCCGTGCCGGTTCCAACGACCTGTTCGAGGTCCTCTATGCGTCCGACGACGAGGGCGAGGCGGGTCGCGGCGACATTCTCTATGCCTCGATCACCACCGCCGGGGAGACCCGCCGCTACTATCGCTTCCATTCAACCGCCGACGGCATCATCGACTATTACGACGAGCAGGGAAAATCGGCCCGCAAGTTCCTCATCCGCAAGCCCATCGCCGGAGGCCAGATGCGCTCCGGCTTCGGCATGCGCCGTCACCCCGTCATGGGCTATTACAAGATGCATTCGGGCGTCGACTGGTCCGACCGGATCGGCACGCCGATCGTCGCCGCCGGCAACGGCGTCATCTCCAAGGCGGGCTGGTCCGGCGGCTATGGTCGCCGCATCGAGATCGAGCACGCCAATGGCTACACCTCGACCTATTCGCATCTGTCGGGCTTCGCCCGCGGCATCAGCGAGGGCGCCCGCGTCCGCCAGGGCCAGGTGATCGGCTATCTCGGCAATTCCGGCCTCTCGACCGGCCCGCACCTGCATTACGAGGTGATGGTCAACGGGCGCTTCGTCGATCCGATGCGTGTCCGCGTGCCGCGCGGCCGCGAACTGGCCGGCCCGATGCTCGCCGCCTTCCGCGCCGAGCGCGAGCGCATCGACAACCTGATGACGCGCGACCGGGCCGAGACGCGCGTCACCGCTGCGGCACCCTCGCGCTGACGCCTATTCGGCGGCGACCTGCGTCGCGCCGCCGAGCCAGGCGTCGAAATCGGCGAGCGCCCTGGCGCTCAGAACCCTCTTGCGCGCCTGGGTCTTGGCATTGCCGCGCAAACGCTCGCCGTCGGGCCCCTTGTTCGGCGCCGGTTCGGACAGAGGCGGGAACAGGCCGAAATTGACGTTCATCGGCTGGAACGAGCGCGGTCCCTCGTCGATGGTCGACACGTGGCCGCCGGTAATGTGGTTGATGAGGGCGCCATGGGCCGTCGTCACCGGCGGCAGCGATGGCGCCCGGCCCAGCCGCTCGGCCGCCGCGAACCGCCCGACCATGCCGCCGATGGCGGCGCTCTCCACATAGCCCTCGCATCCCGTGATCTGGCCGGCGAAACGCAGCCGCGGCTCGGCCTTCAGCCGCAGCGTCGCGTCGAGCACCTTCGGCGAGTTCAGATAGGTGTTGCGGTGAATGCCGCCGAGCCGCGCGAACTCGGCCGTCTCGAGGCCGGGGATCATGCGGAAGATGGCGGCCTGCTCGCCATATTTCAGCTTGGTCTGGAAGCCGGTCATGTTGAACAGCGTGCCGAGCTTGTTGTCCTGCCGCAATTGCACGACGGCATAGGCCTTGACCGTGGGATTGTGCTTGTTGGTGAGGCCGACCGGCTTCATCGGCCCCCAGCGCAGCGTCTCGCGTCCACGCTCGGCCATCACCTCGATGGGTAGGCAGCCGTCGAAATAGGGGGTGCCTTCCCACTCCTTGAACTCGGTCTTCTCGGCCGCCAGCAACGCGTCGATGAAGGCCTCGTACTGGGCCTTGTCCATCGGGCAATTGATGTAGTCGGCCCCTGTTCCACCAGGCCCCGCCTTGTCATAGCGCGACTGGAACCAGGCCTTGTCCATGTCGACGGACTCGAAATGGACGATGGGGGCGATGGCATCGAAGAAGGCGAGTTCCTTCTCGCCGGTCAGCTGGCCGACAGCGGCGGCGAGCGCCGGCGAGGTCAGCGGTCCGGTGGCGACGATGACGCTGTCCCAGTCCGCCGGCGGCAGCCCCGCCACCTCCTCGCGCAGGATGGTGATCAGTGGATGGGATTCCAGCGCCGCAGTGACCGCCTGCGAAAATCCGTCGCGGTCGACCGCCAGCGCCCCGCCGGCCGGCACCTGATGGGCATCGCCCATGCGCATGATGATCGATCCCGTCCGCCGCATTTCCGCATGGAGGAGACCGACGGCATTGGTCTCGGCATCGTCGGAGCGGAACGAGTTCGAACAGACGAGCTCGGCCAGGCCTTCCGTCTTGTGGGCCTCGGTCCCGCGCAGGGGGCGCATCTCGTGCAGCACCACGGGCACGCCGGCCTCGGCGATCTGCCAGGCGGCTTCGGAACCGGCGAGGCCGCCGCCGACGACGTGAATGGGGGCGATCTGTGTCATGACGACCTTCTAGGGCGGAGCCGCACGGCCGGCAAGCAAAGGTCGCCGCGACATCATGGCGGCGGTTGCGAGGCGAGGCTGCTCCGCTCCGCCCGAACCCGCCGGAACGCCGAGGCTCCCAGCGTCGCCAGCGCCAGCGCGCGGATATGTTCGGTCGAGGCCTTCCGATCCGGTTCGCGCTGCCAGTAGTGGGTGTGGTTGAAATAGCCTCCGAGCAGGGTGGTGCGGAGCGGCACGTTCACTGTCCCCGGCGAGAGCCTGTCACTGATCGGACCGCCAATGAAATCGCCCTTTACGACGAACCTCTGGGCGAAATAGAGATTGGTCCAGCAGGTGAGAGCGAACATCGCCGAGTGCTGCAGGCGAGGCCGGCTATCCGGGGACCGCCGCTCGTCGCCCCCTTCCCGTCCGAACAGCACGCGGCCCGTCTCCCCGTGGGAATGGGCGGGCGGGGCCACAGGGAATTCGCGCAGCGCGACCTTCTTGTCGAGGCTGTCGCGATCACCGTCCTCGGTCATCAGCAAGGCGGCGTGGGTCAAGGGACTGCCGATCGTGACGAAGTCGCTGATGCGCCAGGGCGAGGCGGCGAGGCCATTGTCGAACCTCGCCTGCTGCTCCTGGCAGAAGGTGCCGAAGGTCCAGCGCACGGCCGCCTGATAGGCGAGCGCCGTTCCCGCGGCGCCACCGCTGACCGGCACCCAGTTCGGTCCGCTCTCCTGGTCGGCAAGGCGGAAGGTGGCGGACCGCAGCGAGCGGTCCGGCATCTGGTCGATCGGAGCAAATGTCTGGATCATCTTGTCGGTGAGCTGCAGGCTCGAGATCTGCTTGACGAAGAAGGCCCGCAGCACGTCATAGGCGATGACGGTGCCGAGGCTATGGGAGACCACGACGATGCGGTCGTAGCGTGGTCGCCCTCCCGACTGGCGCTGGTGCAAATCCGTCAGCACCTCGAGTCCGAGCTGCCGGATGCGGTTGCGCGCCTCGATATTGTCCGGCGCATCGCGCAGGTATCGGGCGCAATCGCCGACATAGGGCACGAGGAAGAGGGCGGCGAGCGCAAGGAACAGGGCGAGGAAGCCGATGAGCCAGGGCGCCGCGGCCTTGAAGTTCACAGTCAGGAACACGAGGTCGAAGGCTGCCTGGACATTGGTGAGGGAGCCCGTGGCCGAACGGATTCCGACGACCAGCGCGAGGAAAGGCCCCCAGAGAACGATGACGAGGGCGATGGCCGCCACCACCGCCATGCCGCCGATGGCTGCACGGGGGCCGAGGAAGATGAAGAGGCCGGCCAGAACCGGGATCAGGGTCAGAAGGGCGATGCCGTTCCAGTAGCCGATGAACGCGAGAAGGGCGAAGACGAGGAAGACGGCGAGGGCGGCGCGCCACCCCTTGCCGAGGCAGAGCCAGACCACGGCGGCGGCGGCAAGGCCGAAGGCAAGGAATGCGGCGGCGACCGGCTCCGCTGCCGCGATGGCACGCTCCTGGAGAACCTCCGACGAGGTGGCGGTGAGATTGAGACCGATCACCCAGACGAGATGAACAGCGGCCATCATGGCGCCGGTCATCAAGCCGACGATGGCGTACCAGATCCAGACCGCGTCCGGCGGCAGGGACTTGCGATCGCGCTTGGCGAGATCGCAGAGCCACAGGAGCACGGCGACGAGCCGCGTGCCCGACATCTGGTCGGCCCAGTAGAGCTCGAAGAAGTCGTAGCGACGGCCCTCGTCGCCGACGGCCTTGGTCGAGACCGACTTCAGGTCGAAGAAGCCGTCCTTGCCGACATAGGGTTTGATCCACCGGCCGATGGCGCCCGGCTCGTCCGGCTCTCCGAGCACGGCATCGACCACGCCCAGCATCGTCTCCATCGGCCGCTGGTCGCCGATTCCGTGGAAGACCAGTACCGCGGTCCTCGGCGCGGCAGGCGGGATGACCTTCTCCTGCTGCTTCTCGGGTGCCCCATCGGCCATTGGTTCCCTCCCGCAAACAGACCAGACCGCCCGATCGGACATCCGAACGGGCGGCCTGGCAAGAGGGTTGTATTCCCTACGTCGTGCAGCCGAAAGTTACTCGGCCGCCATCGCAGGCGTCGCGGGTTCGAAGACCAGCCGGTCCCCGGCCGCCGCGGCGCTGACCCTGTCGCCGTCCTTGATCGTCCCGCCGAGGATCTTCTCGGCCAGCGGATCCTGGACATATTTCTGGATCACGCGCTTCAGCGGGCGCGCGCCATAGGCGGGGTCGTAGCCCTTGTCGGCGAGCCAGGCCTTGGCGGCTGGATCGAGGTCGAGGACGATCTTGCGCTCGTCGAGCAGCTTCTGCAGGCGCTTCAGCTGGATGTCGACGATGGTCGTCATCTGCTCGCGCTTCAGCCGGCCGAAGAGGATGATCTCGTCGACGCGGTTGAGGAATTCGGGGCGGAAGTGCCCGCGCACGATCGACATGACGCCGTCGCGCACCGCATCCACCTCCTCGTTCTCGCCCTGCATGACCAGAAGCTCGGAGCCGAGGTTCGAGGTCATGATGATCAGCACGTTGCGGAAATCGACCGTGCGGCCCTGCCCGTCCGTCAGACGCCCGTCGTCGAGCACCTGGAGGAGCACGTTGAACACGTCGGGATGGGCCTTCTCGATCTCGTCGAACAGCACGACCTGATAGGGCCGGCGCCGCACGGCCTCTGTCAGCGCCCCGCCCTCGTCATAGCCGACATAGCCGGGAGGCGCGCCGATGAGGCGGGAGACCGAGTGCTTCTCCA
>JAIEPJ010000259.1 GCA_019749835.1 Phreatobacter sp. | reverse complement strand
CGACGATCTTCTCGCGCAGCAGCGCGCCGCCACCGCCTTTGATGAGATTCAGCGCCGGGTCGATCTCGTCGGCGCCGTCGATGGTGATGTCGAGCTCGGGCGTCTCGTCGAGGGTCGTCAACGGCACGCCGAGGCGCTCGGCCTGGGCGCGGGTGACCTCGGAGGTCGGCACACCCACGACCTTCAGCCCCGCCTTTACGCGCTCTGCCAGGAGGTCGACGAAATGCTTCGCGGTCGAGCCGGTGCCGAGGCCCAGGCGCATACCGGCCTCGACATAGGTCAGGGCCCTGGCGGCGGCGTCGCGCTTGAGGGCTTCGGGATCGGTCATGGCGAGCGGCCTCGATCTGGTCTTGCCAGCCGTCGCAGTAGCCCGGCGGCGCGGCGAGGTCCAGCCTGTGCGGCGTGCGGGCGCAGGATCCGGTGAAGGCGGGCGACCGTAAGGACGTCCTGTTAACCTCGCTCCACTACCCTCGGTTCACCCTTTTTCAAAAGTACTCCATGCCCATGCTGTCCCGCATTCTTGTCGCCTCACTGGCCTTCGGCGCCGCCACCCTCCCCGCAGCATCCCAGAGCCTGCCCGAAGCGGCCCGCGGCTGGACGGTCACGCTCGGCGGCACCGTCACCGCCGTGCCCCTGTGGATGGGGTCGAGCCGGCTCGGGCCGATGATCCTGCCACGCCTCTCGCTCAGGGCCCCCGGCGCGCCCGAGCGGTTCTCCTCCTTCGACGACGGCATCGCGCCCGCCATCGTCGATCTCGGCTGGCTGCGCGTCGGGCCGAACCTCACCCTGATGGGGGCCCGCCGCGCGCGCGACGATGCCAGGCTGGCCGGCCTCCCCGATGTCGGCTTCACCATCGAGGCCGGCGCCTTTGCCGAGCTGTTCCCGGTCGAGTGGCTGCGGCTGCGCGCGGCGGTGCGCCACGGCATCGGCGGGCATGCGGCGCTGGTCGGCAATGCCGGAGCCGATGTCATCTGGCGGCCGGCACCGCGCTGGACCCTCTCGGCGGGACCGCGGACTTTCTTCGGGAGCGACCGCTACGCCTCGACCTATTTCTCGGTCTCGGCGCCGGAGAGCATCGCCTCCGGGCTCGCCGCCTACCAGGCGCGCGGCGGCCTTTTGCGCTACGGAGCGGTGGCGCAGGTCGCCTACCGCTTCGATGGCGGCTGGACCGTCACCGGCTTTGCCGCCTACGACCGGCTGGCCGGGAGTGCCGCGGCCGCTCCGCTGGTCACCCAGCGCGGCAGCGCCAATCAGTTCACAGTCGGCACCAGCGTCACCTATTCCTTCACGCTCGGACAGTAGGACAGCCGGGCAGGGTTCGCGCCGGGCGGGCCGTCAGAAGTCCACCACGTCGAGCTTCGGCATGGCGGTCGGGTTGACCACGTTCATGTCGGGCGCCGGCAGCGGCTCGCCGGAATCACGGAACCGGTTGACGATGGGATAGCGGCGATCGCGGCCGAAATTGCGGGCCGTGACCTTGACACCGGGGGCGGCCTGGCGGCGCTTGTATTCCGCGATGCCCAGCAGTCGCTCGACCTTCTTCACCGTGTCGAGGTCATAGCCATCGGCGACGATGGCGGCGACGGAGGCCTCGCGCTCCACGAGCCGTCTCAGGATGGCGTCGAGCACGTCATAGGGCGGCAGCGAATCCTGGTCCTTCTGGTTCTCGCGCAGTTCGGCGGTGGGCGGCTTGACGATGATGTTGACCGGGATGACCTCGCCATCAGGGCCGAGGGCTCCTGCGGGCTTCCAGCGGTTGCGCAGGGCCGACAGGCGGAAGACCTCGGATTTGTAGAGATCCTTCACCGGATTGTAGCCGCCGTTCATGTCGCCATAGATGGTGGCGTAGCCGACCGACATCTCGCTCTTGTTGCCGGTCGTCACCACCATGGCGCCAAACTTGTTGGAGATGGACATGAGGATGGTTCCGCGGGCGCGGCTCTGCAGGTTCTCCTCGGTGATGTCGCGGTTCGTGCCCTTGAACAGGGGCGCGAGCGTCGCCTCCAGCCCCTCCACCGCAGCGGCGATCGGCACGATGTCATAGCGCACGCCGAGGGCCTTGGCGCATTCGAAGGCGTCCTTCAGGGAATCTTCCGACGTGTAGCGGTAGGGCAGCATCACGCAGTGGACGCGGTCGGGCCCGAGCGCATCCACCGCCATGGCGGCACAGATCGCTGAATCGATGCCGCCGGAGAGGCCGAGCACCACGCCGGGAAAGCGGTTCTTCTCGACATAGTCACGCAGCCCGAGGACGCAGGCTGCATAATTGGCCTGGTCGCCGCTGTCGTGCCCATGGATGGGCCCGGAGAGGCGCCAGGTGCCATCCGTCTTGGTCGCCTGGACGAGGGCGATGGCCTCGGTGAAGGCGGGCAGCTGCATGGCGAGCCCATGGTCCGCATTCACCGCCAGCGAGGCGCCGTCGAAGACGAGTTCATCCTGGCCACCGATCTGGTTGACATAAAGCAGGGGCAGGCCGCTCTCGGTGACCCGCGCGACAATGGTGCTCATGCGCTCGTCGTAGACACTCTCGCGATAGGGCGAGCCGTTGGGGACGATCAGCAGCTCAGCACCGGTCTCGGACAGGGTCTCGACGACTTCTTCTCCCCAGATGTCCTCGCAGATGGGGACGCCGATGCGCACGCCGCGCACGTTGACGGGGCCCGGCAGCGGCCCCGGCGCGAAGACGCGCTTCTCGTCGAAGACCGAATAGTTCGGCAGGTCGACCTTGAAGCGGATGGCCTGGATCAGGCCGGCATCGGCATGGACGACGGCATTGAAGACCCGTCCGCCCTCGGCCCAGGGGGTGGTGACCAGCAGCGCGGGCCCGCCGTCGGCCGTATCGCGGGCGAGGGCCTCGGTCGCCTGGCGGCAGGCCGCCTGGAAAGCCGGCTTCAACACGAGGTCCTCCGGCGGATAGCCGGAGATGAAGAGCTCGGAGAAGACGAGCAGGTCGGCATTGGCCGCCGCGGCGTCGGCACGGGCCGCGCGGGCCCGGGCAAGATTGCCGGCGACGTCACCCATCACGGGGTTGAGCTGGGCCACGGCGATGAGCAGCGAAGAGGGCGTCTTTGTCATGAGCGAGATGTAACGCGCGGGCCGGCGGTTCTCAATGCATCAGCGGCAGGGCGGCTCACCGCGAGCCCGCCGCTGCGTGATTTGGTCAACGCGACTTCGCTTAACCGGGCGGTAACCTTGATGATTCATGAATGGTCGCCATCGAGATCGGCTTCAGACCGCCGAGGCTCACGAGGAGGCCGGCATGACGGCGCGTTCGACAGTGACGACGGGTTTGGCAGCGCTGGCGGTGACGTTGGCCGTGACGACTGCTGGCCAGACGGCGGATATGGCGCTCAGGGGGTCGTTGCCAGTCCACGAGGATTCAGCTCCGAACTGGACGGGCGTCTATGGCGGTGTCCAGGGTGGCATCGGCAGCATGACGGCGGATACCCAGGCCATGGCGCGGCGCGAAGCCGAGCGCCTGCTGAACGGCCTCTACTATCTCAATCCCCCGTCAGGGGTTGCGGCACCGACCTTCATCAATGTCGACCCGGTCCGGGGAACCCCTGTGATGTTCGGTGTCTTCGCCGGCTACCAGGCGCAGTTCGAGGACGCGGTGATCGGCTTCGAGTTCGACTACAACCGCATCGCCAGCGGCGGCGGCGGTGCACGCACCTGGACCCAGCCGTTCTCCGTGCTCTACACGCAGACCGGCTTCACCGACGCCTTCTCGCAGAGCACGACCGTCAGGGCCTCGCTGACGGACTATTTCACCGCCCGCATGAGGGCCGGCTGGGCCTATGGCCGGGTGATGCCCTATATCACCGCCGGTCTGGCTCTCGCCCGCGGCAATACGTCGGTCTCCTATCGGGCCGGCTATGAGCGGATCGACACGGATACGACCGACGCCGTCGACTGGACGCAGGCCTATGGCGATCTCGTGAACTCCACCCGGTCCTCGAACGGCGTCATCGGCTTCGGCTTCGCCCTCGGCACGGGTGTCGAGGCGCTGATCACCAACAACATCTTCGCCCGTGCCGAATACCAGTTCCTGCGCATCCCCTCGATGGGCGGCGTGCCGGTCACGATGCATGCGGTGCGCGCCGGCGTCGGCATCAAGTACTGAGCTTCTTCCACCACCTTCACGGAAAAGGCCCGCCCCGGCGTCCCGGAGCGGGCCTTTTCGTCGTTCGGGCGTGTCGCAGCGGCGGCCTATTCGGCGGCCTCACGCACGGCGGGCGCGCGGTTGAGGCGCTGGCGCTTGAGCATTTCCGCCACCTTGAAGGAGACCTCCAGCGCCTGTTCGGCGTTGAGCCGCGGATCACAATAGGTGTGATAGCGGTCGGAGAGGTCGAGATCGGTGATTGCCGCACGGCCACCGGTGCATTCGGTAACGTTCTTGCCGGTCATTTCCAGATGGATGCCGCCGGCATAGGTGCCCTCCGCCTCGTGAATGGCGAAGAACCGCTCGATCTCGCCCATGACGAGGTCGAAGGGGCGCGTCTTGTAGCCGTTGGCCGCCTTGATCGTGTTGCCGTGCATGGGATCGCAGGACCACACGACCGTGCGTCCCTCGCGCTCGACGGCACGGATGAGGGCGGGCAGGTGTTTCTCGACCTTGTCGGCGCCGAAGCGGCAGATCAGCGTGATGCGGCCGGCCTTGTCCTCGGGGTTGAGCACGTCGAGCAGCTTCAGCAGGCCGTCGGAATCGAGGCTCGGGCCGCACTTGAAGGCGATCGGGTTCTTGATGCCGCGGAAATACTCGACATGGCCGTGATCCGGCTGGCGCGTCCGGTCGCCGATCCACAGCATGTGCCCGGAGGTCGCGTACCAGTCGCCGGAGGTGGAATCGACGCGGGTCAGCGCCTCCTCGTAGCCGAGCAGCAAAGCCTCGTGGCTCGTGTAGAGTTCCGTGGTGCGCATTTCGGGATGGGCCTCGGGATCGATGCCGCAGGCCCGCATGAAATCGAGGGCCTCCTCGATCCGCTCCGCCAGATGCCGGTACTTGTCGTTGGCCGGCGTGTCCTTGACGAAGCCGAGCATCCACTTCATCGCGTTGTCGAGATTGGCGTAGCCGCCATAGGCGAAAGCGCGCAGCAGGTTCAGCGTCGCCGCCGACTGCCGGTAGGCCATTGCCTGACGCATCGGATCCGGCTCGCGGGATTCCGGAGTGAAGGCGATGTCGTTGATGATGTCGCCGCGGTAGGAGGGCAGCGTCACGCCGTCGATGGTCTCGGTGTCGGCCGAGCGCGGCTTGGCGAACTGGCCGGCGACGCGGCCGACCTTCACCACCGGCATGCCGCCGGCATAGGTCATCACCACCGCCATCTGCAGGAAGGCGCGGAAGAAATCGCGGATATTGTCTGCCCCGTGCTCGCCAAAGCTCTCGGCGCAGTCGCCGCCCTGCAGCAGGAAGGCCTCACCCTTTGCGACTTTCGCGAGGGCCTTCTTGAGGTTGCGCGCCTCACCCGCAAAAACGAGCGGCGGAAAGCCCGACAGGCGCTTCTCAACCTCCGCGAGGGCCGCCTGGTCCTGATAGACCGGCACCTGCAGGATCGGTTTCGACCGCCAGCTCGACGGGCTCCAACGCTCGCCCATGATCTCGTATCCTCTCGACGTCTACACGCGAAAATGGCTTCGCGCGGAAAAGTGATCCCGTCCTCGCGGTCTCGACCGACCAAGGGCATGGACGGACGGTTATACACGACGGGATGCGAAGGGGCGAGCCGGTCGAACGGGCGCTGGCGCTGCGGGCCTATGCCACGCGCTGGCTCATCGGCGTGGCGCGTTGCTTTGCCGCGTTCCCTCATGTACCCCGCTCTTCGGCCCTGACACGAGGCTCGACATGACCCGCCCCCTGCGAAACGCCCTTCTTTCGGCGGTTGCCGCATCGACGCTCTTCCTTGCGCTCCCGGTGTGGGCCCAGTCGCCCCACGCCATCGAGGTGTCGGTCGATGAGGCGGCCTGCCTCGCCGCTCCTGTGCCGGCCTGTACGGCGGAACTGGCGCTGAAGGCGGCTTCGGCCGAGCCTGAGGGCTGGGCGGCGACGGCGGCCTTCGAGGCCTTCCTCCAGAGCGATCCCGATCCGGCCGCACGCGATCGCTGGATGGCCCGCTACGAGGCCTGGGCGCGGATGGCGACGGTCGACGGGATCAAGGAACGCATCGTGCCGGTGCGCGCCGAACATCTTGCCCGCAAGGGGGACTTCGCCGGCGCCTATCGCGAGCTCGGGTTGGATCAGCCGCAGCCCTCCGCCCTGTCGGAGCCCTCCATCCTGATCCTGGACGAGGCGCGCGCCGGCCGCATCGCCGATGCCCTGCCGCGTATCGACCGGCTGGTGGAGAACGACAGCCGTGACGAACTGCGGCTGGAGATCCTGGAAATCGCCATCGCCCGCGAACCGGCGCTGGCCGATACCGTCTCCGCCCAGATCAAGGACCGCTATACCCGCCGCATGGCGCAGGCCTTGCAGTCCGGCGGCCGGGGCGACATGGCCATTGCCCGGACCATCGACGAATGGGCCCGCGGCGCCCGTGCCAACCAGACAGCGCCCTTCGACGATCCCGAAACCGCCCGCCGCGACAGCTGGGACATGGTGCTGCGCGGCGCGATCGCCGCCAACAATCTTGACGGCTTTCGCAAGGCGCTCGCCGCGCGGCCGCCCTTCAACACGCCGGCCGATGCGGAATCGGCGAG
>JAIEPJ010000288.1 GCA_019749835.1 Phreatobacter sp. | reverse complement strand
CGGACCGATGCGGTAGCCGGCCGAGGTGATGACGTCGTCGTCGCGGCCGAAAAAGTGGACATAGCCCTCCTCGTCACGGAGGCCCTGGTCGCCGGTGGTCATCCAGTCGCCGATGAACTTGTCGCGCGTTGCCGCCGGCCGCCCCCAATATTCGAGGAACATGACCGGGTCTGGCCTCTGCACGGCGATCTGGCCGCGCTCCCCGACCGCGCAGATCGTGCCGTCGTCGCGGATGATCCCGACCGTATGGCCAGGCACGGGCTTGCCGATGGCGCCGGCCTTGGACACGCCGATGGCAGCTGAGGAGGACAGGACCAGGTTGCACTCGGTCTGGCCGTAGAACTCGTTGATGGTCAGGCCGAGGGCGGCCCGGCCCCAGTCATAGGTCGGCGTGCCCAGCGCCTCGCCCCCCGAGGCGAGGGTGCGCAGGACGAGCTTGTGCCGCGCACGCGGGTCGTCGATCGAGCGCAGCATGCGCAGGGCGGTGGGCGGCACGAAGGAATTGCGGACCTCGAGCTCGGCCATCAGCGCGAAGGCCTCGTCCGCGTCGAACTTCTCGAACTTGTGGGCGACCACCGGCACGCCGAAATGCAGGGAGGGCAGCAGCACGTTGAGGAGGCCGCCGGCCCAGGCCCAGTCGGCCGGCGTCCACATGCGGTCGCCGGGCCGGGGGAAAAACTCGTGCGGCATCTCCACGCCCGGCAGGTGACCGAGCAGGACGCGGTGGCCGTGCAGCGCACCCTTGGGCTGGCCGGTGGTGCCGGAGGTGTAGATCATCATGGCAGGGTCGTCGGCGGAGGTGTCCACCGCGGTGAAGGCGCCCGAGGCCATCTCCAGCGACCCGTAGAAGCTCTCGACGCCGTCGCACGCGCCGTCGACCGAAAGGACCACGGAGAGTTCGCCGAGGCCGTCGCGGATCTGGGCGAGCTTGCCGACGCCTTCGGCATTGGTGATGAGGGCGCGCGCACCGCAATTGCCGAGGCGGAAGGCGAGGGCATCGATGCCGAAGAGCGCCGCCAGCGGCACGGCGATGGCGCCCATCTTGTAGATGGCGATATGGGCGATGGCGGCCGCGGCGCCCTGGGCCAGCACGAGCGCGACGCGATCGCCGCGCTTCACCCCCCTGGCGACGAGCACATTGGCGAGCCGGTTGGAGGCTTCTTCGAGCCTGCCATAGGTGACGGGCTCGACCCGGCCGTCCGGCTTCTTCCAGAGGATGGCGACCCGCTCCGGCTCGGCCAGCGCCCAGCGGGTGCAGACATCGGTGCCGATATTGTAGCGGGCCGGGACCCGCCAGCGGAAGTCGCGGGTGAGGGCGTCGTAGTCGCTTTTGGGAGGGAGCATGGCAGGCGGTCTCACAGGGGCGGCGAAGCTGGCACAGATCGCCGCGGAGGTCATCAGGGGAGGGCGGCGGGCGGTGCGCGCACGATTGCGTCGTCCTGCGCCCCTCAGCTCACACTGACCGCTGGCGGGGCGACGGCAGGGGGCGTGGCGATCGTCACCGACCGGCCAGGATCCCGGTCACGCCGCCTGTTTCGCACCCTCGCCGACGATGCGGACGATGTCGGCCATGATGGTGTTGAGCTGGAAATCCTTCGGCGTATAGACTGCCGCGACGCCCGCCTGCCGCAAAACCGCTTCGTCCTCGGGAGGAATGATCCCGCCGACGATCACGGGAATGTCGTCGAGCCCCTCGGCGCGCATCCGCTCCATCACCTCGGTGACGAGGGGAATGTGGCTGCCGGAGAGGATCGACAGGCCGACGACGTGGACGCCCTCTTCCAGCGCCGCATTGACGATCTCGGCCGGGGTCAGGCGGATGCCCTCGTAGACGACCTCCATGCCACAGTCGCGGGCGCGCACGGCGATCTGCTCGGCGCCGTTGGAATGGCCGTCGAGGCCGGGCTTGCCGACGAGGAACTTGATCCGGCGGCCGAGCTGGCGCGACACGGTCTCCACCTCGGCGCGGATCGGCGCGAGTTCGCCGGTCTCGGCGCGGGCGGCGCGGCCGACGCCGGTGGGCGCGCGGTACTCGCCGAAGACCTCGCGCAGCACCTGGCCCCATTCGCCGGTGGTGACGCCGGATTTCGCCGCGGCGATGGAGGGCTCCATCACGTTGCGGCCCTCGCTTGCGGCGGCGCGCAGGTCGGCGAGCGCCTTGTCCACGGCCTTCGCGTCACGGCCGTCGCGCCAGGCCTTGAGGCTCTCGACCTGCTGGGCCTCGACGGCGGGATCGACCACCATGATCGAGCCCTCGCCGGTGGTGAGGGGCGAGACCTCGGTCTCGGTGAAGCGGTTGACTCCGATGACCACCTGCTCGCCGCTCTCGATGGCCTCAAGGCGGCGCGTGTTGCTCTCGACGAGCTTGGATTTCATGTAGGGGACCGCGGCGATGGCGCCGCCCATCTCCTCGATCAGCTTCATCTCGGCGGTGGCCTCGGCCTTCAGCGCCTCGACCTTGGCGGCCACCACGGGATTGCCGTCGAAGAGGTCGCCGAATTCAAGAAGGTCGGTCTCGTAGGCGAGGATCTGCTGGAGGCGCAGCGACCATTGCTGGTCCCAGGCGCGCGGCAGGCCGAGCGCCTCGTTCCAGGCGGGAAGCTGGAGGGCGCGGCAGCGGGCCTTCCTGGAGATCGTCACCGCAAGCGCCTCGATCAGGATGCGATAGACGTTGTTCTCGGGCTGCTGCTCGGTGAGGCCGAGCGAGTTCACCTGCACGCCGTAGCGGAACAGCTTGTGCTTGGGGTCGGTGACGCCGTAGCGCGTCTCGACGAGCTCCTCCCAGAGGTCGACGAAGGCGCGCATCTTGCACATCTCGGTGACGAACCGCATGCCGGCATTGACGAAGAAGGAGATGTGGCCGACCACCTCGCCGAAGCCGCTGTCGGGCACTTCGCCCGAGGCCTTGACCGTGTCGAGGATGGCGATGGCATTGGCGAGCGCGAAGGCGAGTTCCTGGACCGGCGTCGCCCCGGCCTCCTGCAGGTGGTAGGAGCACACGTTCATCGGGTTCCACTTCGGCATTTCGGCCGTCGTGAACAGGATCGTGTCCTTGGTCAGCCTGAGCGAGGGCTCGGGCGGGAACACGTAGGTTCCGCGCGACAGATATTCCTTGAGGATGTCGTTCTGCGTCGTGCCGGAGAGCTTGGCCCGCGGCGCACCGGTCTCGTCGGCCACGGCCACATAGAGCGCCAGCAGCCAGGCCGCGCAGGCATTGATGGTCATCGACGTGTTCATCGCGTCCAGCGGAATGCCGTCGAAGAGCGTGCGCATGTCGCCGAGATGGGAGACGGGAACGCCGACCTTGCCGACCTCGCCGCGGGCGAGGACATGATCGGCGTCGTAACCGGTCTGGGTGGGCAGGTCGAAGGCGACCGAGAGGCCCGTCTGCCCCTTGGCGAGATTGGCGCGATAGAGCGCGTTGGATTTCGCGGCCGTGGAATGACCCGCATAGGTGCGGATCAGCCAGGGTTTGTCGCGCGTCTCTTTGGTGCGCAATGTCGCCTCCCGAGCGGGTTATTGGCGAACATTCTGTGCCGGCATGCGATTTATTGCAATGCAGCGAAAGGGGCATGCGGCCGGCCGTTCCGCGGAAGGGCCGGGCAGCCGTTTCAGGCCCTTCGGATCAACCCGACGATCACCAGCAGGATGACGGCACCGAGTGTCGCGCTGATGATGGCCGAGATGATGCCCGCGCCCAGCGAGACGCCGAGGCGCGGAAAGAGCCAGGTGGCGATCAGCGCGCCGAGAATGCCGATGACGATGTTGCCGACCAGGCCGAAGCCGAACCCCTTGACGATGAGTCCGGCGAGCCAACCGGCGACGGCGCCGATGAGAACGAGGATGAGCAGGCTTTCGACGGGCATGATGGGGTTCTCCTCAGGATGCGCAGGCCAGACGAGCCGGCACCGGGCGCAGGACATCGCGCGGGTCGCGGCAGGCGCCGGATCCGCTGGGTGCTAACGCGCCGGAGGCCAAGCGGGTCCCTCCTGCTGCAAAAAATTGCCTATGCGCCGGAACCGGGACCGCCGCCCGTTTGTTGCGACAACGAGGGTCCGGATCAGCCAAAGGGCTTAGAATGTCGCGTTAGGGCCCGCCAATTCGCGCTTGCACAACCATGTTGCACTGCACATACTCGATGGTGAAGCGCCCCGGAAGAGAAGGCGCCTGACACCCGAGGTAACCCAATGGCAGCTGTTGCTCCCACCCCGCAGTCGCGCCCCGTCAAGGATCTCTACGAGTTCGGCGAGGTTCCCCCGCTCGGCCACGTTCCGGCGAACATGTATGCTTGGGCCATCCGCAAGGACCGGCACGGACCGCCGGAGCAGTCCTTCAAGGTCGAGGTCGTGCCGACCTGGACGCTGGGCGAGGACGAGGTGCTCATCTACGTGATGGCCGGCGGCGTGAACTACAACGGCGTCTGGGCGGGCCTCGGACAGCCGATCTCGCCGTTTGACGGACACAAGCATCCGTTCCACATCGCCGGTTCCGATGCCTCGGGCATCGTCTGGGCGGTGGGTTCCAAGGTGAAGCGCTGGAAGGTCGGCGACGAGGTCATCGTCCACTGCAACCAGGACGACGGCGACGACGAGGAATGCAATGGCGGCGACCCGATGTTCTCGACCACCCAGCGCATCTGGGGCTACGAGACCCCGGACGGGGCCTTCGCCCAGTTCTGCCGCGTCCAGTCGCGCCAGCTCATGGAGAAGCCGAAGCACCTGCCCTGGGAAGAGGCCGCCTGCTACACGCTGACGCTGGCCACCACCTACCGCATGCTGTTCGGCCATCCGCCGCACACGCTGAAGCCCGGCGACAACGTGCTTGTCTGGGGCGCCTCCGGCGGTCTCGGGGTCTTCGCGGTACAGCTTGTCGCCGCCGCCGGCGCCAATGCCATCGGCATCATCTCCGACGAGACCAAGCGCGACTATGTCATGCAGCTCGGCGCCAAGGGCGTCATCAACCGCAAGGACTTCGCCTGCTGGGGCCAGATGCCGACGGTGGGCACCGATGAGTACAATGTCTGGCTCAAGGAGGCGCGCAAGTTCGGCAAGGCGATCTGGGACATCACCGGCAAGAAGGACGTCGATATCGTGTTCGAACATCCGGGCGAGGCGACCTTCCCGGTTTCCTGCCTCGTCGCCAAGCGCGGCGGCATGGTGGTGTTCTGCGCCGGCACGTCCGGTTTCAACATCACCTTCGACGCGCGTTATGTCTGGATGCGGCAGAAGCGCATCCAGGGCTCGCATTTCGCCCATCTGAAGCAGGCCGCCGCCGCCAACCAGTTCGTGCTCGACCGCCGCGTCGACCCCTGCATGAGCGAGCTCTTCCCCTGGGACAAGATCCCGGCGGCGCATGCGCTGATGCAAGCCAACAAGCATGCGCCGGGCAATATGGCGGTGCTGGTCAATTCGCCCCGCCCCGGCCTGCGCACGCTCGACGACGTCATCGAGGCGACGGGGGGCTGAGGCTGGCTCGAAGGATCGTTCCGTCATGGCCGGGACAAGCCCGGTCATGACGGGAGGCGATATCAGATGGCGCGGTCAGCCCGGTTGCGGGCCGTCATAGCCCTCGATGACGATTGCATCCATCTCGGCGCCGCCCTTCTGCTCGGCGCGGGCGGCCTGATATTCGGGCGAATGCCAGCAGGCGAGGGCCTGGTCGTAGCTCGGGAACTCGATGACGACGTTGCGCGAGCGGCTGCTTCCGACCAGCGTCTCGAACTTGCCGCCGCGGATGACGAAGCGGCCGCCGAACTTGGCGAAGGCGATGCCGTTCCTGGCGACGTAGTTCTTGTAGGCCTCGGTGTCGTGAACATCGACGCGTGCGATCCAGTATCCCTTGGGCATGGCCGTCTCTTTCGTTGGTGGGAGCGGCACCATCGGGCCGGGAGCGGCCTCCAGGCAAGTACGCCATCGGACAAAGGGCTTGCGGCGGCGCGGCAGGCGTGGGAACGGTGATCCGCTTCCCCCGTTCCCTCGTCAGTGCTTGAGGCGCTCGCGCGCCGCGATCCCGGAGGCCGTCATGCCGAAGCTCCTGCAGTTCCTTCTCGTCCACGCGCTGATCGGCTTCGTCGTCGCCGGCGTCTTCGTCGCCGCACTGATCCTCCTCGACGTCGGCGGCTTCGCCACGTTGACGGCGCGTTCCGATGTCGCCCCCCTGGCCATCGCGGTGCTGACCTTCTTTCTCGGCCTGACCTTCGCAAGCGTGCAGATGGGCGTCGCGGTGATGCTGCTGCCGAAGGACGGCGGCCCCGGACCGCGCGGTGGCCGCCGCCTTCCGGCAGTGCTGGTTCCGGCCTATGCCCGGGCGCGGGCGCGTCGCTGAGGCGGCAGAGGAGCGGCGGCACCCGGGCTCTTGCCGGGCGGGCGCATCTCCTGTATACGCCCGGTCCTTCGGATCGACCGGCTGATCAGGGCTGCCGTGGCGATCCCGAAAGCTCAATCGCGAGCCTTCAGAGGAACCCCGCCGGTCTTCGGACTGGCAGATGGGCGCCTCGCAACGAATGAAGAGAGCCAAATGCCCAAGATGAAGACGAAGTCGGGCGCCAAAAAGCGCTTCAAGATCACGGCGACCGGCAAGGT
>JAIEPJ010000225.1 GCA_019749835.1 Phreatobacter sp. | reverse complement strand
GCGAGGTGGAGACCCTATCGGCCGAGGAGGCACTCTCGCGCCTCGGCCAGCCCGACACGATCCTCGTCGACGTGCGTGAGGGCGAAGAGTTGGCCAAGACCGGCAAGATCGCCGGCGCGGTCCATGTGCCGCGCGGCTTCGTGGAGTTCCAGGCCGATCCTGCGAGCCCGACCCACAATGCCGAGCTCGGCGGCGGCAGGCGCTTGGTTCTCTACTGCGCCTCCGGCAACCGCTCGGCCCTTGCCGCCAAGTCGCTCAACGACATGGGCCTCGGCCCGGTAGTCCATGTCGCTGGCGGCTTCCCGGCGCTGGCGAAGGCCGGCGGAACCGTCGATCCAGCCTAATCGCGACTGGCAAGGCGATAAGCTGCGTCCGGTGCCGGGCTCGCTCACGCCGCCCATTGGAGACTACCATCCGTGACCGAGACATTGCTCGCCGCCGAGCCGAGGGCCACACCGGCTGGCGACGGCTGCCGCGAGGCGGACATCGCTTCCCACCTTACGGGTCCGCTGCGGGACTCTTTCGCCCTCGTAGCACAGGCTCCGATCCCGGCGAGGCTGTCGGTCCTCGTCGGGCGTTTCGACGCCGTCGTGGCGGAATCTGGCGACAGGCTCGCCGAGAGCTTTCGCGAGGATCTCCTTCGGGGTCTCCCAATGCTGCGGACCTTCGCCGTGTCGCTTTGCGCGAACCAGGCGCGCGCGGACGACCTCGTCCAAGAGACGCTGGTCCGGGCCGGGGCGAGCCGGACGCGGTTCATCCCCGGCGGCAACTTCACCGCCTGGACCTTTACCATCCTGCGCAACCAGTTCTACAGCGAGATCCGAAAGGCCAAGCGGGAGGTCGAGGATGGCGACGGGGCGCACGCGGCCACGCTGCTGGCCGCCCCGAACCAGGAGCATGCGGTCGCCCCTGGCTCGGTGATGAACCTGGTCGGGACCTTGCCGCTGGCCCAGCGCCAAGCCCTCCTTCTCGTGGGTGCCGAGGGTTTCACCTACGAGGAGGCGGCGGCCCGCCTCGGCTGCCAGGTAGGGACCGTCAAGAGCCGTGTGAGCCGCGCACGGAGCCACCTTGTCGCCCGCCTGACGCAGACTGCCCCGTCGCTCGGCGACATGCGACGCTACGATCCTCACACGGTCGTTTGACAAGTCCTTTCAAGGGTGTGCGAACCTAGGCCAATGTTGGACATCCTGCCTGCATATCTGCTCCGGGCGGCGCTTGGCCTCGCCTTGGGAGCGTTGCTCGGCATAGTCGCGAGGCGGGGTCGCTTCTGCACGCTCGGCGCCATCGAGGATGCCGTCTACGCGCGCGACACCCGCCGTGCACGGGCGTGGCTGCTGGCGACCGGCATCGCCATCCTCGGCACCCAACTCCTGGAAACCGGTGGCGGTCTCGACCTCGCCCGGGCGATCTACACGGGGCCGCGCCTGGAATGGGGGGCGATGATCCTGGGCGGGGCAATGTTCGGCTTTGGGATGGCGCTCGTCGGAACCTGTAGCTTTGGAGCGCTCATTCGGCTCGGCGGGGGAGATCTACGGGCGCTCCTCGTCCTGCTTGTGCTCGGCCTCTCTGCCTATATGGCGATCAGCGGCGTGACAGCGCTCCTGCGCGTCACGATCACCGAGCCGCTGAGCATAGATCTCGGAAGCCAGCGCCTCGGCGCCATTCTGCGGCTGGATCAAACGGGCCGTATCGTCGTGAGCGTCGTCGCGGGCGTCGGCTTCTGTATCGCGGCGCTCACGAGCCGCGACTTCCGGGAGTCGAAGCGGCTTCTGGTCGGCGCCATCGTCGTCGGATGCGTGATCGTCGCCGGATGGTGGACCAACGGAAGCGCGGGCTTCGACGAGTTCGAGACCCGGGCGGTCGGCTCCTTCAGCTTCGCGCGCCCGGTCGGCGATACGTTGCTCTATGCCATGCTCGCGAGCGGCACGAAGATCGATTTCGGCGTAGCCTCGGTCCTCGGCGTCCTGCTCGGATCGTTCGCGTCGGCGCGCCACGCGGGTGAATTCTATTGGGAGGCGCCCGACGATGCCCGGGAGGTGAAGCGTCACCTTCTCGGTGCGTTCCTGATGGGCACGGGCGGCGTCACGGCTCTCGGCTGCACAATCGGCCAAGGATTGAGTGGACTCTCAACGCTATCGGTCGGCTCGATGCTGGCCCTCGGCGCGATCCTCGTCGGGGCTCGCGCGGGTCTCTACTTCCTCGTGGACCGGCACACATGAGGGGTAGCGACGATCACGGCGTGCGTCCGTTGCAGAACGCGCGGTGCAAGGCGGCGATGATTTCGCGGACCTCGGGCCGGGCCAGCGCATAGTAGATGTTCTTGCCGTCGCGGCGGGCCTCGACGAGATCGTCGGCGCGCAACCGCGCCAACTGTTGGGACACGGCGGGCTGCCGCAGGTTCAGCAGTTGCTCCAGCTCGGAGACCGAGCGCTCGCCCTCGACCAACAGGCAGAGGATGACCAGCCGCGCCTCGTGGCCGAGGGCCTTCAGCAACTCGCTGGCAGCGCGGGCATTGGCCAGCAACAGATCAAGGTCGAGGCTGCCTTGGGCCTCGGCGCTCGTAACCGGCTGCGCTTGCTGCAACGGCATCATCTCACCCTTTTCCTCGCTGTCCGAAGCCCGTCACGGGGAAGCGGGTAGCCGTTCCAGCAACCGCTCAGCCCGCCCCCAGAAGAACTCCTCACCCGGATAGCCCTCGATCCGGTCGACCTCGGTCCCGTCTTCGATGAGGACGAATGTCGGTGTGTAGAGGATCGGGCGCTTGAGCGTGAGTCCGGGAGGAATGCCTGCGTCGAGATCGACACGGCGCAACGGCGCCCGCTTCCCGACCTCCGTCTTCGGATAGATCGACCCGATCTCCTTGTCCCACACCTTGCACCACGGGCAGCCGCGTCGCTCGAACTTGACCAGTTCGGCGGCCCTGACGGAGCCGGGCCACAGGGCGAACCCCCACGCCCCCGCCATGACTGCCCGCCTCGTTTCCCGCATCGACCTTCTCAATCCCAGGACCACCGACGTTGATATAGCAAAAATCGAATGTGTTCGAGTGGCAGCGACGCGGCCGCCCGGATTGTGATCGCCCTCGTCTCACGGCCCCTGTCACCCCTCCGCCTTGCCCTTCATGGCCGCGGTAACGACTGAGGTAAGGAACATCGGATTGCCAGGTGCGGGAAAATCGCACTACACATGCAGGAAGCAGAATATTTGGAGGGAACGTCATGTCGACCCGGCGCCGGTTCCTGGCGGGCGCCCTCGCGCTCGGCCTGCCCTCCAAGCCCATGGCCCAGGCGTTCCAGGGCGATGACGGCCTCTACCGGGAGCCCTGGTTCCTGGAAAGCTTTCTCGATCTCGCGGAAGATCTGAAGGCGGCGCGGGAGCACGGCAAGCGTCTTGCCGTACTCTGGGAGCTGAAGGGTTGTCCCTACTGCAAGCAGATCCACCTCGTGAACTTCGCGGACCGGGCGACGAGCTCGTATATCCGCGAGCGTTTCGAGATCCTGCAACTGAACTTCATCGGTTCGCGGGAGGTGACTGATTTCGATGGGCAGACCCTTTCCGAAAAGGGCTTCGCGGCGAAGTACGGCATTAACTCCACGCCGAGCATCCAGTTTTTCCCGGCGGAGGAATTGACGCTTGCGGGCAAGCCGCCTGAGCAGCGAGAGGTTCTTCGCCTTCGCGGCTATGTGGCGCCGGAAGAGTTCCGGCGGACCTTCGCCTACGTCGCCGAGCGTGCCTACGAGCGTACAAGCCTGCAGGACTATCTGCGCTCCCCGGAGGTGGCGCAACGGGGCTGACAGTCCGGACGCGATGACGTGTGGCCTCCTGATTACCGCTTGACTCGAACGCGATAAGCGTCAAACTTGCAAATATTCGCATATGTCGATTGGTTCGCCCATCGGCAAAGCGAGCGGTTCGAAAAGACCGCACCCGCCGCAATGACGGCGCACCGAGGAAACGCCAGATGCGCAGGCCGATCACAGCCTTTGCGCTCGCGGGACTTTGCGTCCTCGCGACCGCCGCCGGAGCCGAGACGGCTTCAACCAGGCTCGCCCATTTCAAGATCGTGGCTGTCGACGGCAGCGACGCGATCCCTAAGCCGCTCACCGACAAGCCGGGGGATGCGGCGGCAGGCGTCAAGGTCGTCGTGAACCGGCGCCAGGGCAATTGCCTCGGCTGCCATCAGGTCTCTTCGCTGACCGCCGAGTCATTCCACGGCGAGATCGGGCCCTCCCTCGACGGCGTCGCCGGCAGGTGGGACGCGGCGCATCTGCGGATGATCGTCGTCAACCCGAAGCACGTCTTCACCGAGGCGACCGTGATGCCGGCCTTCTACCGGATCGAAGGCCTCCACCGCGTGCGCTCCGAATTCCAGGGCAAGCCGATCCTGACCGCGCAGCAGGTCGAGGACGTCGTCGCCTACCTCACGACCCTGAAGTGATCTCGCGGGCTGAAGGAGCCGCTTCCCATGACCTCTGCCAAGATCCCCGCATTGAACCGCCGCCAAGCCCTGGCCTTCGGCACCGGTGCCGTCGTGGCCACCGCCTTCGCCTTCCGCACCGGTCCGGCGCTGGCCGCGAAGCCTGCGACCGATGAGGCCATCAAGGCCTTCACCCGCGGCAAGGAGCCCGTAAGGGGCAAGGTCAAGCTCGAACTCCCCGAGATCGCGGAGAACGGCAACACCGTGCCGATGACGGTGAGCGTCGATGTGCCGATGACGGCGGAAAGCTACGTCGAGGAGGTGATGATCGTCGCCGAGGGTAATCCGAACCCCGGCGTCATCAGCTTCCACTTCACGCCGTCGAGCGTCGCCGAGGCGAACACGCGGATCCGACTCGCCGAGACTCAGAACGTCATCGCGGTCGCCCGCATGAACGACGGCTCGGTCTTCAGCGACGTGCGCCAGGTGAAGGTCACCATCGGCGGCTGCGGCGGCTAACCCACACGCGACAGCATCGAACGAGGACGGGAGGACCACATGGCCGACGTGAAGCCGCGGATCAAATTGGACAAGAAGGATGTCGCCAAGGGAGGCATCATCGAGGTGAAGACGCTTGTCTCCCACACGATGGAATCCGGCCAGCGCAAGGACAAGGACGGGAAGGTGATCCCCCGCAAGATCCTGAACAAGTTCACCTGTGACCTGAACGGCAAGACGATCTTCAGCGCCGACATAGAGAGCGCGGTCTCCGCCAATCCCTACTTCCAATTCAAGATCAAGCCCGAGGAAACCGGCACCCTGACCTTCACCTGGATCGATGACGACGGGTCGAAGATCCAGGCCACCGAGCAGATCAAGGTCGCCTGACGCGCGCCCGGGGCCGATTGCCCCGGAGCGCCTTTCCCCGCCGCGCCGGAGCCCTCACGATGGTCCGCCCCTTACCCCTTGCCTTCACCGCGCTCGCGCTCGTCGTGCTGGCCGGCGCACCGCACGCCCAGGACATGCCCCCCGGGCCCGCCGCGAAGGAAGCGTCAGAACGTCCGGCATGGCAGGCGCATGGCCTCAAGCCCCAGAACCCGAATTCACCGTTCGATGAAGTCGTCTCAGGCCTGTACTTCCGCTCAAAGGAAACGCAGGAGATGCAGGCCGACGACTTCAACAATCCGGGCTTCCTCGCCGTCGAGCAGGGTGAGGAACTCTGGTCGAAGGTCGATGGCGCGCCGGGCAAGTCCTGTGCGAGCTGCCATAACGAGGCATCGACCTCGATGAAAGGCGTCGCGGCGGCCTATCCGAAGTGGAACGAGAAGCTCGGCAAACCGATCAATCTGGAGCAGCGGATCAACATCTGCCGCAGCGGTGCCGTGAAAGCAGAGCCGTGGGCCTTCGGCTCATCCGAACTCACCGCCATGACCACCTACATCCGTACCCAGTCCCGCGGGATGCCGGTCGCCGTGAAGGTGGAAGGGCCGATGACGCCCTGGTTCGAGCGAGGACAATCGCTCTACTACCAGCGGAACGGCCAACTCGATCTTGCCTGTGCAAGCTGCCACGAGAAGAACCACGGCAAGTATCTTCGGGCGGACTTCCTCAGCCAGGGGCAGAGCAACGGCTTCCCCGTCTACCGCCTGCGCGATCAGCGGCTCGTGCCGCTCCACGAGCGCATGGAGGGCTGCATGCAGGACGTCCGGGCCACGCCGTTCCAGCCGCTCTCCGACGAGTTCCTCGCCCTGGAAACCTACGTCGCGTGGCGCGGCCTCGGCCTTCCGGTCGAGACGCCCGCCGTGCGCAACTGAAGGTCTAATCCTGCCATGACCTCACGCCGCGACTTCCTGCAAATTGCCGCCGCCACCGCGGCGCTGGTGCCGACGGGCTGGACCCGAGCCTTCGCCCGGCAGGGCCTGACCCAGGACGATCTTCTGGCATTCGAGCCGATGGGCAATGTCACCCTGGTCCACCTGACCGACATCCACGCGCAGCTGCGGCCCGTGCTGTTCCGCGAGCCCTCGACCAATCTCGGAGTGGGAGAGGCGCGCGGCCAGGTCCCCCACGTTACCGGACGCCCCTATCTCGA
>JAIEPJ010000188.1 GCA_019749835.1 Phreatobacter sp. | reverse complement strand
GGTGGCGATCCACAAGGACGCCTCCGGCAACGCCCATGACCTCGGGCTCTCCTACGCCTCCGCCATCGGCGGCGGCCGCGCCGGCATCATCGAGACCACCTTCAAGGAAGAGTGCGAGACCGACCTGTTCGGCGAGCAATCGGTCCTGTGCGGCGGCCTGGTCGAATTGATGAAGGCCGGCTACGAGACCCTGGTGGAAGCCGGCTACGCCCCCGAAATGGCCTATTTCGAGTGCGTCCACGAGGTGAAGCTGATCGTCGACCTGATCTATGAGGGCGGCATCGCCAACATGAACTATTCGGTCTCCAACACCGCCGAATACGGCGAATATGTCACCGGTCCGCGCATCGTGACGGCCGAGACTAAGGCCGAGATGAAGCGTGTGCTGGCCGACATCCAGGGCGGCAAGTTCACTCGCGACTGGATGCTGGAGAACAAGGTCAACCAGACCTCGTTCAAGGCCACCCGCGCCAAGCTCGCCCAGCATCCGATCGAGGAGGTCGGCGCCCGTCTGCGCGAGATGATGCCCTGGATCAAGGAACGCGCGTTGGTCGACAAGAGCAAGAACTGAGGTACTTTCGTAAGGGTATTGACGATGAGGGGGCCGCGGGCACGCGGCCCCCTTTCCATTTGACTGCGGGTCTGCATGATACTCGCCAAAAATCGTGGCTGGAGGGGAGCGCGATGGAGACTCGGGCCGAGATCGAGCGGATTCTTGACCGCGCCTATGCGGCGCGGCAGAAGCAGGACGTCAATGCGGTCTTCGAATGCTTCGGCAGCGATGGCCGGTTCCGACAGAATGGATTGGATAGGCCGGCGGCGGACCGGGAGGCTGCCCGGTCGGCGCTGCAAGATTTGTTCGACACCTTCGACCTGCTGGAGTTCCAGGGCCATTGCCGGGTCATCGAGCCTCCGCGCGCGGTCGTCTATTGGCGGGGCAAGTTCCGTGCGAAGCAGAGCGGCGAGGTCGCCGAGACCGACATACTCGACCTGATCGAGATCAAGGATGGAAAGATCGCGTCGCTCACTACCTTCTTCGACACCGCGCTGGCGGCGAGGCTGCTGGCGTGACGGCGCGTGCCGTCGGCATGTCGAGTCTTGGCGTGACCGCGATGAGTAAAGAGGCGATCGTCGGGAGGACGCCGGCCGAAGCGGTGGCGCTCTCCGACGTCACCATCAGTTTCCAATTGGCGAACCGCGCGGTCTACACCGCGGTCGAGCAGGCATCGCTGTCGGTCGCCGACGGCGAGTTCGTCGCCATCGTGGGGCCGACCGGCTGCGGCAAGTCGACGCTGCTGAATGTCGCCGCCGGCCTGCTATCGCCCTCCGCCGGCACGGCGGCCATCTTCGGGACGCCGCTCAGGGGCCTCAACCGTACCGCCGGCTACCTGTTTCAGCAGGAGGCGCTGTTCCCATGGAAGACCGCGCGCGACAATGTGGCGATCGGGCTGGAAGTGGCTGGCGTCTCGGCCGCCGAGGCGCATGCCAAGGCCGACGCCTGGCTGGCGCGTGTCGGACTCGCCGGCTTCGGGCCGCGCTATCCGCACATGCTCTCGGGCGGCCAGCGCAAGCGCGTCGGCCTGGCGCAGGTGCTGATCCGCGATCCGAAGATCCTGCTGATGGACGAGCCGTTCGGCCCGCTCGACGCGCAGACACGGCAGATCATGGGCAACCTGCTGCTCGACCTGTGGAGCGCCGACCGCAAGGCGGTGATGTTCGTCACCCATGATCTGGAGGAGGCGATCGCGCTTTCGGACCGGGTGGTGATCATGTCGGCGGGCCCGGCGGCGCGCATCATCGGCAACTGGCGCGTGCCGCTCCCGCGCCCGCGCGACATCTCCGAGGTGAAGCTCGACCCGGCCTTCCACCAACTCCATCGCGAGATCTGGCAAATGCTCAAGGACGAGGTGTTGAAAGGCTATGCGCAGACGGGGGGAGGGTAGCACCATGTCGCGCATGAAGCTGCTGGCGCTGCAGGTGCTGGTCGCGGTCGTCTCGATCGGGGCCTGGCATGTGCTGACCACGGTGCCGGTGTTCGGCAAGATTCTGCTGCCGCCGTTCTTCTTCTCGACCCCGCTCGATGTCGGCGCCCGCATCGTCAAATGGTTCTCCGAGGGGACGATCTGGGGCCACCTGTGGATCACGCTGGTGGAGGCCTCGCTCGCCTTCGTGATCGGCTCGGTCGGCGGCGTGCTGGTCGGCTTCTGGTTCGCCCGCAAGCCGCTCGTCGCCGCCGTGTTCGACCCCTATGTGAAGATGATCAATGCGCTGCCGCGGGTGGTGCTGGCCCCGATCTTCGCGCTCTGGCTGGGTTTGGGCATATGGTCGAAGGTGGCGCTCGGGGTCACGCTGGTGTTCTTCATCGTCTTCTTCAACGTCTACCAGGGCGTCAAGGAGGTCAGCCTCACGGTGCTCAACAATGCCCGCATGCTGGGGATGAACGAGCGGCAATTGATGCGGCACGTCTACTGGCCGTCGGCGCTGTCGTGGATGTTCTCCTCGCTCCACACCTCGGTCGGCTTCGCGGTGGTGGGCGCGGTGGTGGGCGAATATCTCGGCTCCGCCGCCGGCCTCGGCTATATCATCCAGCAGGCCGAGGGCGTGTTCGACGTCGCCGGGGTGTTCGCCGGCATGGTGGTATTGGCCGCCTTCGTGATCGCCATCGATTTCGCCGTGACGGTGGTGGAGAACCGGCTGCTGGTCTGGCGCCCGGTCGCCGCCGACACCCGGACCTGATAGAAACCAGGACAAGCGCGCATTCAGGGAGAACCCAAGATGAGAGCAAGACTGCGTTTCCTCACCACCGCCGGCATGGCTTTTGTGACCGCGCTCGCCTTCGCGGGAATAGCCGCCGCCCAGGCGCCCGAGAAGCCCAATCTGACGCTCGGCGTCGGCGGCAAGGGCCTGCTCTATTACCTGCCGCTGACGCTCACCGAGCGGCTCGGCTATTTCAAGGAACAGGGCCTCAACGTCACCATCACGGATTTTGGCGGCGGCGCCAAATCCCTGCAGTCGCTGATCGGCGGCTCCGCCGACGTGGTGACCGGCGCCTATGAGCACACCCTGCGCATGCAGGTGAAGGGGCAGCCGATCGCGGCCGTCATCGAGCTCGGCCGTTTCCCCGGCATGGTGCTGGCGGTCAAGAAGGAGAAGGCCGGCCAGATCAAGTCGTTCAAGGATTTGAAGGGCGCCAAGGTCGGCGTCACCGCACCCGGCTCCTCCACCAATTTCTTCCTCAACGCGCTGATCGGCAAGGAGGGCTTGAAGCCCACCGACGTGTCGATCATCGGCGTCGGTGGCGGCCCCGGCGCGGTGGCGGCGATCAAGCGCGGCGACATCGACGCGATCGTCAATCTCGACCCGGTGATCTCCAAGCTGGAGCAGGACGGCGACATCGTGATCATGGCCGACAGCCGCACCGAGGAAGGCAACATGAAGCTGTTCGGCGGCAACAACCCGGCTGCTGTCGTCTACCTGAAGGCGGATTTCATCGAGAAGAACCCCAACACCACCCAGCGGATCGTCAACGCCTTCTACAAGTCGCTGAAGTGGCTGGAGAAGGCGACGCCCGCGCAGATCGCCGAGACGGTGCCACCGGAATATCATCTGGGCGACAAGACGCTCTACATGAAGGCCGTGCAGGCCTCGCGCCCGATGTATTCGCGGGACGGCATCGTGTCGCCGGCCGGCATGAAGAACGCCTTCAACATGCTGGTCGAATTCGACGAGGAGCTGAAGACCGGCAAAGTGGATTTGTCCAAGACCTTCGACGGCCGCTTCGTGCAGAAGGCGGCGAGCGGGATGTGAGGAATAGCGGAATGGGGTAGCGAGTAGCGAGCAGCGAGTAGCGAAGACCCGACTTATTATTCGCCATTCGCTATTCGTCATTCCCCACCCGGGAGACGATCCATGGCTCAATCCCTTCACGGTGGATGCGCCTGCGGCGCGGTGCGCTACGAGACCGGCGCCGCGCCGATCCTGATGCTGAACTGCCACTGCCGGCACTGCCAGCAGGCGAGCGGGACCGCCTATGCGGCGACGGTCGTGCTGCCCGGCAAGGCCGTGAAGATGACGGGCGAATTGCGCTACCACCGTCGCGAGGGCAACAAGGGCTTTGTGGAGCGCGGCTTCTGCCCGACCTGCGGCAGCCCGGTCGCGCTCAAGCTCGACCGCCTCTCGGACCTGATCGCCGTGCATGCCGCGAGCCTCGACGACCCGGCCATGTACCGGCCTGCGATGGATATCTTCACCGCCAGCGCCCAGCCTTGGGACTGCATGAATCCCGACCTGCCCAAGCGCCCGCACGGCCCGCAGGATTGAGCTTCGTCAGCGCGGGCCGCGGAACCGTCGCCGCAGCACCGGCGGCATGGAAACGGTTGATGGCGGCATCGCGGAAATTCATTTGCCGGCGCCGCGGCGGCGCTGCTATCGCCGGAGCAGCCGTCCGGTTGTGCCCGCCATGAACATCCTCTCCATCCAGTCCCATGTCGCCTACGGTCATGTCGGCAATTCCTCCGCCACCTTCGCGCTCCAGCGCATGGGGGTCGAAGTCTGGCCGGTACATACCGTGCAGTTCTCCAACCATACCGGCTACGGGGCCTGGCGCGGCCGCGTGTTCGATAGCCAGATGGTGCGCGAGGTGGTCGAGGGCATCGCCGAGCGCGGGGTGCTCGGCGCCTGCGACGGCGTGCTCTCCGGCTACATGGGCGGCGCCGACATCGGCGAAGCGATCCTGGAAGCGACGGCGCGCGTGAAGGGCGCCAATCCTGCGGCGCATTATTGCTGCGACCCGGTGATCGGCGATGTCGGGCGCGGCGTGTTCGTGCGGCCGGGAATCCCGGAATTCATGCGCGATCGCGCCGTGCCGGCGGCCGATATCGTGACCCCCAACCAGTTCGAGCTCGACTTCCTGTCGGGGACCGGCAGCGCCACGCTGCGCGACGCAATCGCGGCGATCGACCGCATACATGCGCTCGGCCCCCGCGTCGTTCTCGTGACCTCGCTGCATACCGAGGAGACGCCAGGGGACGCGCTCGACCTGGTCGCTTCCGACGGCGAGGGCCGCTGGCGTGTGCGCACGCCGCGCCTCAGCCTATCGGTCAGCGGCGCCGGCGATATGATCGCAGCGCTGTTCCTGGCGCGCTTCCTGCGCGAGGGTTCGGCGGCAGCGGCGTTGGCGCTGGCGGCTGCCTCGGTGTTCGGGGTGCTGCGCCGCACCGAGGAGGCCGGCGCGCGCGAGTTGCTGCTGGTGGCCGCGCAGGAGGAATGCGCGAACCCCAGCCTCGCCCTCACGCCCGAGCCCCTGTAAGAAGAGGCATTCATCCTTCCCGGTCGCGCTGCGCTTGCGCTCTGAGGGCGATCACGGGAAAGTGCCGCTCAGGGGCAAACGGATCCGTCTTTTCTGGGACGCGGAGTCGCGCAGCTCAGGGGGACGGGACGCCAAAAGCGCGGCCGATAAGCAAGGCCCCAGCCGGCCGAGGGAGGATTGAATGGTGGACGACGCCCGCGAACAGGCGAAAGCGCCGGCGCTCGACGGCATCCGCGTGCTCGACCTCACGCAGTTCGAGGCCGGCACCGCGGCAACCGAGACGCTCGCCTGGCTGGGCGCCGAGGTAATCAAGATCGAGAACCCGGTCGGCGGCGAGCAGGGCCGTGGGGCCTCGACCGACCGACCGGGCGTCGACTCCTATTACTTCATGCTGCTCAACGCCAACAAGCGCAGCGTCACGCTCAACCTCAAAGAAGAGCGTGGCAAGCAGATCCTGCGTGCCATGATCCCCAAGGCCGACGTGTTCATCGAAAACTTCGGTCCCGGCGTGATCGATCGGCTCGGCTTCTCCTATGAGGAGGTGGCCGCGCTCAACCCCCGCATCGTCTACGCGCAGGTGAAGGGTTTCGGCGCCGGCAGCCCCTACGAGCACTATCTCAGCTTCGACATGATCGGGCAGGCGACCGGCGGCGTGATGAGCATCACCGGCGAGCCGGACGGGCGCCCGATCAAGCCGGGGGCGACGCTCGGCGATACCGGCACCGGCCTGCATTGCGCCATCGGCGTGTTGGGCGCGCTGTTCCAGCGGCAGATGACCGGGGAGGGGCAGCGCGTCACCGTCGCCATGCAGGACGCGATGATCAATTATTGCCGCGTCGCCTATGCGGCGCAGTCGCTGCATGGGCGCGCCTGCGCCCGCATGGGCAACCAGGTGGTGCTCGGCACCAACGCCCCGAGCGACGTCTTCAAGTGCAAGGGCCAGGACCCGAACGACTATTGCTATGTCTATACCAGCCGCGCCAACAATACCCAGTGGCAGCGCTTGCTCGCCGTCATCGGCCGCGAGGACTTGAAGGACGATCCGCGCTTTGCCACCCCGCAATCGCGCGTCAAGCATGTCGAGACGATCAACGCCCTGATCGCCCCTTGGATCGCTCAGCACGACAAGCGCGCTGCCATGGAAATTCTGGGCCGGG
>JAIEPJ010000156.1 GCA_019749835.1 Phreatobacter sp. | reverse complement strand
GGGCGTTCGGCGAGGCCGGCGAGCCCGAAACGCTCGAGTGCTTCCGCGGCGCGCACGGTCCTCTCGCCGCGCGACAGGCCGAAGGCGGCCAGCGCATGCAGGATGTTGGCGCGGGCCGAGCGGCGCAGCATGACCGGCTTCTGGAACACCATGGCATGGCGTTTCACGCCGCTGACGATCCCATCAGCCGCCGCCCACGAGATGGACCCGGAGTGCGGCGTCAGCAGTCCGTGGCAGAGCCGCAGGGTCAGCGACTTGCCGGAGCCATTGGGCCCGATCAGCACCGTCAGACCGCCCCGCGGCAGGGTGAAGCCGATGCCGTCGACCAGCCGGCGCCCGCCGGCCGCGAAGACCAGGTCGGTCACCGTCAGCGGCAGGACGGAGAGGGTGTCGCGCATGCCGCTCATCCGGCGAAGCGCGCGCCGACACGGCTCGCGCCATAGGTGACGGCGTTGATGGCGAGGGTCAGCAGGATGAGCACGATGCCGAGGCCGAGCGCCAGCGGCAGGTCGCCCTTGGAGGTCTCCAGCGCGATGGCGGTCGTCATCGTGCGGGTGTAGCCGGCGATATTGCCGCCGACGATGAGCACGGCGCCGACCTCGGCGCTGGCCCGGCCGAACCCGGCGAGGATGGCGGTGGCGAGGGCGAAGCGCCCATCCCAGAGCAGGGTGGGAATGGCGCTGCGGCCGGTCAGTCCGATCGACGCCAGGTGCTCGCGATATTCCCCGTGGAGATCCTCGGTGAGTTGCCGGGTAATGGCGATGACGATGGGCAGGACCAGCAGCGTCTGCGCCACCACCATGGCGGTCGGCGTGAACAGCAGACCGAGCTGCCCGAGCGGCCCGGAGCGCGACAGCAGCAGGAAGACGAGGAGCCCGGCGACTACGGGCGGCAGGCCCATCAGCGCATTGACCAGCACGATGACCGCGCCGCGGCCCGGAAAGCGCGCGAGCGCCAGCAGGGCGCCGAGCGGCAGGCCGATGAGCGCGGCGATGGCCACGGCGGACAGCGTCACGGTCAGCGACAGGCCGACAATGGCGAGGAAGGCCGGGTCGCCGCCGAGGATGAGCCCGATGGCGGCCGCGAAGGACTGGGAGATGTCCAAGGGGGTAAAGTCCAGTGTCGGCGGCAAACTCTTGCGAACTCTACAAAAAATGCATAGGAATAGGCAAATCTGGAATCAATGCATTCAAGAGCATGTCTATGCAGGACGATGTCTTCCTGACCACGGACGAAGCGGCGTCCTATCTCCGCATGAAGGAGCGCAAGCTCTATGAGCTCGTGGCGAACGGCGCGGTGCCCTGTTCGAAGGTCAGCGGCAAATGGCTGTTTCCCCGTGCAGCGCTCGACCGCTGGGTGGCCGCAGGCCTCGCCCGTCCCGACGGTTTCGTCGCCGAGCCTGCCCCGCCCATCGTCGGCGGCAGCCACGATCCCCTGCTCGAATGGGCCCTGCGCCAGTCGGGGTCGGGCCTGGCGCTTCTCGCCGAGGGGTCCGAGGCGGGGCTCGACCGGCTGGAGCGCAACGAGGTCGCTGCCGCCGCCATTCATCTGCACGACGCGGGCGAAGACGAGGCCGCGAACCGCTCCGGCGTCATCGCCCGGGCGGGCCTCCACGACGCGGTGGTGATCGGCTTCGCCCGCCGCGAGCAGGGCTTTCTCGTCGCTCCCGGCAACCCGCTGGCCATCGGCACGCTGGATGACGTGGCGCGGCGCGAGGCGCGCATCGGACTTCGCCCAGCCGGCGCCGGCGCCCAATTGCTGCTGGCCGCCGTGGCGGCGAGGGCGGGCATGGCCCTCGACCGTCTCCGGCGTGCGCCGACACCCTATCCGACGGGGCCGGATCTCGCTCTCGCCATCCGCGGTGACGAGATCGATTGCGGCATCGCCACCCGGACCGTCGCCGCCATGCATGGTCTCGGCTTCGTGCCGCTGGTCTGGGAGACCTTCGATCTCGTGCTGCGTCGTCGCAGCTATTTCGAGCCTCCCGCCCAGCGGCTCTTCGCCTTTCTGCGCGAGCCGGGCTTCGCCCGCCGCGCCGAGGCCCTGGGTGGCTACGACGTGGCGCCCGCGGGCCTCGTGCGGCTCAACCGGTGACATGAACGGCGCGCGCCCCATATGAGCCTCATGTCCAGCGCCACCACGCTCACGCCGCTCGGCGATGCTCTCGCCCGCCTCCTCGCCGGTCTCGCGCCCGTGCCGCCCGAAATCGTGCCGGTGGGTGAGGCTGTCGGATGGGTCGCAGCCGAGACGCTACGGGCCGCGATGGCGCTTCCCACAGGGTCAGTCGCGCTGCGGAGCGGCATCGCGGTGGCCAGCGCCGACCTCATCGGCGCCTCCCCCTACACGCCGGCGATGATGGCGTCGGCGCCGCCGCGGCTGTTCCACGGCGATGACCTCCCTGCCGGCACCGATGCGGTGCTTCCCGCCGATGCCGTCACTGTCTCGGGGCCGGTCCACGAGATCGGCCAGGCGGCCTATCCCGGCGAGGGTGCGGCGCTGGCCGGCAGCGACCTGGCGCAGGACGCGCTGCTCGTCGCGCGGGGCGCCACGATCACCGCCGAGATCGCCCTGGCGCTGGCCCTGGCCAACATGCCCACCGTGGCGGTCCGGCGGCCGCGCATCGCCGTCACGGGCGACACGGCCGGCGCGGCCGCGGCCTGGCTGGGTGCACGGCTGTCGGCGGCGGGCTGCGCCGTCGTCACCGGGCCGCCCGTCGATCTCACCCTGCACCTCGCGGCCGACCCGGCCGGAGTCGCGGTGGACCTGTCCGGCATCGCCGTCCGTCCGGGTGGCGACATGGCGCTGTCCGGCGATGCCTCCGGCCGCAAGCTCGTCCTCGCGCCGCGGTTCGACGCCGTCGTCATGGGCTTCCATGCCCTCGTTCTGCCCTTCGTCGCGGTCGCCACGGCGCGACGTCAGCATCGCATCACCCGTCCGCTCACCCGCAAGATCGTCTCGCAGGTGGGTCTTGCCGACATCGCCCTGCTCCGCCACACCGGCGATGCCTTTGAGCCACTCGGCATCGGGCGTGTCACCCTGTCGGCTCTGCTCGCCGCCGCTGCCGTCGCCATCCTCGATCCGGCGAGCGAGGGTGCCGCGGCCGGCGCGCTCCTCGCTGCAATCCTCGTCACGGAGCCTTTCGAACCGCTATGACCCCCAACGCCGCCATCGTTCAGGACCAGTTCCTGACAGTCCTGTCCCGCGACGAAGCCATTGCCCGTTTCCGCGCGGCACTCGACCTCACGCCGCTGGGGGCGGAACCGGTGGCCCTCGACGGACTGGTGGGACGTGTCCTCGCCGAAACCATCGCCGCCCCGGTCGACACCCCGCCCTTCGACCGCTCGGTGGTCGACGGCTTCGCCCTGCGCTCCGCCGATGTGCCGACCGCCTCCGAGGCGGCTCCGGTCTGGCTGCAGCTCAACGCCGAGACCATTGCCTGCGGAACGCCCCCCGGCCTCGCCGTGGCGGCTGGCACGGCCACGCCCATCGCGACGGGTGGTCCCATCCCCCGCGGCGCCGATGCGGTGGTGATGATCGAGCATACCGCCTTCGAGCCGGGGCGGGGCCTGTCCGTCCAGCGGGCGGTCGCCCCCGGTCAGAACATCGCCTTCGCCGGCTCCGATATCGCCCGCGGTGAAACCCTCCTTCGCCGCGGAACGGTGATCGGCTCGCGCGAGATCGGCATGCTCGCGGCGGTCGGTGCCGCGGCGGCGCCCGTCTGGCGCAAGCCGCGGGTCGCGGTCATTTCCACCGGCGACGAACTGGTGGCGCCGGGCGACGCACTCAGGCCCGCGGCCATCTACGATTCCAACGGCCCTATTGTTGCCGCCGCGCTGGAGGAGAACGGCTGCACCGCGATCCGCTTCGGCGCCGTGCCCGATGTCGCCGCGGCACTCGAGACGGCCATTCGGCAAGCCCATGCCACCTGCGATGCCGTCATCCTGTCCGGGGGCACCTCGAAGGGCGCCGGCGACCTGACCTACCGCCTCGTCGAGAAACTCGGCGCGCCGGGCATCGTCGCCCATGGCGTCGCCCTGAAGCCGGGCAAGCCGCTCTGCCTCGCCGTCTGCGACGGCAAGCCGGTGGTTATCCTGCCGGGCTTCCCGACCTCCGCCATGTTCACCTTCCACGACATCGTCGCCCCGGTCCTGCGCCTTCTGGCAGGCTTGCCGGAGCGGACGGAAATCGGTGTCACGGCGCGCACCGCGGCCCGCATTCCCTCCGATCTCGGCCGGACCGAATTCGTCATGGTGGCGCTCTCGGAAGGTCCCGAGGGCCTTGCCGCCTATCCCGTCGGCAAGGGCTCGGGCGCCGTCACCGCCTTCAGCCAGGCCGACGGGTTTCTCACCATCGACGCACTGAGCGAATCCATGGCGGCGGGCGTCGAGACCCATGTCACGCTCTTCGCCCCCCATATCGTTGCGCCCGACCTCACCATCATGGGCAGCCACTGCACCGGCCTCGATGCGGTGATCGAGCGTCTGGCGGACAGCGGCGTCACCGCCCGGTCCCATGCCCTGGGCAGCCTCGGCGGTCTCGCCGCCCTGAAGCGGGGTGAATGCGACATCGCGCCGATCCACCTTCTCGATGCCACCAGCGGCCGCTATAACGCGCCGTTCCTGGCGGAGGGGATGCGCCTCATCCCCGGCTGGCGCCGCATGCAGGGCGTCGTCTATCGCCCCGGCGACAGCCGCTTCGACGGCCTCACCGCGCCCGAGGCGGCACTTGCGGCGGCATGGGCCGATCCCGACTGCCTGATGGTCAACCGCAATGCCGGCGCCGGCACGCGGATGCTCCTCGACGGGCTCCTCGCCGGCCGTAAGCCGCCGGGCTACTGGAACCAGCCACGCTCGCACAATGCGGTGGTCGCCGCGATCGCCCAGGGTCGGGCCGACTGGGGCCTTTCCATCGCCCCGGCCGCCGCGGCCCTCGGTCTCGGCTTCATCCCGCTCGCCCAGGAAAACTACGACTTCGCCGTGGCCGCCGTGCCGCGGCGCCCGGCGGCGATCGCCCGCTTCGAGTTGGCGCTGGCGACAGCCGGCCCGGCGCTGGTCGGTCTCGGCTTCACGCCTGCCGTCGAGGCCCGGGACGCCTGACGTCCCCTGGCGTGGCGACAGATGGTTTAGGGCTGATTAAGACATCTGCGGCATCCTCCGAACCCAAAGGTCATGGTGGATGACAACGCAGTTCGACGAAGCCCTGAAGCCGATCAATTCGATGATCGGCGCTCTCGCGCCCAAGCTGCGCGGAGCGCTGGTGGAGGAACTCGTCGACGAAATCTCCCGTGAGCGGCTCAATGCGGATTCGCGCAAGGCCCTCGTGCTCGACAATATCGTGGCCGAGGCCCTGCGGGATGCGCCGATGCCGAGCCGCGTTCGCGCCTCTCCGCGCCTCGCCCGCTGCGCCGCCAGCCTCCCGGAAGCGACGACGACCCTGGCTTGCGACGTGATCAACGTCGCAGAAGCCATCCTCAACGCCCCCGATCTGCCCGACGCGATCATGTTGCGCGTCTGCGCCGCGGATCGGCAGGAGCACATGCAGATCATCGCCAAGCGGCAGAAGGTCTCGGCGGTCATTTCCCGGGCGATCGTCGAGAAGGGCGAGGCTGCCACCGTCCTGACGCTGGTGCGCAATGCCGGGGCACAACTGACGTCCGAGGGTTTCGCCGAGATCGTGGCGCGCCATGGCGACGACCCCGCGGTCCGCTCCATGCTGACCCAGCGTCCCGACTGTCCCGTCGATCTGGCGACGAAATTCGGGGCGGCGGTCTCCCGCGACGTACCGACCGGCGAAGAGCTTCTCGAACAGTTGCAGCAACTTGCCGAGGAGCGGCAGATCGTTCCCGCCGTGGACCTGCTGATGCGCTGCATCGGCCGCGATCGCGATGCCGGCCGCAAAATTCTCGAGCGTGACGACGAGAAGGCGCTGGGCGCCATCTGCCATATCGCCGGCGTTGATGCGGAAACCTATGAGATGCTGATCACCGCCTGGCGCGTCACCGCCGGCAAGCCCATGACCGACGTCCACAAGGCGCCGGTGCGGTTCCGCCTGATGCGCCCCGCGGAGATCGACCGGGTCATCTCCCGCCTGCCGCTTGCCCGCATGCGCACCACCGAGGTCGCGTCCGCCTGAGCGGCGGCCGCCTATTCGGCGGCGGCCTGATAGCGCTGGATCGGCAGGCCGAGATCCAGCCAGACCTGCAACAGGGCGCCGGCCAGATCGTCGATCATCGCATCGGTATGGGCCGGGCCCGGGGTGATTCTCAGGCGCTCGGTTCCCTTGGGCACGGTCGGGTAGTTGATGGGCTGGATATAGATACCGTGCTCGGCGAGCAGCCGGTCGCTCGCCGCCTTGCAGCGCTCCGCGTCCCCCACC
>JAIEPJ010000105.1 GCA_019749835.1 Phreatobacter sp. | reverse complement strand
GAAGCCGTCGCCTTCACCCGGTCGCCGGCCCAGATCGCCGAGCACGTACGCTCGCGCCTCGCCCGCCAGCTCTGCGCCCAATATGCCGGCTATGACGGCGGCCTCGCCCTGATCGCCCTGTCGCCGGTCTGGGAACAGGCCTTCGCCGATTCCATCGTCGGCCAGGGCGATGACCGCCAGCTCGCCATGCAGCCGTCCAAACTGTCGGAGTTCATCATGCTGGTGCGCGATTCCTTCGAGGATGCCGCCCGCATGGGCGAGGCGCCGGTCCTGCTCACCAGCCCCGGAATCCGGCCCTTCGTGCGCTCCATCGTCGAGCGCTTCCGCGCCCAGACGCCGGTCCTTAGCCAGGCGGAGATCCATCCGCGCGTGCGCCTGAAGACGGTGGGCAGCGTCTGACGGCGCCCCGCGCCGGGACGCTCCGTTAACCCTGCCTTCATCCTTTCATCGACGCCCGGTCGCCCTGCGCTAGAACAGAGATCGGACGGGGTCTGTCCCATCGGGGCGAGGCTTTTCGATGAGGTTCCACATGTCTCCAGCCAGGGCTGTTCTGGCCACCATCACCGTCAACTTCGTCGTCTGGACGCTGATCATCGCCGCCGGCGTCCATTACCTGATCTGACTGCGGTCACTGCCATGACAGAGGGCCCCGGCATCGACAGCCGGGGCCCTCTGCGTTCCAGGGCGGACCTCAGGTGGCCGGCGGATCGCGGTCGGGCGTGCTCGCGATCTCGCCGCGCTTGACGCGGTCGGCGTGGGCAGTCGTGCCGCCTGCGGCCAGCAACCTCGCCTGGCCGATCCATTCCTCGCGCTCGATACGGCCGGGAAAGGCGAGATAGCCGCCGACCCACTGGGCCTCTTTCGGCGTCCAGGCGGCAATCTGGTCGAAGTGGTAGATCCCGAGCGCATGGAGGCGCGCCTCGTTCTGCGGTCCGATGCCGCGGATCAGTTCGAGTTCGTCGGCCTTGCCGGAGCGCGGCGCGGCGACGCCCTGCGGCTTGCTGCCCTGCGCCATGGCCTCCGATGCCGCCAGGGCGCCGGCCGATGCCGGGGGCGATGCGGCTGGCATGTTGCCGGCCACTGCCCCGACCGCCGCGGTGCCGGCTGCCAGGGCCTGCCCCGCTGCAGCCAACGGCTGGAGGGGCTCGACCGTCGCCTCCTCCGCCTTGTCGGTGAAGACGCGGGCGAAGGCACCGACGATGCAGCCGAGGAGATAGGCGGCGCCGAACAGAACGATCGTGTCGAGCCAGAGGCCCGGCCGTCCGGGCACCCAGTTCAGGGCCGCGGCCACCACCATGAGCGCGAACACCGTCATGGCGAGCGCGGCCCATGGGCTCGGCCCCTGGTCCTCGCGGTCGGAGGTGACCCAGCCGACGGCGAGACCACCGGCGAGGGCGAGAAGAAGGGGAGCGGCGAAGGTCTGGACGAGATACAGCATCACCCTCTCCTCAATTGCGCGGCAGAACGTGGAACTCGACCCGGCGGTTGAGGGCCCGGCCCTCCTCCGAGTCGTTCGGGGCGACGGGCCTGCTCGCGGCATGGCCGACCACGACCAGCGCCGACGCCTCGACGCCGCGCCGCAGCAGTTCGGCGCGCATCACCCCGGCGCGATCCTCGGAGAGCTTCTGGTTCTGCCCGGTCCAGTTGTGGCTGTCGGTATGGCCCGCCACCTCGATCCGCGCCCCGGCGCCGCAGCGCTTGATCGCGGCCGCGAGACGGTCGAGCACCGGCCCGTGCTCGGCGCGTTGCTCCGCCTTCCAGTAGTCGAAGAGGATGCGGTCGCCCTCGAGCGCCGTCTGGATGATCGTGGCGCAGTCGGGCGGCGGCAGCCAGACAGGTGCAGGCGCGGGCGGCGGCGGCATGGCGGCCGGAACCGGCGGCGGCGCAGCGGCGGTGGCAGCCGCTGCCATGCCGGTTCCGGAACTTCCGGAGGTCGCCACCGAAGGGGCGGCGACGGGCGGCAAGGCCGGCGGGACCACGGGCAGGACGAGTTGCTCCACCGGCGGCGCCATCGCTTCCAGCGACGGCGGCGGGACAGGAATGGTCGGCAGCGGCAGTTGCTCGGCCGCGGGCGCCATGGTCTCGAGCCGCGGCGGCGGCGCAGCGAGATCCGCCGAAAGCGGCGGCGGCGCAGGCGGCGGTGGAAACTCGGCGGGCGGCAGGGCGAGATCGGTGATCGCGACGACCGGGGCGGCAAGCGCGGCGAGCGCCTGCCTGACGCTCATCGCGACGCCGACATCCGGCGCGCGGCCGGCGAGCGTCAGCCGGGTGCCGTTGATCTGTGCCGAGCCTTCGGTCAGGCGGAAGAGTTGGGTGAGGGCCGCCTCGGTCAGCGCCGCATAGTCGACACCATCGGGAAATCCGCCTGCGAGACGCATCTCGTCGACAACGCGCAAGCCTCCCGCAACCCGACCGGCCAGCGCCAGAACCGCCGCCTTGGCGGCTTCCGAAGGCGCAAATCCCTGCAAGGTCAGGGCATCCGGCGACCTCTGCGCGCTCCAGCTGAAGGGCGACACGACAGGCGGGGCGACGATCAGGTCACCGATCGAGAACCCGTCCTGCATGCCGCGGACGGCGTTCGCGAGCCGGTCGAAAGCCGCCGGATCGGCCGCGACACCGGTGAACGAATAGACGGTGCCGGTGATCTTCGCCGTACCGCTGGCCAGACCTTTGAGCTGGTCGATGGCGGAGAGCGCCTTGCCCTCGAGATTGGCGGGCAGTCCACCGATGACGGTCATGGCATCGGTCACCGGCCCGGTGGTCGAGGCACGGGCGGCGGCCAGGATGCGCTCGCGCGCCTCGGGCGAGCCGACCGATCCGACGAGCCGGATGGCACCGTCCGCCGCCTTGACCGCCGACCAGTCGACCTCGGGCGGCAGGATCGCTGCCGGCGGCGGCGCCTGCGACACGTCGGGCCCCGGAACGGTCACGTTGATGCCGCCGCTGGAGATGCCCTGGGGCAGCGCGCCCAGCGCCAGTTCGATCGCGGCCCTGGTCGCGGCATCGCCGGCCGTGCCGGTGAAGCGGAAGGCCGTGCCGGTCAGCGTCGCGGATCCGGACGTGACCCGCCCGAGCTGTTCGAGCCCCAGTTCGGCCGCGCGGGTGGCGGTGGTGGGAATGTCGCGGGCCAGCGTCATCAGGTCGCTGATCTCGGCGCCGGACACGGCCCGGCGCGCCGCCGCGATAAGACGCTCCCGCGCGCCATCCGGGGCGACCTGTCCGGACAAGGTGACGGTCTGGCCTTCACGCCGCGCCGACCAGCCGAAGGGATTGGCGGCCGGCAGCAGATCATTGGCTGCATCGGCGCGCCGGACGCCGAACTCGCCCTCCGAGATCGTCTCGGCAGCGGCGCCCGCGGCAAGGCTCGGAGCCGTGCCGGTGATGACCGCATCGCGCCCACGGACGCTGACACTGGCCCAGGGCTTGCCGTCAACGGTGGACGTCGCGGCGATTGCCCGCGTCGCACGTGCCGCCAGATCGGCCTCGATGGCGTTTTGTTTCCACCACAGGGACCCGCCGGCCAGGAGGGCGAGCGGCAGCAGGCCTGGAAGCCAACGACGCGGCTGATGCAACATGAAACACGCCCTCACTCTTTCGCCGCCGCATTGCGGCAGGCTTGTCCCGCCGCGCCTGCGCGCCGCAAGCAGACCAGGCGGACGGGTTTCAGCAGGATTTCGGTGCGGAACGCGACGTGAGTCAAGATCGAGATTACCGAATCGGTCATGATTCATCTGGCAGGCTCCGTTTCCGGAACGCGCGGGAGACAACCGGCGTGAGTGTGGAGAGCATCAGACCTACCCAGGCGGTAGCCCCGGTCGAGCCGGTCACCCTCCGTGCGGCGCTGGAAGCCCTTGGCGCCAAGCCCGGCGAGGCCATCGCTGCGCGGGTCGCCGCCATGCTGTCCGACGGCATCGCCCGTCTTGCCGTCGGCACCGGAACGCTCGATGTCAGGATCAGCCAGCCGCTCGTGCCGGGCACCGACGTCATGCTGACGATGGAGCGCGGCGGCCATGCTGTGAAGATCGCCCTGGCCGAGGCCGGGCTGGCCACGCAACGCAGCCTGCCCGGCCCACCCGCGGCGCCCTCCCTGACAGCGCCATCGCCCGCAGCCCCCGCTGGGCTGCCAGGCGCCGGGACGGTTGCCGCCGCCCTCGTCGACCTCCTGGCCCGCGGCCTCGTATCGCCCGGCGCCGCGAAACTCGCGGAGGCCGCCCAGGTCGCGCTGGCGACGCGCCCCGCGCCGAACCTGCCCGCTGCAGAAGCTGGCGAGGACGGAGCTTCGCCTCCCAAGGCACTGCATGATGCGCTTATCCAGGGCGTGCGGGCCGCCGCGGGGAGGCAGGACAGCCTGACCGCACTCTTCGCCGACCTCACTGCGGTGGCCCAGGGCCGCACGCGGGCAGAGATCCCGGCACCGGTCGCCCGCGCCATGGCCGAGGTTCTCGGCTTCCGCGTCCCGGCAGAGGCGCTGGCGACTCCGGCAGGACTGGCGAGGGCGCTGCACGACTCAGGCGCGCAACTGGAAGCAAGGCTCGCCGCGCTGCCGCCGGGCATGCCGCTGCCGCCGGATCTGAAAGCCGCGCTGCAACGGCTGCAAACAACCCTCGCCGGTTGGCCGGCCGGTCACGACCCGGCGGAGGCCCCGGCTGCCCCCAAAGTGGCGGGTCACGAACGTCCACCCGTCCGCGGCGCCCTTCCCCATGGCCAGCCGGTCCAGCAGAGCCAGCTCGGTGCTGCCGCCACGCCTGCCGAAGTGGCGCAGATCCTGACCGAGCGCACCGAGGCCGCGCTGGCGCGCATCACCCTGCTGCAGGCCGCCTCGCTTCCCGACATGCGCGATGGCATCCGCCCGGACCTGCAGGGTCTGACCACGCTGGAAGTGCCCCTGCGCGTCGGCGTCGAGACCGCGATCGTCCAGTTCCAGATCCAGCGCGACCGGGACGAGGCCGACGAACCCCTGGCCCGCTCCCGCAAGGGCGGTGACTGGACCATGCGCTTCTCGCTCGACGCCGAGCCTCTCGGGCCTATTCATGCCGCCGTGCGCTGGCACGACGGCCGCGTCGGAATCCAGCTCTGGGCCGAGCGGGACAATGTCGCGGCGGCGCTCGAAGCGCAGCGCGACGGCCTCTCGGATGCCCTGCAGGCCTCGGCATTCACCATTGACCGGCTGACCATCGCATCGGGAACCCCGCCGGATCCGCGCCCCCCGGGCGCCCTTCCCCGCCACCGCCTGGACCGGTCGTCATGAGCGAAGACGAGGCCCCCGCCCGGCCCGCCATAGCCGTGGCGCTGGAATATGAGATGGGCAAGGATGCCGCGCCGCGCGTCACCGCGTCCGGGCGCGGGCTCGTCGCCGAGAAGATCATCGCCACGGCGCGCGAACACGGCATCGCCATCGAGGGCAATCCGCTTCTCGCCGAGGCCCTTTCGGGGGTCGCGGTGGACGACCATATCCCGGAAGAGCTCTACCGCGCCGTCGCCGAGGTGATCGGTTTCGTGCTGCGCGCTGCCGGCAAGCTGCGCTAGGCCGATCATCCCTAGGGACGACATTGCGCCGTCTGGCGGCCCCTGCGGCATTCGATTATAGGCTGATACACAAGAAAATCCCGGGAGGACGGCATGACCCAAGTCGACAGCGCGCCTGCGAGGCCCTGGACGAAATTCTATTCGGTCGGCATGCGCCATACGATCGATGAGGCTCCCCATCCCAATCTCGCGGCCATGGTCCGCTCCGTGGCGCGCACCTTCGGGCCGAAGACCGCCTTCTCCCTCTGCCTGCCCAACGGCATGGGCGGCTCGCTGACCTATGCCGACATCGACCGACTGTCGGACGATTTCGCGGTCTATCTGCGCGAGGTCCTGAAGCTCCAGCCCGGCGCGCGCGTCGCGCTGCAGACACCGAACGCCCTCGCCTTCCCCATCGTCGCCTTCGGCGTCTTCAAGGCCGGCTGCGTCCTCATCAACGTCAATCCGCTCTACACGGCGGAGGAGATGGGCAATGTCTTCGCCGACGGCGAGCCCGACCTGCTCGTCATCATCGACATGTTCGCCGACAAGCTGCCCGCCGCCTTCACGCGCCACAAGGTCCGCCACGTCGTCGTCTCTTCGATCACCGACTTCATGCCCTGGCTGCAGGGGACGCTGGTCGGCCTGGTGCAGAAGTACAAGGACAAGTCGGTGAAGCCGGTTCCGGTGGAGCACACGACCTTCCGTGCCGCCCTCGCCGCCGGCGAGGCGCGCAAGGCGGGCGTCAAGGTCACGGCCTATGCCGAGACCGTCGGCCTCGATACGCTCGCCGTGCTGCAATACACCGGCGGCACGACCGGCGTCTCCAAAGGCGCCA
>JAIEPJ010000224.1 GCA_019749835.1 Phreatobacter sp. | reverse complement strand
TCTTGGTGGCGATCACTACAGGGTTCCGCCCCCGCCCGTCCAGCCAGGGACGGATCTGGCCGTGCTGGCGGCAGCGATGGCGGGCGTCCGGCTGGCGGGCTCGCCGGCGCTGCCGGACGGATGGCGGGCCCGGGCACCGATCCGGCTGCGGATGGGCGGAAAGACCTGGAGATGCTGTTGTTTCACGGGATTGCGCCGCTGCGCAGTTGTCCTGGCCGCCGCCGCGACGCGCCCGCGTTCGTCCGGGAGGCTGCGCAAAAGGGTCGCAGCAATCCGTTAAGGTTAACGCCTTGTTACGATGTCGGTTGTTTCATCGTTCCGCGATCCACCGGAGTGCGGGCAGCGGCATGAGCGGAAACCTGACAGGACTGGCCGCGCTCATGCGCGGCACTAGCGGCGGTGCCGGCAGCCTTGCCACGGGACGCATCGCCAGCGCCCAGGCCCACAGCCAGGCCAACCGCACGCTCGAATCTCTGACCCAGATTCTCGACCTGCCGAAGGACGTCGTCGATCGACGCCGCAAGGCCAGCGACACCATTCTGCAGTTGCAGGACGCCCAGCGGTCGATGGTGTCCGACCGCAAGGCGGCGGCGAAGCAGAGGCTCGACATGGCCAAGGCCAGGCTGCAGATGCTCCGCATGTTTGCCGGCGATCCGAAGGCCATGGCGCAACAGGCGAAGCAGATCGCCCGGGAAATCCAGCAGGCGGCGAACGCCTATGGCGCGGCATTGCAGGCGGAAGGCGCGGCCGCAGTCACCGGGGCGGTCGGCGCTGCGCCCGCGCAGGCCGGCGATGGCGGTGCCGAAGCGGGTCCGGGCGTGCATGTGGACCCAGCGCAGACGGCGGCTGCAGCTGTTGACGCCCCGAATGACCGGAACGGCGTCGGTGACAAAGCCGTCGAGCCGACGGATCGCTCCGGGAACCCGGCGAAGGGCGAGCGGGAAAAGGCGGCGGAGGCCTATCAGGCCGCCGCGGCCGATCTCTCCAGCCGACATTCCAAGTCTCAGGGCGAGCGCGAGGCGATCGAGGCCTTCAAACAGGCGGCGCGCGAGGCGAAACGCCTGATCGAGGAGGCCGCCCGGCGGATGAAGGCCGAGGAGGGCGGCGAGGGCGAGGTGCGGCAACTCGATGCGAGTGCGCGCGCCATGACGCGGGCGGTCGACGATCTCGACAAGGCGGTTGCCGGGGCCGGTCAGGCAGGGCTGGGCGCCGCCGGAGTTCTCCCCGTGGGGGCGGCAGTGGCGTCGGCGGTGTCCTTTACCGGTGTCGGGAGCGCTATTGTATTTCCTCAAGCTCCCTTGATTTTATTGGACAAATTAGGATTCGGAATCGAGCTATTTTGCCTTTGGCACTAAATGACTTTCCTTGGCCAAATGCCTCAGGACCAAAAAAAAGGCCGGGGTAATCCCCGGCCCTTGTTCGCCCTGTTGAGAGCAGTTCAGAATTTTATGTCTGCTCTCCGATATATCGGGGCGTCCACTACGGCCGGGTCGTACGCGAGAGGGATGGCGTTGGCCGCCAACCACGTTCTGAGTTCGGCCCTGCTAACCTTCATCTGCTCGGCGAGCTGCTGGGCGTGAACGTAGGTAGTCTCGAATTCCTCGATCGCCTCGTAGGGAACAACGTTGATCATGCCCCTATGGATTGGATGACGAGCTCTCTGCGTGGGTAGGTGACCACTTGAGATCAAGCTACGCAGCGCTGCATATGGCATCTGCCAATAGGCGAGCAATTCATTGGCAGGCAGTCCGGGAAGTGGTTCGCCGCGAGCGAAGCGCTTGGCCTCCTGAACATCAAATTCTAGCCCGTCTATTCGCCGGTTCCCCGGGCGATGCGCAACCCCTTTGAAGTCGCCAGAGATAACGCCTTTCAGAATTGTCGCGATGGAGCAGATCGCCATTTTGCCAACCCGGTCCAGCCCAACGAACCCATCCGGCGTTGTCGGTGTTGGCGCCGCGCCTTCAGTCAGTTTGGTGAGGAGGTCCTGAAGGTCGGCCTGGCGGAACCGATACCTTTTCGAGGCACTGGACACGTATGATGGTCGGATCATGCGCGCCTTGAGCATCGTGAGGAAATGGCTGCGCGAGCATCCCAGAAATTCCTCCACGGCCTGCTGCCCGACCACCTCGGCCATGTTTGCGACCCATGCTTCGACCTCGTCTGCTGGCATCGGGATGTCACCGTTCTGGTCATCCGTCTTGAGCAGCCCATTTTCACTCAGGTAGCGTCGCAGCGTCGCCGGGTGCATGCCGGTGATGGCTTGAAGCGTGGCGACACTGTGGGTCCTGCAAGCCTCCACGGTCTGGCCGAGCAGGATGGTGCCCCGGTCGACTGGAATGGTGTCGAGAATGAACTCTCGCACTCGCGCAAGAGTCGGCTCGTACGCCGGATTGAGCGTCACGCTCGATAGGAAGCTGTAGAGAAACCTACCCAGCCGATGTTGCGGCCCCTGGTTGAACTTCCGGGGTCCGGCGCCTCGATCGATGTCGGCGAGGGTCTTCTCTAGGCCTCCTATTGGTCGCAGAGCGCGAAAGCCGGTATCCGCCGCCTTGATCATCTCCTCGTCCGTGGAAGGCTCTTGTGCCCCAGTGCCCTTCAGCAGGGTCTGCCCGATGAACGGCCCAAGCCGCATAGCGACGTGCATCGGCAGATCGTCGACCTCCCCGCCGCCGCCGGTCGTTCCGTGGAGAACTCGCTCCATCAGGTAGAGTTCGAACTCTCCGGGGGGGCGCTCCGCGGGGTGGACGTCAGCCGCTTCTGATGTCAGGAAATCTTCGGTCAGCAGAGACCACTCATTGAACATGGCGTTTTTGCCGACACCGATTTCGACCAGCGCCGTATTGTGAATTGGGCAGGTGAAGATCGACGCGAGGCACCATGCTGTCTGGATCGAGACGTCCCAGACGGCGCCGCCGTTCATCTGCTCCTTCATACACTGCAAGCAGCCGCGCAGGCGGGTACGACGTAGCGTTTCGCGCGTGAGCGCCTGACCATTCAGTTCGTAGTTGCGGGCCTCCCGGAGGCGTATCGTAGCCGCCCGGAGACGGGTTGCATCCACTCCCCCGTAGTCAGCGATCTGCTGGACGGCCTCTGGGGTGCCATTGATCACGTCGTTGCGGGATAGGCCGACATCTGTGCACCAGAAGCGAAGGGGAAGATTGATCCGCCGCGCGAGCCGGCAGGCATAGGCCTGTGCAGGTTCATCGGCAGCGAGAGGCAGCGGCGTAAGTCGGTACGCCATCACAAGCCTCCACGGCCGACTGCCAGACGGTCCAGCGGAGTGGCCGTACTGACGGCTCCCGCGATCGGAAGGCGAGCCCATTCGGAGGTAATGAACGGGTTTTCGCGAGGTTCGCAGTCCGTGTCTGCTGCGTAGGCGGACGCGAAATTATTGATGGTCAGGGTCTCGGCGTCCGCGATCAAAGCGTCCTCGACCGCTGCGATGATCAGCTTGCACACCTCACCGAAGGTGTAGGCGCAGGCATGCATGACCCGGACGGCGAGGTCCGCCGTCACCTGGCACTCAAGAGCGGCGTCGGCCGCATACTTGCCGATGAGGCCTTCGACATCTTCCGCATCTCCGTCTACAAGCCGGCGACCCTCGACGAAGATTGTGCGTCGGCTTAGCTGCCGGTCCTGCAGCACGACCTCCTTCACGCGCGAGGTGCCGGACAGTACCAGACCAAACGGGTGGGCGCCCTGAGTGACGCGCTTCCAGAAGTCACGGTTGCCCGCGAGCTTCATCTCGGAAGCTGAGTTCAGCGCGTGCTGAGCCTCGTCGATAAGGACGATGTGCACGCCGCTGTGGGGCAGGACGGACTCGATCCGCGATACCAGACTATGGTCGCGGAAGTTCTCGCGCGTCACGCTATGACCCAACTGTGAGAGCAACGCGGCTCCCATCGCCCCGACAGTGCAGGGCGACGGGCATTCGAACGACCGGTACGCATGCTTGAACGAAGCATGCGTCTTGAGCGCTTCGTGAATGGTCCGCGATTTTCCGATGCCGGGCTCACCGATTAGAACGATGATGCGGCGGTCACCGCCTGACCACATATTGCGGTTGAGACGGTCCAGAGCGGCGACGACCGGTTGGTGTAACGGCGATTCTCGGTAGATGGCCCGCAAGGATGCCATCTGCCGGATTATCTCATCGATACGAGATGTGTCGTTCATGACCATCACTCCTTGACGAACCGGGAGGTCTTGGCCGGGCTGCGGATGGCAGCCGGCTCGACGTCGCTTTCCACCGCCGGCGGCCCCCCAGCCTCGAACGACTCGGCCGCAATCAGGAACGTCCGGTCCAAAGCTCCAGGATCAAGACTTTCATCGCCCTCGATGGCCAGCGACATGCCAAGGCCTCGCTCCAAGGCGTCGAGCTGGACATTGGTGAGCGGACGAAGGACGACCGTTGCCCGGTAGGCGGTCTGTGCGAACAGGGCCTGGGCGTGCGCGAGCGCGTCGTTGACGATGGTTTCGGTAAGCTTGGCCTTGGCGTCGTGACGCGCCTTGAGATTGCGACGGGCCTCAAGAAGGGCCTCGATGCTGACACCGCGAAGGTTGATGTTCCGGCGCGGCCGCGCGACAAAAAACTCGGTCCCGATCAGCACGCTGACCGCGCCGAGATCCCAGCGGTCAACGGCAACCTGAACCTTCACGTTGCCCTTCTTTTGGAAGTGCTTCTGAATAGCCTCGCACTGATAGTCTGTGCCCAGCACGGTCACACCATGACGGCCGATCGTGCGCTCCAGGCGGATGCCAAAGGCAACCCGGCGGCGAGACGGGCTCGCGGGCGGATGAATATTCCGCTTTTCATAAAGAGCGTCCCACATGGCAGCTGGCGTGGCGCCGTTCAGACCCCGATGGGGCGTGTGGTGATAGACGTCGACGGTATCGTTGATCATCAGCGCAACCAACTCGGTCAAAACAAGCTGCGCGTGTTCCTCGGCCTTGAAATCCTTGTTCAGCCGCTGTCGCATCTCGCTCCAGCCGGGTGTGCCGCGGAACTTCATGGCGGCACGCTTGAAAAGGCTTTCGCAGGTACCCTTCATCTGGGGCATGGCGGCGGGGGTGGAGACCTTGGCTCCCTCGGCAAGCGCCTTCTCAGCTGCAAGGACGGTCACGGCCGTGAACTCCTTGCCATTGTCGGCAACCAGACTCTGCACGCCGGTCAGGTGGTGCCATGAACTCTTGCAGCCCACCGAGCGCGCGATGGCGGTCTTGTCGATCCCGATCTGGGCGCGGGCGTTGAGCACGGCATCAGCGTTTGAGCGGACCGAAAACGCCCGGCCCAACACCACGCGTGAGCCGCAATCGATGGCATCGATCAGCCAGATGTTCAGCCGGTCGGCTTCGCCGCGGGCTTTGAGGCTGAGCACGTCGAACAGATCAGCGAGCTCGAGGATGGTCTTCAGGTTACCGTGCCAACCGTCCATCTCGACGCGCTCCCCGATGCCGCGAATGTCGAGACCCGAGCCCAGAGCCGTGAACTTGCGCACGGCATTCGTCACGCCGTACGAGCAGATCGCATTCTCGAAAGCCGTGAGCTTTCGAGCTTCCCGCTTGAAGACATGGAACGTGGGAACCTCGAGGAGGGCGAGCGGCTCCTGTCCAGCCGCGAGGCGCTCCTTGTTCAGGGCCTCGATTTCCTGGTTCTCCTTGTTGATCGACTGGCTCATCCCGTCGTATCGGTTACGCCGCGTTCCCGAGAACTCGCTGACCTTCAGCGCGGCATCGATGTGCTTCTGGACGCGCGGATCCACGGCCTTACACTTGGCTCCCACGGCAGCGTAATTGCCCGCAAGCACCAGAACATTGCGGCCGGAGGCGCGGAACTTGCGGTGCCATTCCAGAGCTGCGCGGGCCGACGGCGAGAGGAAGAACTTGTCGTCGTCGTCGGCGCCCTGCCGTGCGAGATCGGCGGTGCTTGCGGAAGCAAGCACTTTTGCACCGGGCAGCAAGCGAGACTTCGCGAGCGCATTCAACTCCTTGCGATGAACACCATCCTCGTCGAACATGCTCTTCAGAACGGGGGTCAAGGCGGCCTCATTGAGGATCACCTCGCGTTCAGCAACCCGGCGCTCGATCTCGCGAACGACGAGCAGCTTGCGCAGGACATTGGCCCGCTTGGTCGGATGCAGGACGTCGACGCTCGTGACATCCACATAGCGCGGATCGCCGGCATACGTATGCCGGAAGCGATAATAGTCGGGGTCGATCGTGAGGTTATCTTCGAGGTGGAAGCGATGGATTTGTTCGTGGCTAAAGAGAAGTGGCTCGGTTTGTTTGAACAGTTTCCGGGCTGCCGATAAGTGGTTTCGCCCCGTGGTTACGCCGCCGCCGG
>JAIEPJ010000223.1 GCA_019749835.1 Phreatobacter sp. | reverse complement strand
TCAAATCTCTGTATCAGCCTGTTGAAGCTGGCCTTGATCTCCATCATGGATCGCACGGCGGCAAGCTCCTAGGCTGAATTCAAGCGGTGACACGGATGGTTGTCCCCGCCGCCCCACGTCTCGACGCGACCTCCCAGCGGCGAACGAACGCCAGCACTGCTGCCCAGCCGACCGTGCCGCAGCCGGACACGCATGACATCACGATGGGGTTCAAGACTGCCGCCGCGCTGGCGATGGCCTGCGCCGTGGGATGTCACCCAGCAGTGCATATCCTAGCGATGTCCTCATCGCTTCAACCCCTTGAGGGACCTCATGATACCAGACATTCGCCATTACCGCGCCACCATGCGCACCGCCCTGGGAGCGCTCGCAGCGCTCCTCTCCTGGGCCGTCATAACCCCGCCGGCCGCAGCTCAGGAGCGACGGCCCAATATCATCGTGATCGTCGCGGACGATGCCGGGATTGCCGACATCGGCAGCTTCGGGAGCGAGATCAATACCCCCAACATCGATGCTCTGGCCTCGGTGGGCGTGCGCTTCACCGAGTTCCACGTGAGCCCGACCTGTTCGCCGACGCGCTCGATGCTGCTCACCGGCGCCGATAATCACGTCGCTGGCCTCGGCAACATGGCGGAAATGGTTGCCCCGAACCAGAGGGGCCGGCCGGGCTATGAGGGCCACCTGAACGATCGTGTCGTCGCCATTCCGCTCCTGCTCAGGGAAGCGGGTTACAACACCTACATGGCCGGCAAGTGGCACCTGGGAGAGGAGCCGGCGCACTGGCCTGCAGCCCGCGGCTTCATGCGCGACCTGACACTCATACCGGGGGGTGGCAGTCACTTTGAGGACATGTGGGGAGTGCGGGGCGAGCGGCAGCTCTATACGCAGAACGGCAAGGTCCTCGAGACGCTGCCGCAGGGCTTCCACTCCAGCGAGAATTATACCTCAGCGGTCATCGCGAACATCGAGGAGAGCCGTCGCGACGGGAAGCCGTTCTTCGCCTACCTCGCCCTTCAGGCACCCCATGACCCCTTCCAGCTGCCCGCTGAGTGGCGCGACCGCTACAGCGGGCGTTACGACCAGGGGTATGAGGCGACCCGCGCCAGCCGTATCGAACGGATGAAGCGACTCGGCATCATAAGGCCACAGGCGACCACGTCGCCGCGCCTCGCCTCGGTTCCCGCCTGGGAGACCCTGTCGCCGGAGGAGCGCCGCCGGTCGTCACGCCGGATGGAGCTCTATGCGGCCATGGTCGAGCACATGGACTCCAACATCGGCAGGCTGATCGACTACCTCAAGGCGAACAACCTTTTCGACAACACCATCATCGTCTTCATGTCCGACAACGGGCCTGAGGGCAATCTGTGGGACATGCAAGCGCCCTGGGACAACAGCCGGGTCGCCGACTGGGGCAAGCCCGGAACCTACATCCAGTATGGCCCCGCCTGGGCCCAGGCGGGCGCCGGTCCCTTCCGGATCTTCAAGGGCTTCACCACTGAAGGCGGCATTCGCGCGCCGCTGATCATCGCCGGGCGCGGTGTCAGTGGAGGCGGCAGGGTCTCCGGCGCATTGGCTCATGTCATGGATCTTCCGGCGACCATCCTGCAGGCCGCCAACGTGCCGCACCCCGCGCAGCGCGACGGCAAGACCGTGGCACCGCTTCAGGGCCGGTCGCTGGCGCCCGTCCTGACCAATGCCCAGGCGGCGGTCCGCGGTCCCTCGGACTGGATCGGCTGGGAGCTGTTCGGCAACCGCGCCATCCGTCAGGGGAAGTGGAAGCTGCTCTGGATCTGCCAGCCGCTCGGGCCCGGGCAGTGGCAGCTCTTCGATCTGCGCGCTGATCCCGGCGAAACCAATGACCGGGCAGCCGCCGAGCCGCGCATTCGCGACAGGCTGATCGGCCTGTGGAACGAATATGCCCGGGCGAACAATGTCATTCTTCCCGACAGGTCACCGGTCTGCGCGGCCGCCCAGTAGAGCGAAAAACGCACCGCCCTGCGATCCCCTTGCCCGAGCGGATCCTGGCGAGACGAGACAAGACGATGTCTGCCAGCCACCCGGCTGGCAGACATTCCCTTTGCGGGTCGACCTGCATAATCAGCGGGACTGTCTGGACGGCCTGCCGGCAGCCATGCCCGATGCGCAGCCATGCGTCGGCGGGCTCAGAAGCTCCGCTGCACCATCACCAGGCCCGAATAGCCGCGCGCCGACAGTTCGAGCTGCGGCAAGGCGCGGTCCGGAAGATCGATGGTCGAGCGGCCATAGCCGAGCTCCCAGATGACCTTCAATTCGTCGCTCGGCGTCCAGACGATGTTGGCGGCGGCGCGCACTGCCTCGAACCGGCCTGAACCCAGCGCGGGTAAGCGGATGTCCAGGTAGCTGAGGACGAGGTTGGTCGAGATGGTCGGTGTCCAGGCCCGCCGCAGGGAGCCGACTGCGCTCCATCCACGCGTCGCCTCGTCGGGACGGGCGAGCGCGCCGATGGCCCGGACGTCGAAGGAACTGCCGAGATAGGTCGGCAGGTCGCGGGCATAGGCGATCTGACCGGCCAGCACATGCTCGGCGCCGAGGGCGTCGAAGGTCCATTTCAGGCCGAAGGTCGCGGCGATGCCGATGCGGCTATCCGCACCCGCGCCGGCACTGTCGATGCGGCGGAAACCGGCCGCCCCGTGCAGCTCGAGCCGATCGGTGCCATAGCGCGCTTGCACCACGAGATCCGGTAGACGGTTGGGTGTCGCGGCAGCAACAACCGGAACCGGCGGGACCGGAGCCGGGGTCGGCGTGTTGTATTCGCCAGCGACGGTCAGCGACCAGGGGCCGTGCCGAAAGACGTCGATCGCTGCCATGGTAACGGCCCTGGAGGGCAAAAGCGCCCAGCTGGCGATGTCATCGCCGGACCAGTAGATGAAGCGGCTCGCCGCATATCCACCCTGGACGCGGCCGACGCGCAGGCTCGCCTCGGTGAAGAACAGGCGCGACGCCGGCGTCAGCGTGCCGAGGACGGAGACCGTCGACCCGACATAGGTGTCGCCGACGAAGCGGCCGGATTCGAGGGTGGCGAGGCCACCGAATGTCACTGAGCCGAGCAGGCCGCCCGGTACGCGCGGCTGCAGCGCCGGGTCGGCGGGGATGGTCCGCTGGCCGCCGATGCCGAGGACGCCGGTGCCGGACAGCGCGTGACAGAAACCAAAGAGGCCGCGATGGCCGATCGTGGTGTCCTCGTCGGTCTCGTCCACGCTGTCAGGTGGCGGCGGCGCGCCGTAGGCTGACATGACGCAGCGGTCCCCCACCGCCTCGCCGGAATGGGCCTCCCGTGTCGTGGTGGCTGTCATGACGAGGATTCCGCAAAGGAGCAGAAGACCTGGCCCTTGCGACCGATAGGTTGCGAGCGGGATCACCATGATGAGACCCATCCATGCCTGCCAGCTCCCGACGCGTCAGGGCCGCGCTTAAGGCAAGATTGGGCTGGAACGGTGGATGGCAAGGATGGGGACTGCTGTCGCGGGTTGAGATCCAAAGTCCGATCTTCCGATGCGGAATGCAATGCAAGCTTCACCCCCTCGGCCTCCCGCCTGCCGGTGACGCGACGGCCCTCACGGATTGACGGGGTCACCCCACCAGCCGGCTGGCGCTTGGAGAGCGCGCGTGCCCAAGTCCCTTCGGCGCCTCGGTCACACCACATCCGGCCGAGGGTGCTGCCATCCCCCCTGTGGACCCCGGATCGTTCTGCCATCTTGTCATGTCCTCGCGGGCCATGGTGATGGCCCACAAGGACCCGGGGAGGTGCATGCGAGCGCGCAGCCTATCGCCGGCCGACGCGATTGACGGGACCGCCACGGTTGATGGGCGTGCCGCGACGGATGCCGACGCCCGGGGCAGCGAGGCCCGGGGTGACGGCCCGCGCCACTGGCCGGGGCACGAGGACAACGCCGGGCCGGACGACACAATTGGAGGGGTAGTTGATATAGCGGCAATAGACGACGGCCTCCGCCGGGCTCGTCGCGGCCTCGAAGACTCCGAGGGCGGAAATGGCGCAAAATGCGAGAAGAAGTTTTCTCATGACAGTCCTCCCTGAACCATCGAGATAATCCACGTCATGTGCCTGCAATATCTTGACCTGAATCAAGCCCGGTTTTCCCGATCCCGGGAACTGAACATCCCGCTCGACCCCGCATCGGGAGGTTCTCAAGCGAAGCGAAACAGAGCCGCCTCAAACCGGACGCTAAGAAGGTCAGGAAAGGGCCGAAAGCCCGATGGCAGCGGCGCGGCATTGCAATGCCGCGCCGCGAGAACCTCAGAGATCGACCTGCTCGGACAGTTCAAGCGCGTCGTCGAGTTCCACGCCCAGGTAGCGAACCGTTGTCTCCAGCTTCGTATGCCCAAGCAGGAGTTGGCAGGCCCGCAGATTGCCGGTCCTCTTGTAGATCAGGGCGACCTTCGTGCGGCGCAGACTGTGCGTGCCGAAGAACGTGTGATCGAGCCCGGCCAGATTCAACCAGTCGTCAAGCAGCCGCGCATATTGGCGGGTGGTCATGGGCTGTCCCGATTTGCTTCGGCTAGGGAAGAGCCAATCGCCATTCCGCTGGGGGCGAACTCGCAGCCACCCCAGCACAGACTCTCGCGATGCCTCCGTCAGCTCGAAGACAACAGGTCGGCCGGTCTTGCTTTGCACAACGGAAGCTCGCGGCCGGACGCTACCTGCCAGAACCACGTCAGCGACGCGTAGGTGCACAAGATCGCAACCCCTCAGCTTGCTGTCGATCGCGAGGTTGAACAGCGCAAGGTCGCGTATGCGGTGCTGGTGTCGGAGCTGGGCGCGGATCGCCCATATATCTTTCGGCTTGAGCGGCGGTTTGGGGCCGACCAAGAGTCCCGAGTTCCACGCGTGCCGAACCTGTTCGGATGATGTCTCTCGTTCCATGACGCATCCTCCAAAGGATGCCGCATCCGGACGAGATCATACCACCGCACAGCAGCTTCGCGCTCTCATTGCGGACATTCGAACCCCATCCGAGAGCGGACGCTTGGGTGTGTTCGATCACCGAGCGTGCCAACCTGCCAAGATGCGCCGTGCTCGAACCATTTGAAACGACCTTTCCAATGCAGTCGGCCTCCACAACCGGGTGGTCGCGGAGGCCGTTCTGTCACCAAACCGGCAGGACCTCTCCCGAGAAGCGGTTGCGACAAAAGACACTTCTCCTGCAGCCCCGCCACGCTGGTCGCGCCGCGACTCGCCCGCTAGGGTCGGCCCGAGTCCCGTGACCGAGGCCCCGCCTGCATGCCGCGTTCGTCGACCGACACCGCCCTGGCCGCCAAGACGCGCCTTCGCTGGCTCGACGATGACGCCGTCAACGGCGAGCCTCCGGCCGATGCGCTCGATCCGATGCTCACCCCCGCCGAGGCCTTCTTCGTCCGCAACAATGGCGGCATGCCCGCGGCAGCCGATGCCGGGGCTTGGCGCCTCGACGTCACGGGCGAGGTCGAGCGGCCCCTGTCGCTCGGCATGGCGGAACTGATGGGGTCCTTCCCCGTCGTGTCGGTCACCGCCGTGCTGGAATGTGCCGGCAACGGCCGCGCCTTCCTGGAGCCGCCCGTCTCCGGCGCGCAGTGGCGCTACGGGGCAGTGGGATGCGCCCGGTGGACCGGCGTCAGGATGCGGGACCTGCTGGAGAGAGCGGGTGTGAAGCCCTCCGCCGTCTATACCGGCCACCACAGTCCCGACCGCAGCCTGACGAGCGATCGTCCGGCGCTGTCGCGCGGCATCCCCATCGCCAAGGCGTTAGCCCCCGAGACGCTGGTTGCCTTCGCGATGAACGATGCGCCGCTGCCGCGGCTCCATGGCGGGCCGCTCAGGGTCGTCGTCCCGGGATATCCAGGATCGGCCTGGCAGAAATGGCTTAAGCGTCTCGACATACGCGACCGGGAGCACGACGGCGAGAAGATGACCGGCACCGACTACCGGTTGCCGGTGCAGCCGGTCAGGGCGGGGGAGGCGTTCGACGCCACGTCCTTCGCGGTGATCACCGACATGCCGGTAAAGTCGCTGATCACCCGTCCCGCCGCCGGGTTCCTCGCGTCCCGGGAAGAGGCGCTGACCGTCGAGGGCTGGGCCTGGAGCGGCGCGACGTCGGTCTTAGGTGTGCGGGTATCCATCGACGGCGGGGCCACCTGGACGCCGGCCCGGCTTGCCGAGGCGGCGGACCCCTACGCCTGGCGTCGTTTCTCCGCGACGATCAGCCCGCAGTCCGGCCCCGTGGTGCTCATGGCGCAGGCGAGAGACGTGGTGGGCAACGTCCAGCCGCTCGACGACGCCCCCTGGAACCCGCG
>JAIEPJ010000226.1 GCA_019749835.1 Phreatobacter sp. | reverse complement strand
CGTCCTCGACCAGCAGGATGGTGCGCGCTCCCGCATCGTCACGCGGCGGCGGAGCGGCGGGGACCGCCGGCGCGGCCTCCACCGGGGCGAGCGGCGCATCGACGGGCGCGGCCGCAGGCTCTGCGCCGGCCTCGGGTGCACCGGCGACGAGCATCGCCGCCGGGGCGGAGGGCGTCTGCAGCGCAACCGGAGCCGGCTCCGGCGCGGCCGGCTCGGCGCTCTCGACATGGCGCGGCAGGAAGACCCGGAAGATGGTGCCGCGGCCGACCTCGCTGTCGACGAAGACATAGCCGCCCGACTGCTTGACGATGCCGTAGACCGTCGACAGGCCGAGGCCGGTGCCCTTGCCGACCTCCTTGGTCGAGAAGAAGGGGTCGAAGATCTTCTGCTTGATGTCGTCGGGAATGCCGGTGCCGGTATCGGTCACCTCGATCATCACGGCATCGCTCTCCGGCATGTCCACCGGATCGTCCTTGGAACGATGGCGGACGATGTCGGCGGCCAGCACATTGGCCGTGCGGATGGTCAGCTTGCCGCCGTCCGGCATGGCGTCGCGGGCATTGACGGCGAGGTTGAGGATGACCTGCTCGAGCTGGGTCACGTCGGCCCGGATCGGCCAGAGGTCGCGGCCGTGGATCATGTCGAGCCCGACGCGCTCGCCGAGGGAGCGGCGCAGCAGCATGGACAGGTCCGACAGGACATCGCCGAGCTGGACGACCTGCGGACGCAGCGTCTGCTTGCGCGAGAAGGCGAGGAGCTGGCGCACCAGGCTCGCCGCCCGGTTGGCGTTCTGCTTGATCTGCATGACGTCGTTGAACGACGGGTCCGCCGGCTTGTGGTCCATCAGCAGCAGGTCGGCATGGCCGATGATCGCCTGCAGCACGTTGTTGAAGTCGTGGGCGACGCCCCCGGCGAGCTGCCCGACCGCATTCATCTTCTGCGACTGGGCGAACTGCTCCTGCAGCTGGCGCAGTTCGGTCGTCTCCACCGCATAGACGATGGCCGCCTCGCCCGGCTGTTCGGGATCGTCCACCGGGGCGACGAAGAAATGGCAGAAGCGGTTGGCATTGCCCTGCAGCGCGCCGTCGACGGCGGCGAGGTCGCCCTTGCCGGCCGCCGCCTCGCCGATCGCCTGGGTCAGGGCCGGGCGCGAGCTGTCCTTGACCAGCGAAAGGATCGAGCGTGGCCCGGCCTGCGTCGCAGGGGCAACGTCGGCGAGCATGCGGGCGAAGATCGGATTGGCGCGGCCGACATGGCCCTCGCGGTCGACGGTGGCGATGGCGAGCGGCGAGGAATTGAAGAAGCGGGCGAACCGCACCTCGGCGGCCCGCAGGCTGTCGCCGCTGTCGGCCGACCGTCCGCGGTTGATGACCAGCGTCCGCGAGGCCCCCGGCGTGCCGTCGGCGGAGAAGGCGACCTTGTGCAGGAGGCGCACCGGCAAGGCCTCGCCGGAGCGGCGCTTCAGGTCGAGGTCGAAGGTCGCCGTGGTCACCTCCGAGGGCTTGGCCGGGACGGTGCGCAGGAGGGCCGCGGCATCGGCCGCGAGGATGTCGGCAAGGGCAAGGCCGCCGGGACCGACCTCGGTCAGGTCATGGTCGAGCCAGCCGGCCAGCGTCGCGTTCATATAGGCGATATCGCCGCTCGGCTCCATGGAGAAGAAGCCGGCGGGCGCATGGTCAAGGAAGTCGATCGCCTTCTGCAGGGTCTCGAAGGCGCTCTCGGCGCTCTGCCGGTCGCGGGTGATGTCCTCGACGGTCCAGACGCTGGCACGGCCGCTACCCTTGACGCGGCTGGCCCCATCCGCGGTCATCGGGCGTACCTTGAGGCGCAGCCATCGGGCATCCTCGGCCTCGGCGCGGCGCACCTCCTCCTGGTGGCGGCGCCCCTCGCGGGCGGCCTGCGACAGGCGGTAGATGGCCTCGGAGACTTCGGGAGCGCCGGTAAAGGCCCGCTCGACGGCGCGCACGTCCTCGTCGCCGGAAGCCCCGGTCATGGCGAGATAGGCAGGATTGGCATAGAGCACGCGGCCCGAGGGATCGCTGACCACCACGGCCTCGCCGGCGCTGTCGACCATCGCCTTGGTGAAATCGTTGCGGTTGTCCTCGCTGGCGAAACGCAGGATGCCCGAGGCATAGGCGAAGAGCGAGAAGACGCCGCAGACCGCAAGGCTGGCCAGGAGCCCGATGACATAGGGATAGGCGTTGTCGCGGCCGATCATGAGAAAGAACAGGGCGGCACCGACCAGCACCACGGCGACGACCAGCACCATGGCGGTCGAGCCCGACTGTTCGGAACGGTCGACCGCGCGACGCGCCGCGGCAAGGGCCGGGGGCGCACGGTCGGCGCGGATGTTCTTGTCGGCGAAGGCCATGGCAGGGGAAGAGCCGTTGGTCAGGGTCAGCGAGAATCCAGGTCCGATTCTCACTCTCTAGTGGTGCCGTGTCGCCGTCCGCGAGGCAAGGGCGGCGACACCTCCGGGGCGCGCAATTTGCAGCGCTGCGGACCCTAGCTGAGCTGGCCCTTGAGCCGCATCACGTAGCCGATCACCTCCGCCACCGCCCGGAAATGCTCCTCCTGGATCGGCTGATCGATCTCGACGCTGGCGTGCAGGGCCCGGGCCAGCGGCACGTTCTCGACGATCGGCACGTCGTTGTCGGTCGCCAGTTCGCGGATCTTGAGGGCGATCTGGTCCATGCCCTTGGCGACGCAGACAGGAGCCACCATGCCGGTCTCGTATTTCAGCGCCACAGCATAGTGGGTCGGGTTGGTCACCACGACGGTGGCGGTCGGCACGTTGGCCATCATGCGCTTGCGCGAGCGCTCGCGGCGCAGCTGCTTGATCTTGCCCTTGATCTCGGGATTGCCGTCCGACTGCTTGAATTCCTCCTTGAGGTCCTGGATCGACATTTTCTGCCGGTTGTACCAGCGCTGGTACTGGTAGACGAAGTCGGCCAGCGCCAGGATCGCCAGGATCGCCACCACCGCGATCAGCACCGTCATCACGATCGAGAACGTGTGCGGCAGGAGCATCTCGACATCCATGCGCACCAGGCTGTCGATGGTCCCGCGCTGCGGCCACAGCACCGCGAAGATGACGACGCCGAGGATCAGGATCTTGGCGAGGCCCTTGACGAAATTGACGATGGCATCGAGGCCGAAGATCCGCTTGAACCCGGCCAGCGGCGAAATTTTCGACATTTTCGGCTTCAGGCTCTCGCCCGAGAAGACCAGCCGGTGCTGCACGAGATTGGCGCCGACACCGGTGAGGAAGAGGCCGAGCATCGGCAACCCGACCGCCACGACGATGGCGAGGATCAGCGAGATCAGAAGCTGCATGAGTGCCGAGCGGTCCATGCCGACGAGGTCGGCATTGGCCATGAGGTTCTTCAGCGGCACCGCCAGCCCGCTGGCCGATCCCGCTGCCATGGTCGCGACAATGAGGGTGGACGCAAACAGGAGAAACCAGGCGACGAGGTCCTGGCTCTTGGCGACATCGCCCTTCTGCAGCGCGTCGTCGAGCTTCTTCTGCGTCGGATCGAGTGTTTTCTGGTCTTTGTCCTCTCCCTCGGCCACCGGCTACCTCCGGTTGACCGCCATCTCGCCCAGGATCGCTTCGAGACTGCCCATATAGTGGGACATCATGACCGACAGGACGAGAAGGAGGATGAAGAAGCCGACGCCGATGGTCACCGGCATGGCGATGAAGAAGACCTGCATCTGCGGCATCAGCTTCGACAGGACGCCGAGGCCGATGTTGAAGACGAGGGCGAAGACCAGGAACGGCGCCGACAGCTGGATGGCGATCACGAAGGAGCGGGCCATCACCATGGTCAGGAACTGTGCCGCGTCCCCCGAGGCCGGCAACTGGCCGGGCCGGATGATGGTGAAACTGTCGGAGATGGCCGCGATGATGAGGTGATGCAGGTCGGTGGCGAAGACCAGCGCCAGGCCCACCAGCGACAGGAATGTGCCGATCACCGCGCCCTGCTGGCCCTGGGTCGGGTCGACCTGCATGGCGAAGCCGATGCCCATCGCCTGGGCGATGACGACACCCGCCGTCAGCAGCGCCGACACCGCGATACGCGCCGCCATGCCGAGGGTGAAGCCCACCGCCATCTCCATGAACAGCACCATGAGGACGCCGCCGGGGCGGCCGATGTCGATGTCGTAGAGCGGCCGGTGCAGCGGAAACAGCACGAGCGTCAGGAGCAGGGCGATGCCGAGCCTGACGCGCATCGGCAGCGAACGCTCGCCGAGCCCGGGCATCAGCGCCATCATGGTTCCGACCCGCGCGAAGACGAGCAGGAAGACGACCATGAGTTCCGGGGTGATCGGGACGGTCACGACGGGGCGCCCCTCCTGGAGCTGGCCGGATCCCGGCGGGTCCTGAGCCCGCCGATCAAAGCTGATTCACCCGCCCGAGACCACCTTGGCCATGATCCGCGCCGTGACGCCGTTCATCATGTCGCCCATGAAGGGCAGCGCGATGATGAGGGTGGCGAAGATCGCCAGGATCTTCGGCACGAAGACCAGCGTCTGTTCCTGGATCTGCGTCAGCGCCTGGACCAGCGAGACGAGGACGCCGACCACCAGCCCGACCACCATGAGAGGAGCAGAAACGAGGATCACCGTGAGGATGCCGTCGCGGGCGACGTCGAGAATGTCTGCGGGGTTCATGGCCGTGTCCTAGATCTGCATCCGCATGATTTCCTCGTAGGACTGCACGACCTTGTCGCGCACCGCCACGAGCGATTCGATCGCGACCTCCGTCTCCGCCACCGCTGTCACCACGTCGATGAGGTCGGCGCGGCCATTGGCCATGGCCCGGCTGCGCTGGTCGGTGGTGCGGGCGGTCTGGTCGAGGTTCTGCACCGCGCCGCGGAGCAACTCGCCGAAGCCGTTGCCCTGGCCGGCGGCGCGGGTCGCGCCGGCCGCGGGCGAGAACAGGCGGGCGGCTGTCGCATAGGCATTGGCGGCAATGGATGAGGACGACATGAGCTCAGCTTCTCAGCAGTTCGATGGTGCGCTGGATCATGCGCCGGGTGGAGGTGACCACGTTGAGATTGGCCTCGTAGCTGCGCTGGGCCTCGCGCAGGTCCATGCTTTCCACCAGCGAATTGACGTTGGGGATCTTCACGTAGCCGCGCGGGTCGGCGGCCGGATGCTGCGGGTCGAAGCGCGTGCGGAACTCGCCCTGCTGCTGGCGCACCGGGCCGAGCTGGACGGTGGTGGCCTGCAACTCGCGGTCGAAGGAGGTGCGGAACGTCGGTACCCGGCGCCGATAGGGGTCGCCGCCGGGCGTCTGCGCCGTCGAATTGGCATTGGCGATGTTCTCCGCCGAAATGCGCATCCGGCCGGCCTGGGCCCGCATGCCGCCGGAAGCGATGCGGATCGATTTGAGGAAATCCATGGACATGCGCTGTCTCCTCAGCCTCTCTTGCCGATGGCGGTGCGGATGAGCCCCAGCGAGCGCTGGTAAAGGCCTGCGACCGCCTGATAGTCCATCTGGTTCTGCGCGACCTTCAGCATCTCGTCCTCGAGATTGACGCGGTTGCCCTCGGGGGTCGCGACCTGGCCGGCATCGCGCCGCACGTCGAATCGCGTCTGCGCGCTGGACGCTGTCTGGATGTGCCGCGGATCGGTGCGCATCGGTCCCGCCCCGATGCTGGCGCCGGCTGTCGCGGTGGCGTAGCCGCGCGCCATACGGTCGAAATTGGGGGCCCTGAGGTCGCGCGCACGAAATCCCGGCGTGTCCGCATTGGCGACATTTTCGGCCAGTATCTTCTGACGATCCTGGTGCCAGCGCATCCGCTCGCGGAGCATGGAAAAGATCGGCACATCGCTCGTCGCCATGGAATCCCCCTCGCCCCGTCGATAGGCAAAGGATGCCGGGTTCATGGTTAACGACCGGTTAATCGTTAAGGGACTTTCAACCTCTGCCCCGCCGGGTTAACCATCCGGCGAGGTCGAGATCGGCAAGGCTTGCCGGGTCTGTTAACCTCAACATAGATTTAACGCGCGCTCTTCCGGGGCGGGCGTCCGGAATGCCATGGGATCGGTCTCGATGAACTTTCTCACCAATCTGCTCGGTCCCAACGCGCCCCTCGCCGCCACCTTCATCGTCGCCTTCGCGGCGGTCCTGGTGCTGATCGGCCTGACAGCGTGGATCTTCCGCCTGATCCGCGGCCGCGGGCTGGGCATCGGATCGGGCGGCCGCGGCCGCCAGCCGCGCCTCGCCGTCCTCGACTATGCCGACGTCGACCAG
>JAIEPJ010000310.1 GCA_019749835.1 Phreatobacter sp. | reverse complement strand
TACGGCCGCGTCTCGCCCGGCTGGCGGCCCGCCGCCCGCGCCGACCGTGACCTATTACGAGGTGTCGATCCAGCCTACCGGGGTCGGCAGCGATCAGACCTACTTCCCCTACTGGCTCTCACTGGCGCGCTTCCCGACGAGCTTTTGGGATGATGTTCGGGAGGACGGCGGAAACCTGCGGGCCTACGACGCGCCGGGCGGGACCGAACTGGCGCTCGATGTCGTGAGCGTGATGAAATACGCCAAGTATGGGTCGGCTTGGGTCAAGCTGCCGACGTTGTTCAATGCTGCCGTGACCCGGGTCTACATCGGCGTGCTGAGTTCGACCACGACGCGCCGCGCCCGGTCAGACGTTCTTGGCATGAACGGTGTGTGGGACGACTACGAGTCTGTCTTCCTTGGCGGGGAGTTGACGCCTCTGGCTGACAGGGCGCATCCGACCCGGCAGTTCGCCGCTCGGGGCGAGTTCACGACTTTTGAATATAAGGTAGCGGGATCGCCCGGCGCGGCAGAAGCAGAAGCCAGCTTCGCCCCGGCGAACCAATCGCGCGCAGGTATCGCCTACGACTTGGCGACCGACGAGCGGTTCCTGATCGACAACAACACCCTGCGTCGCTACAGCAGCACATGGACGCTCTTGACGACCAACGCCAACCCCATTGGCGACGCCAACACGGCTCTCGGAATCGGCACGCTGACGACCTGCGGCGACGCTTGTGTGGTCGGAAGCCTTCTGGTCGTTCCGATGACCAACCTCGGGACCAACACGGTCTCGGCGATTGCCTGCTTCAACACGACGACTCTGGCGCTGGTGGGCGTGACCAACATCTCGGCTACGGATGCTTTCATCTCTGGTCTGTGCTGGAATGAAGAGACGTCCCGGCTCGTCTCGTGCTCTTGGGGGACGATGACCGCCCTGCGCCGCTATTCGCTGGACACGGGGACGGGCCTTGTAACCGCAGACGGAAGCATCGCCCTTACCGTCTCGGGCGGCAGTTTTGTCAACGACGCGCAGGGAATTGAGCACTGGAAGGGCTCTTATTGGGTCGCGTCTGAAGTGACGAACGGGGTGATCCGAGTCGATGAAAATGGCGGCTGCGTATATACCGAACGCCTTGTTGGCTACAGTTCCAGCGCCGCCGCTCTGTCTGGCGATTATGCAGGGCTCGTCCAGTATCGGGATGGTTTTCTCATTCTGATCTGGCGGTCAGCAGCGGACCCCAACACCTTTGTCTACTACCAACCGATGCTCGACAACGCCCGGGGCGGCGCGGGCGTTCGTATGCCCATCAACGACTCTGGAACTTCAGCAGCCCGTCTTCAGGCGACAGGGCTTGCCAGCAGCACGGCGTTCACCATTGGGGCGACCTACGAACGGGCGCAAAGCGCGCAGCAAACCATTGCTTCTTACCGGAACCTCGCCAGCGGTGCGACCGACAATCGAGCGACCTTGGCGATCCAGCAGTCCGGCATTCGGTATCGGTATAACCTGTGGGACGACATCAACCTGTGGGTCTACACCTTCACGACCTCGGCGTCCGACTTGGCACGGGTCCACGGCGTCTACAACGGCACGGAGAGGGCGATCTATGCTGACGCGGTGCTCTTCGGCAGCAACACTGGCATCACTGCCCGGGGAGCGGCTTTCGACACGTTCACAATCGGGGTCAGCGACGAAGACGGAGACAGCGCCAGCGGGTGGCTGAGCTTTATCTACCTCCGACTCGATGCGCGGTCGCTGGACTGGATCGAGGCCGAGACCCAGATGACCTCGGCGACGGCCGTGAACTATTATGTGCAGGAGGTTCTTGACCCTGTGCCGACCGGGATGGGCGATCCTGTTGCCTTGCTGGTCGTTCGGAAAGGATCGGCCGCACAGAACATCGACACGTCCCAGCAGAATATGTCGTTCCAAGACATCCTGATCAACAACGGGTTCACCTTCTCGGCCGGGGGCAGCAGCTTTACCGTCCCCGCAGGCGTGAACTTCGTCACGGTCGATGCGAACGCAGGCATGACCGCCTTCGGCTCCGGCCCGTTCGTGATGTGGATTTACCGGAACAGCGACATCATGCTGGACAAAGAGGTCAACACCGACTTCTGGTTCCCGATGGGCCTCCGGGCCGCGTTCCCGGTCACGCCGGGCGACTCGATCACGATCAGGTTCCAGCACTTCACAGGCGGAACGTATGCGCTGGCTTCGACGTGCCGGGCCGCTATCGCAGGATGGGATGTGTAATGGGCAGCTTTGCGATCCTGAAGACTCCGGTTCTCCCGTCAGGGGCCGTGCCGAACGCAAACGCGGCCGTGACGTGGGCGCTGGACGAGCAGTATGGGCCGGACGATTTCTGGGACCCCGGCACGACCACGGCGGGCTTCGTTGTGCCTGCGGGAGTGACCGAGGTCGAAGTCTTCTACAGCCTGTCGGTGACATTTTCTGTCACCACTGTTGACTGTAAATTCGAGCTTCTGGTCAACGGCGTTGTGGTCTTGACCCAGCTTCGGGACGACCATCAAGACCGCCAGTTCTCGTTCTCGTCTGGCGTCTTGCAGGTCGCCCCGGGAGACACGATCACGACGCGCTGGGAGACCTTCGGCTCCGGCACGCAGGCCCCGAACGCGCTGGGCCTCTCCCGCTTCGCCATCTGCACACCGGATCGCTTGGGGCTCTATACGGGCCTCGCCGGGGCGACGACGATCACCAACACCTTCGCGGCCCCACCCTTCACTGCGGAGCACGACCCGTTGCTCTGCCAGAAGTCTACGACCCGGTTCGTGGCCCCGTCCGGCGCGAAGGCCGTGGTCGTCTCTGTCGGGCTGCGCTCTACCGCTTTCGGGACGACCGGGCTGTTCGACTTCGAGCTTTTGAAGAACGGCGTCCGGGTGGCGATCAGCAGCTTCAAGCCGGATCGCTGGTTCCACACGCCGCCCTGCCTCGGGTTGTTCCCTGTGGCGTCTGGCGACCTTCTGGAACTGCGGGCAAGGACCCCCAGCGGGACGCGGACCATCGACATCACGCGGTCGCGCAGGCTCACGTTGGAGTGGCTGAATTGATTGTCCGCTAGAGGGACTCGATTTCCGTTTACCGATTGGCTATGATCCGGCCAATCGGTATGGAGACATCACATGACGCAGACAGATTTTGTGGGCGCACGTCGCCCCCTCGACGAATTTGACATCCCCCGCCTTGCCCATAGCATCGACGTCTCGGAAGATCACTTCCGGGCGTTCTTCGAGGTGGAGGCAGGCGGCCGCGCGTTCGACCGCCAAGGCCGCCCGACCATGCTGTTCGAGCCGCACGTCTTCTACCGGAACCTCCGGGGGGCGAAGCGGGATCAGGCGGTCGCTGCCGGGCTGGCCTATGCGAAGTGGCGGCCCGGCGAGTATCCCAAGGACTCCTATCCCCGGCTGAAAGAGGCCATGAAGATCGACACGGTGGCCGCGCTGAAGGCGTGCTCTATCGGTCTGTCTCAGGTGCTGGTGGAGAACCACTCGCAGGTCGGCTATGAGACGCCTTGGCTTATGTGGCAGGCGTTCATGGACGACGAGGAAAACCACATCAAGGCCATGATCCAGTTCATCCTCGCCAACGGGATCGACGACGATCTCCGGGAAGGTGATTGGGAGACCGTGGCGCGCGTCTACAACGGGCCGGGCTACAAGAAGAACGGCTACCACACGAAGATGGCCCGGGCCTTCGCCAAGCACCAGAAAATTCCTGACGTCGTGTGGAAGCCCGGCATGGAAGATGGGCAGCCTGCCGCGCAGGCCGCCGCTCCCCTGCCCAAGATGCACGACGCCAAGACTCTGAAGGTCGTGCAGCAGAAGCTGATCGACCTTGGCTATCCCGAGGTCGGCATGGCCGACGGGAAGTGGGGCCGCAAGACTCGGCAGGCCGTGCTGGGCTTCCGGGCCGACCACGACCTGCCTCTCGTCCCGCAGGTTGACGAGCAGTTGCTGAGCGTCTTGATGGTCGCTGAGAAGGCCCCGGTCTCCGAGGCCCGCGCCAGCACGACGGCGGGCGATCTCGAACGCGCCGGGTCGCGCAAGATGCTGGCGGCCAACAACACCGAGACGGTCAGCTTCCTCGGCCTTGCTGGCGGGGGTCTCGGTCTGGCGCAGCAGACACTTGGCGACGTGCAGGGTCAGGTGGACGGGATCAGCGGATTGCTCAACTCGATCTCGCCCCTGATCGACACGGTAAAGTCCGTTTGGCCCTACCTCCTGATCGCCTTCGCTGCCTATGTCTTCTACCAGCAGTGGAAGCTGAAGCGCGCGATGGTGCAGGACTATCGGGAGGGGAAATATGTGGGTCGTTAGAGCCGCATTCCAGTTCCTTTTCACCCCGTCCGGGAAGATCATTCTTGTCGTCCTTGCCTTTCTGGCATGGACGGCATATCAGCGCATAGACGCAACTCGGAATTGCAAAGACGATCAGGCCCGGGTTCAACTGGAAGAGGCGAATCGGAAGCTGATCGAGGCCCAAAGAATCGCCGAAGCGGCCCGGGCGAGGGCAGATCGCTCCGACGCAGAAATCGAAGAGATGGGGGCTGAGCGCGATGCGATCCTTTCCGAACTTGAAACCCGGGGCGACGTTTGCGCTATTCCTGACGATCTTCGTCAGCGCCTGCGCGCCATCCGTTGAGACTGCCGTCGATCCGATCCCGCCTCTGGACCCCCGGGACGCTGCGCCCTGTGCGCTGCCTGACGTGGGCCCGGAGGCTATCGCGGCCTTGACCCAACACCGGGTCGCCCTCGCTGCCTGCAAGCGCCGCCACGCAAACGTGGTGGCCCAATACGAGGACGCCCGGATCACCTTCGGCGCAGCACGGAGGTAACAGGATGTTTTGGGGCAAGGGCGACACGTCCAAACTCGATGACGCGGCGCAAGAGACGCTGGCGCACCTCCGGCGCATGGAAGAGACCGGACACATCATGGCCTTGAACCATGAGCAGTCGCAGGTCGCCATACGGGCGCTGACCTTCTACACCCGGTTCGAGGGGACGCTTCAGCTTATGCTGGGGCTGAAGAACGTGGCGCTCCTTGTCGGGGTGCTCTTGGCGATCTATTGGGCCTCCGAGGGCTGGATCATCGCAAAGATCAGGGAGATCGTCGCACCATGAAATCGTGGGCTTGGTGGAAGCTGCGGCTGTTCGAGACGGGGATTGCTCTGGTGCTCTCCACCAGCCTGATCGCGGTCTCGGGCGTGGTGGCAGACCGTCAGAAGGGCGCGGTCCCGGCGGCCGCATGGCTGCGCGTCAACGAAGTCTACGTGCCGGATCACCCGTCCGGATCGAACCCGGCCATGATCTATGACCGCGTGATCAGCGCGGAGTTCGAGGGCTTCTGGATCGTCGAGGTGCAGCGCCAGACCTACACGGGCCTCTGGGGCACGGTATGCTCCGGCAGCGGCGTGACGCAATACAGCCCCGGGCAGATCATCGAGAACAACACCGTCTCTTGGGATTGGTTCGTCGGGGAGTCCTGCCCCGTTCCGCCCGGCTTGTATAGGCTCCGCATTACCTATACGCTCAGCAAGCCGGGCTGGCCGCCCAAGAGGGTTTTTGTCCTCTCGAATGAGTTCAAGGTGGAGGCATGAAGTGCAGTTCACAAAGGGAGACAGCTTCGAGTTCTCCGGGCCCGTGACGCTTTTGCAGAACGGTGTCGCCCTGACCGACATGACGGGATGGGAGGCGGCGTCGCAGATTCGATTGGAAGACGGGACGCTCGTGGCAGAACTCGAAGTGACGTGGCTGGATCGGACTCCGCCTGTCATCAACTTGGAGTGCCCGGCAACCGAAACCCAAAGCTGGCCGACAGGCCCGGCCCGGTTCGACATCCAATTCACCTCGCCGACGGGGAAGGTCGTATCGACCCGGGCGGCGCGTTTCACGATCACGCAGGACGTGACCCGGCAGGGGGCGTAAATGCTCAATCTGCAACCCGTTCTCGCGGTCTCCGTCACGCTCTCCGGCCCGGTCGGCGGGCAGATCGTTCTTCAGCCTGTCACCGAGGATTTGGTCGTCACCCTCGCCCCGATCTGGGTTGGGCCGCAGGGCGAGCAAGGCGTTCCGGGGCCGCAGGGGCCGCAAGGCGTGCAGGGCCCCATCGGCTTGACAGGCCCGCAAGGCCCGCAGG
>JAIEPJ010000326.1 GCA_019749835.1 Phreatobacter sp. | reverse complement strand
CAGGCCGGCCGCCCCGACGAGCGCAAGGGCCACCCGCCGCTCGGCGATCCACCTGGTCATTCCCGCCGTCAATGCCGCGCGCCTCCCCATGTGACGGTTCCCCCGTCCGTCCGCCGGCCCGGCATTCACAGCCGGTCGACGCGTTTACATTGATCAAGCCACAGTCCGATTTCCAAGCCATTAACCATTTCGCGCTTTGATGCGGATCATGCCGGGTGGCGCTGTCCGGCACCGTTGGTCCTGGAGTGTGTCCCGTGTCTCGATCGACCCTGCCCGCCGCAGCCGCCGCGCTGTTGTCCTGTCTCGCCATGCCGGCGCTGGCGCAGGAGCGGGTGTCCGCCCGCTACGAGATCCTGATCGGGGGACTGCAGGTCGGTATCGCCGGGTTCGAGGGCCGCGTCTCCCAGGACAGCTACCAGGCCTCGGTCTCGCTCCGCCTGTCGGGGGTGTCGCGCGTCATCGCCTCCGGTCGCGGCTCGGCCATGGCCTCCGGGCGGATCCTCGGCGGACGCGCCGTGCCGGCCAACTATTCCCTGACCCTCAACACGACCCAGCAGAACGACGCCATCCGCATGGCCATGGCCGGCGGCTCCGTGCGCTCCCATTCCGCCGAGCCGGAACGCCCCGCCGCCGCCGACGAGGTGCCGGTCACCGCAAGCCATCGCCAGGGTGTCCTCGATCCGCTCTCGGCCGGCCTCTTCTTCGTGCCCGGGACGGGGCCGACGGTGGTGGCCGAGGCCTGCGCCAAGACCTTTCCGGTCTTCGACGGCCGTCAGCGCTACGACCTGTCCTTCTCCTACGCCCGCACCGAAAACCTGAAGGTCGCCGGCTATGACGGTCCGGCCGTCGTCTGCAATGCCCGCTACCGGCCGATCGCCGGTCACAGGCCCGCCGTCACGGCGCCGATGGAGGCGAACCGCGACATGCAGATCTGGCTGGCGCCGGTCGCCGGCACGCGGGCGCTCGTCCCCGCCCGCATCGCCATCCGCACGCCGGTCGGCATGGCCGAGATCCAGCCGACGCGTCTGGAACTCGGCGGCCCGACCACGACGGCCTCGGCGAGCCGCTGAGGCTCTCCGCTCACGCATTAGGCAAAACGCTCGCTTTCTGAGCAGAGAAGCGGCTGGTCGTCGAAAAATCGGTTGCCGTCCGCAACGGCATGGTCTTTGCTGCCATCGGTAATTTCACGGTGCCCGCGCCTTGCCGCGGCGGTCACCGCCCGGCCATGGCCCCCAGGTCAGGCCTGCAGTTCACCGATCGACAGAAGGCCCGCAGATGACCGAGTACCGCTTCCTGCCCACCCGCCGCGCGGCCCTGAAGCTCGCCGGCGCCGCCTCGCTCGCCCCGCTCTTCGCGCCGGCCGTCCATGCCCAGGCGACGACCAATGTCCGCTTCACCCTCGACTGGCGCTTCGAGGGCCCCTCGGCCCTGTTCCTGACCGCCCTCGAGAAGGGCCATTTCCGCGCCGAGGGTCTCAACGTTTCGATCGACGCCGCCTCGGGCTCGCGCGAGGGCGTCACCCGCGTTGCCTCCGGCACCTATGACATCGGTTTCGGCGACATCAATTCGATGATCCGCTTCCGCGACGAGAACCCGACCGTCGACCTCAAGGCGAACATGATCGTCTATGACCGTCCGCCCTTCGCCATCGTCGGCCGCAAGTCGCGCGGCATCACCACCGACGTGAAGAGCCTGGAGGGCAAGAAGTTCGGCGCCCCGGCCCCCGACGCCGCCTTTGCCCAGTGGCCGATCTTCAAGACGGTCAACAAGCTCGACGATTCCAAGATGCGCTTCGAGAATGTCGGCTTCCCGGTCCGCGAGCCGATGCTGGCCTCCGGTGAGGTCGACGCCATCTTCGGTTTCGCCAATTCCTCCTTCATCAACCTGAAATCGCGCGGCGTACCGGAGAACGACATCGTCGTGCTCCACATGTTCGACTACGGCGTGGAGCTCTACGGCAACGCCATCATGGCCAGCCCGGGCTTCCTGGCGGCCAACCGCGCGGCGGTGGCGGCCTTCAACCGCGGCCTCGTCAAGGGCATCCGTGACGCCATCGCCGATCAGGCGGCGGCGACGCGGCTGGTGATCGCCCGCAATGACGTCGCGCGCTTCGAGACCGAGGCCGAACGCCTGAAGATGACGATCGACAACTACGTCCTCTCCCCCTATGCCCGCGCCAACGGCATTGGCGGCATCGATCCGGCGCGCATGGCCACCGCCATCGACCAGATCGGCCTGACCTTCGCCTTCAAGAACAAGCCGAAGCCGGAAGACATCTTCATCTCCGACCTGCTGCCGGCTGCCGCTGACCGCAAGGTGGCCTGAGGCTTGCTTTCCTACCGAGTTGCGGGCGGCGCGAATGCCCCCGCCCCATGTCCCGCGTGAATGCACCGCTCCGAAAGCGCCGTCCCCTTGCGTCCATTCGTCGAACTGACCGGCGTCAGCCATACCTACGCCACCGGCGGCACGCTTGCCGTCGACGGACTGGACATCAGGGTCAACGAAGGTGAATTCGCCGCCGTGGTCGGTCCATCCGGCTGCGGCAAGTCCACGCTGATGAAACTGTCCACCGGCCTGCAGTTTCCGCAGGCCGGCGCGGTCGTCGTCGACGGCCAGGAAGTGCGCGACCCCGTCAAGATCGCCGGCATGGCCTTTCAGGCGCCGACGCTCCTGCCCTGGCGCACGACGCTCGAAAACCTGATGCTGCCGCTCGAGATCGTCGAGCCGCACCGGTCGCGCCTGCGCCGCCACAAGGCCGAATATGTCGCCAAGGCCGAGGCCCTGCTGGCCTCGGTGGGTCTTGAAGGCGCCGGCTCCAAATATCCCTGGCAGCTCTCCGGCGGCATGCAGCAGCGCGCCTCGCTCTGCCGCGCCCTGATCCACGAGCCGAAGCTGCTCATGCTGGACGAGCCCTTCGGCGCGCTCGACGCCTTCACGCGCGAGGAGCTGTGGTGCGTCATCCGCGACCTCCATGCGCGCATGGCCGGCACGCTCACCGTCATCCTCGTGACCCACGACCTGCGCGAGGCGGTCTTCCTCGCCGACCGGATCTTCTGCATGTCCTCCCGCCCGGGAAAGATCATCGCCGAGCGCGAGGTGGCCTTCCCGCGGCCGCGCGATATCGAGATCACCTACAAGCCGGAATTCTCCGACATCGTCCACGACCTGCGCGGGCGCATCGCCCACGCCCGGTCGACGGCCTGAAGGATCGACCATGGGCGCCCTGGCGGATTTCCTGCTCACATCCTGGCCGATGGCGCTGGTCATCGGCGTCGTCGCCTATATCGCCTATCTGCTCTACAAGGTGATCGGCGCCTCGGCGCTGGACCGCACCAAGCTGTCGCTCCAGCTCGCGCCGCTGTTCTGCACCATCGGTACGTTCCTCGTCTGGGAACTGCTCTGCAAGGCCTTCGCCGTCTCCACCTTCGTGCTGCCGGCGCCGAGCGACATCGCCATCGCCATCTGGCAGTTCCGCCGCCAGATCGGCTTCCACTCCTTCCATACGGCCTGGATGACCCTGGCCGGCTTCGGCCTCGCCGTTGCCTTCGGCATCGCGCTCGGCCTGCTGCTCGGCGCCAGCCGGTTCTTCTATGCCGGCTTCTACCCGCTGCTGGTCGGCTTCAACTCGATCCCCAAGGTCGCGGTCGTGCCGATCCTGGTCATCTGGTTCGGCGTCGGCTGGCTGCCGGCCGTTCTCACCGCCTTCATGATCTCGTTCTTTCCCATCGTCGTGAACGTCGCCACCGGCCTCGCCACGATCGAACCGGAGACCGAGGACGTGCTGAAGGCGCTCGGCGCCTCCAAGCTGCAGATCATGACCAAGGTCGGCATTCCCCGGTCGCTGCCCTATTTCTTCGGCTCGCTGAAGGTTGCCATCACCCTGGCCTATGTCGGCTCGGTCATCGCCGAGTACAACGCCTCGCGTTACGGCATCGGCAATCTGATGGCGCGCGCTTCGGCCGACTTCAACGTGCCGTTGCTCTTCGCCGCGCTCATCGCCCTCGCGATCCTCGGCGTCGCCATGTACATGGCCACAGTCTGGCTGGAAAACCGCATGACCGGCTGGGCCCAGCGCTCGTCTTTCGCAGCCACGTGACCGGCCGGCGCGCAATCGCGCGCTTGCCCCGCCCGGTTCGACACCCCATAAAACAGGGGCGAGCCTCACACCCCTTCACGGCGGACCCATGAAAGCCATTCTCGACGTCGTCCTGATTGCCCTCAATCTCTATTGGTGGGTGATCATCATCTCGGCCGTGCTGTCCTGGCTGATCGCCTTCAACGTGGTGAACTACCGCAACCAGATCGTCGCGCAGATCGACACCACGCTGCGCGCCATGACAGAACCCGTCCTCGCGCCGATCCGGCGACGCATGCCCAATCTCGGCGCGGTCGACCTCTCGCCGATCGTCCTGCTGCTGGGCATCATTCTGATCCAGCAGGTGATCATCCGCTACATCTACCCCAACGTCTTCTGAGGCCGCGATGGACGCCCTGCCCTATCGCGTCGACCGCGAGCGCCTGCTGGTCGACGTGCGGCTGACGCCGCGGGGCGGGCGCGACGCTTTCGAGGGCGCGGAGAAACTGTCGGACGGCCGCTCCGTGCTCAAGGCGCGGGTGCGCGCCGTTCCGGAGGACGGCAAGGCCAATGCGGCACTCGAGGGGCTTCTCGCCGGGGAGCTCGGCATCGCCCGCTCCCATGTGGCGGTCGTCCAGGGCAAGACCGCGCGGTTGAAGACCCTGTCCGTGGCCGGCGATCTCGTCCGGCTGTCGGCGACCCTCGCCAGGCTCGCCGCCGCCGTCCTCATCCTTCTGGTCGCCTTTGCCGGCGCCCCGGCGAGCGCCCAGTTCATGGCGCGCGGCGACATCTGCTCCGATCCCTCGCAGTTCCAGCGCTCGCGCGCCGCCGTCGAGCGGGCGGGTCTGCAGACCCCCGACCGGGCCCGCCTCGTCCGCACGCTGCGGGCGGCCCAGTCGCTGGCCCGGGACGCCTGCCCCAACCGCGACGGCTGGCTGGTGCGGCGCGCCGTGGGCATGGTGAACGCGGTCAATCGCGAAGTGCGCCTGCCGCCCGTCGACCTGCCGCTGTTCCTGCGGGAATAGTGCCGCTCAACGGCCGCCGGCGACCGCCACCGGGCCCTTGTGCAGCTTTTCGGCAAGGCCGTAGAGCCGCTCGCGCCGCTCCATCTCCCGCCAGACGTCGGCGGGCGCAATATCCATGTCGGACCACAGCACCGTGAGATTGTAGAGCAGGTCAGCGCTTTCGCGGATCACCGCGTCGCGGTCGTTGCCGACGGCATCGAGCGTCACCTCCGTCGCCTCCTCGACCAGTTTCTTGGCCATCTTGGCGCGGCCGCCGGCCAGCAGCTTGGCGGTGCGCGAGGACGGCACATGGGACTGGCGGAGCTGCAGGATGGCCGCATGCAGGCGGTCGATGGCGTCGGACATGTCGGTGGCTCGCGTCCCCGGCTCCGGTCGAATCAATGGTCTAGTCCTACGGACGACTCAACGGTCGCAGACAAATGCGGCCTGTCAATGACAGTGCCCCAACCTCCGGTGTCGCAGCGTCGAGGAATGGCGATGCGAGGGAACGGGTGGTCGTTGCCGGCCGCGACGACTACACCGCCCGGGAACCGAACCGGAGCCCTGCCGCCGTGACCCTGCGCGACTGGATCTTGCTGACCACGCTGTCTGTCCTTTGGGGTGGCTCGTTCTTCTTCGCCCGCGTCGCCCTCGACGACCTGCCGCCGCTGACGCTGGTGCTCACCCGCGTCGTCATCGGTTCCGCCGTCCTCTACGCCGTCCTGCGCGCCACCGGCGAGCGCCTGCCGCGCCGCCGCGAGGTCTGGACGACCCTGGCGGTCATGGCGCTGCTCAACAACATCATCCCCTTCTCGCTGATCTTCTGGGGCCAGACCGCCATCCCGGCCGGGCTCGCCGCCATTCTCAACGCCACGACACCCCTCTTCAGCGTCGTGGTCATGCATCTCTTCACCACCGACGAACGGGCGACGCCCGGCAAGGCCGCCGGCGTGGCGCTCGGTTTCCTCGGTGTCGTCGTCCTTGTCGGGCCGGCAGCCTTCGGGCGGCTGGACACGCCGCTCTGGGCGCTCGCCGCCTGCCTCGCGG
>JAIEPJ010000059.1 GCA_019749835.1 Phreatobacter sp. | reverse complement strand
TGGCGATGGCAGTCTGGGCGAAGGCACGATTGGGGCGATGCTGCTCGTCGAGCAGCAGCCAGACCTCGGTGTCGCGGAACGGTCGCCCGGGCGCGCGCCTCGCCTTGAGCACGAGGATCAGGGCCGCGATGAGAAAGCATGTCCCGCCCATGCGAAGGGACAGCGAGGGCTGATACACGAAGCCGATCATCAGCGTCACGATGCCGAGCGCGACAAAGCCGCACCCGCGGGCGGTCGAGACATAGGCGGCCTGACGAACTTCCGGCGACATGGGCGGCACCCTGGCGGCGTGGCGACATGCCGCAGGACGTTAGCAGATGCGGCAGCGGACTGGAGTCCGTGCCGCCGGCCTTCACGCGCTGTTGAACGCTCCACCGCCTGCGGTGGTGGCGCCGACCGTCATCCTGCTGCGGGTCGCGGGCTCAGAGCGCGTTGAGGGCGCGCAGCACGGCCGGCACGGAAATGACCGAGAGGACGGAGACCCAGATCCAGAGCGACATCGTGTTGGTGGGTCCACGGTGGACGAACCGCTCGTAGAGCGCGGCCGGCACGCCGGCGATCATGATCGCCATGGTGGACGTGATCAGGCTGGCGAACAGCATGATGAACGGTGCCGATACCGGCAGGAACGTCGACGGGTACCAGAACTGGTGCACCAGGAAGACGAAACCGGTGACGGGCGAGAAGATGCCGTTGAGCATCCCCAGCCCGAGGATTCCGAACAGGTAAGGTTCTGCGATGACCACTTCAGGTCCGGCTTCCCCCGGCGGCGGATTGTTCGTCTGGCTGCTCATCGCGTTCACCCGCCCAACCTGGGGGCAAGGCCCCAGCGCGCCATCTCGAAGAATAGGAGAACACGGATCGCGAGCAACCACAGGACCGTGAACAGAAGGACTATGGGGGCGGGTACCGCCGCCGGCGTGATGGCGCTGACAGGCCTGACGGCGAGGTCCGAGGTCCAGACGAAGCCGCGCCAGATATAATTGTCCCACTTCGCCGGGACGAACAGGCTGAGCAGAAACCGCCCGAGGCAGGCATACATGACCACCGCCAGCACGTAATTCGGGACGTGATAGTACCAATGCTGAAAGAACGAGGCGGCAGCGTCCAAGCGAAGTCTCCGAAGTTTCGACCGAGGGCCAGAGCCTCTCAACCAGAATGCCGCGTGGCGGGCAAGTCATACCACGCCGCGAATGGAAACGGGGGCCCGCGGGCCCCCGTCCCTCTTGTCGATGACGCGTCGATCAGTGGCTGATGGCGCCGGACTCTTTCTCCTGCATGACCACAGCACCCCGCGGACGACGGATCTCGTCGATGAAGTTCTGCATTTCCTGCGAGGGCTCCTTGGTGAACTTGGACACCACGATGATCACCAGGAAGCCGAGCGGCAACCCGAAGACACCCGAGGAGATGCCGCGAACGCCCCACCAGTTGGCGACAACCTGCGCCGTCCGGTCGAGAACCGCCCAGTTGGCCGGCGTCGCCGCCGCCGCATAGGCCGCCTTGGCCGCCTCATAGGCCTGGAACTGCGCGGTGGTCGCGATCGAGAGCCCCTTCCAGGTCTCGTAGAAGGCGGGCGCGAAGTAGCGGGTCGAGACGAGATAGTAGAGCGTGATGCCGAAGCCGGCGATCAGGCCCCAGATCGCGCCCTGCGTCGTCGCCTTCTTCCACCAGACGCCAAGGATCAGCGCGGGGAAGAAGCCTGCGGCCGCCAGCGAGAAGGCCCAGGCGACCATCGCGACGATGTCGGCTGGTCGGAACGAGGCGACATAGGCTGCCGCGATGGCCACCACGATCAGCAGGATGCGGGCGACCACCAGGCGCTTCTCGGTCGAGGCGTTCTGGTCGATCATCTTGTAGTAGACGTCGTGCGACAGGGCGTTCGCCATGGCGAGCAGCAGACCGTCGGCGGTCGAAAGAGCCGCCGCCAGGCCACCGGCAGCAACCAGGCCGGCGATGACATAGGGCAGACCCGCGATCTCGGGCGTCGAGATCACGATGGCGTCCGCCTGGATGCCGAAGTGCCGGAGCTGGATCACCGGGTTGAACGAGGCGACGTCGCCGGTGTGCTGCATCACGCGGGCGCAGGCCGTGCGGACCGCCTCCAGCGTGGTGGCATCGACACCGCAGATCTGGATGAGCCCCACGCGACCGTAGGAGCGGATCCAGCTCAGGTTGTCGGCCGTGAACAGCGCCGTCAGATTCTGGCCGACAACGTTGTTGTACACCTCCATCTTGGCGAAGGCGGCATAGGCCGGCGCCGTGAAGTACAGAATGGAGATGAAGAACAGCGACCAGCCGACCGACTTGCGGGCCTCACGCACCGAGGGGGTGGTGAAGAAGCGCATGAGGACGTGCGGCAGCGAGGCCGTGCCGACCATCAGGCAGAGGATCAGGCCGAAATAGTTGACATATTCGACCCAGAGAGCGGCGCCGGAGAGCGCCGGGTTACCGAAGCCCGGGTTGATATAGCCCACCGCCGGCACGATCACGTCACCGGCCGCACGCAGAGCCGCTTCCTTGGCGGCGATCTGCGAAAGAACATCGCCATAGGTCAGCTGCGGAATCGGAATGCCGTATTTCTGCGCCGACAGGATCACCACCGGGAACAGGTAGGCGAGGATCAGCACGATGTACTGGGCAACCTGGGTCCAGGTCACCGCGCGCATGCCACCGAGCATCGAGCAGACCAGAATGCCGACGAGGCCGACATACACGGCGACGACGTAATCCATGTTCAGGAGACGGGCGCCGATCAGGCCGGTGCCGACGATCTGCGCCACCACATAGGTGAAGGAGCAGCTCATGAGCACCATGATGGCCAGACCGCGCGCGACCTTGCCACCGTAGCGGAAGGAGAAGAAGTCCGGGATGGTGTAGGCGCCGAACTTGCGCAGGAACGGCGCAATGAGCGTTGCCACCAGCACGAAGCCGCCGGTCCAACCGAGGATGAACGCGAGGCCATTGTAGCCGAGCAGGTAGAGAGAGCCCGCCATGCCGATAAAGGAGGCGGCCGACATCCAGTCGGCGGCCGTGGCCATGCCATTGTACAAGGCCGGGACCTTGCGGCCGGCGACGTAATATTCGGAGACCTCGGCCGTGCGCGAGATGATGCCGATCGCCGCATAGACACCGATCGTGATCGCCACGAAGGCGTAGCCGATCCAGGCTGGCGGCATGCCAAGCTGTTCGAGAACGGCTAGAACAATCACGGCACCGAGGAACGACAGCGTGTACAATTTATAGATTCGGCCCAGATTCGAAATGAAATCCCGGCCACCAGCTGCTTGAGTCGTCATTGGTGATCCCCCTGGTTCAGTCTTCGTCGACGCCAAAATCACGATCGATCTGTTCCTGCTTGTTACAGAACCAGAAGATCAGGACCAGAAAGGCGATCAGAGACCCCTGTGCCGCCATGTAATAGCCAAGCGGGAACTTAAGGATGGGGATAGAAATACCATTCAATGACGGAGCGAAGAAGTGAACGAAGAACGAGAAGAATGCCCAGATGCCGACGGCCGTGAACGTCAGATTTCGTGTTGCATTCCAGTAACCCACATCGTCCGGCTTTTGCGCCCTGTCTTCAGGCTTGTTTTGAGACATTGCGTAACCTCCCTTTGCCCCTTGGCGATATCGCTCGGCGCATCGCGCCGGAACTTCCGCCGTTCCTTGCTGACACGTCGCGCTTCTTTGATGAGCGCCACGCGTTTCGATGCCAATACCTTGACCCCATCAGCTCGTCTGCATCGGCACACCGCACCCGCATGACAAACCGACAAGCAAGTTGTTTTATGCTGCAATGCAAACGCTGCAATGCAACACAATACTTGGCTTTTACGCCCTTAACGCTAAAGTGACGCTGTAGTCTCACAATTCTACCATAGTCTAATGTGCCTGCGACCAATGGCAGCAACCCCTGCCGTTCCCCTGTCAAAGCACAGCAAAGGGCGCAACCAGGCCGCGGCGATGGGCGAAGGACCGTCCCGCGCCCTGGCGGGCTCCTCAAGCCGGCCATTGTCGACGCCGCCATCGCCCCGTCGCCGATTTGCCGCGCGCTCCCGGCTGGTGTTATGTCCGCCGACGACGCTGGAGTGACGCATGGGCCTGCTCGACGCCATTTGGGGCCGCAAGACGGTCATCGCGACCTGGAGCCAGGTCGATGACTTCGTGGCAGACCACGCCGCCTTCGTCGTGAACCGGTCGATGTATGAGTACAGCCGCGCGCGTTCGGGCGTCCTGGCCGAAAAGCTGTTTCGTGAGAAGTCGTTCAAGGAAGCCATGGACCACGGGCGCTGGAAGGCCTTTCCCCTCGGCGTCGTGAACATCGTCGAACTGGTCGATGGTCGTCTGCGCTCCGCCGCCCAGGGGCGCGAGCCCGCACTGCTCGAGGCCCTCGTCGAAAGCGGCCGGCGCGTCCTGCGGCGCTATCCCAGCCCCGCCGGGATCTCGGCGGAGTGGTGGGCGGAGGCGGCACAGGACATGGAGAAGAGGGTGAGACTGGCGGCTTTGGCCGCGCCAAAGCCGGCCCAGGACATTCCGAAATCGACCTTCGACGAGATGTTCGCACTCGTCCCGATCCATCCCGACCTGATGAAACTCGACCACGAAGTGGTGCTCAACCATGTCCGGGGCATGATGGTCAACATCGCCGCGACACTGGCCGAATCCATCGACCCGCGGGCGCTCGTCGAGGCCCTGCCGCCGTCGCAGGCCTGACGTCGGACGGGGCCGAGGCCCCACCCTCCCCTGCCGCTTTCCCGCGCTGCCATCGGCGGCGGGGCTTCCGGTTGCCACCCGAGGTCATGACCGCGATCACGCGACCGGCGGACGCGGCCTTTGGCTGCCGCACAAAAGGCAACGGCGCCAGAGTGACCTCTGGCGCCGCCGGCTGTTGTCAGGACCCTGCGATTCCTACTTGTTGTCGTAGGTGAAGATGTCGCGATCCTTGGTTTCCGGCAGGAAGACCAGTCCGATGACGAAGGTCATCAGCGCGATCACGATCGGGTACCAGAGGCCGTAGTAGATGTCGCCCGTGGCGGCCACCATGGCGAAGGAGGTGGCCGGCAGCAGGCCGCCGAACCAGCCGTTGCCGATATGGTAGGGCAGCGACATGGCGGTGTAGCGGATGCGGGTCGGGAAGAGTTCGACCAGCGCCGCGGCGATCGGGCCGTAGACCATGGTCACGTAGATGACCAGGATCGTCAGGATGCCGATGATCCACAGGGCCGTTCCGCTGAAGAGCGCGGAGAAGAAGCCGCTGACCTTGATGATTTCGGCATTGCCGGCGGCGGGATAGCCGGCGGCCTGGGTGGCAGTGGCGAGGTTGCGGGCAAAGGCCGCGTCGATCGGGATCGCCGTGCCATTGACCGTCAGAGTCGCCCCCGAGCCGGCCGCTCCGCTCACCGTGTCATACTTGATCGCCTGGTTGGCGAGGGCAACACGGGACACGTCGCAGGGTGCCGTGAAGACACGCGTCCCCACCGGGTTGAACACGTTGCCGCAGCCGGCCGGATCCGCAGTCAGCACCACCTTGACCTGCTCGTGGGCGCGGTGAAGGGCCGGGTTGGCGGCCTTCGTGAGAGCCCCGAACAGCGGGAAGAAGGTCGCCGCGGCGATGAGGCAACCGGCCAGAATGATCGGCTTGCGGCCGATCCGGTCCGACAGGGCACCGAAGACGATGAAGAAGCCGGTGCCGAGGACGAGCGACCAGGCGATCAGCACGTTGGCGGTGAAGAGGTCGACCTTCAGGATGTTCTGCAGGAAGAACAGGGCGTAGAACTGCCCGGTGTACCAGACCACGGCCTGGCCGGCGGTGAGGCCGAACAGCGCGAGCAGACCGATCTTGGCGTTCTTCCACTCGCCGAAGGCCTCGGAGAGCGGCGCCTTCGAGCCGGTGCCCTCTTCCTTCATCTTCTGGAAGGCCGGGCTCTCATTCATCTGCAGGCGGATCCAGACGGAGATGCCGAGCAGGAAGACCGAGAGCAGGAACGGGATGCGCCAGCCCCAGGCCGCGAAAGCCGCCTCGCCGAGATACATGCGGATGGTCAGGATGACCACCAGGGAGAGGAGCAGGCCGACGGTCGCCGTCGTCTGGATCCA
>JAIEPJ010000212.1 GCA_019749835.1 Phreatobacter sp. | reverse complement strand
GGCCATGGATCAGGTCCTTTCGGCGAGGAGGCGGGAGGCCTGGGCCGCTTCGATCTCGTTTTGGGTCTGTCCGGGGTCGGCGAGAATGGCGCGGGTCTCCGCGCCGGGCCCGCGGGTCGGCGGCGCGGCCGCGGTCGGCGTTGCCGAGAAGCGCGGGGCCGGCCGGGGCACCGGCCCTTCCGGCGTCGCGATGAAGGTGCCGCGGGCGACATTGTGGGGATGGGCCGCCGCCTCCAGCGGATCGAGCACCGGGGCGTAGCAGATCTCGCGGCCGTCGAGCAGGGCCGTCCATTCGTCGCGGGTCCTGGACCGGAAGGCCCCGGCGATGGCGGCCCGCAGGTCCGGCCACATGGCCTTGTCCCATTGCCTGGCGAAACGCGGATCGGTGAGGTTCAGCCCCTTGAGAAGCTCCACATAGAATTGCGGCTCCAGCGACCCGATGGAGACATATTTGCCGTCGGCGGTGTCATAGACGCCATAGAAGGGCGCGCCGCCGTCGAGCATGTTGGCCTCGCGCGCCACCTTCCACGTCCCGGCATTGATCATGCCGAAGATCATGGTGCCGAGGACGGCGGCGCCGTCGACCATGGCGGCATCCACCACCTGGCCGCGGCCGCTGCTCTTCGCGCCATAGAGCGCGGCGACCATGCCGAGGGCCAGCATCATGCCGCCGCCGCCAAAATCGGCGGCGAGGTTGAGCGGCGGCACGGGCGGGCGGTCGGCGGGGCCGAGCGGCCAGAGCATGCCGGACAGGGCGAGATAGTTGATGTCATGGCCCGGCGCCGGACCATAGGGCCCCTCCTGCCCCCAGCCGGTCATGCGGCCGTAGACGAGACGCGGATTGGTCTTCAGGCAGACATCCGGCCCGAGACCGAGGCGCTCCATGACGCCGGGGCGAAAGCCCTCCAGCAGCGCGTCGGCGCCGGCGATGATCTTCAGCACGAGGTCGGCGGCGCCGGGCTTCTTCAGGTCGACGGCGACCGAGCGCCGGCCGCGCCCGAGGGCGTCGCCGGCATTCCAGGCGCTCTTGCCGGCCCGGTCGATGCGGATGATGTCGGCGCCCAGATCGGCCAGCATCATGGCGCAGAAGGGGCCGGGGCCGAGCCCCTGGAACTCGACGATGGTCACGCCGGCAAGCGGGCCGCCTCTGGTCACGTCGTCCTCCCCGGCCGCCCGGCGGCGGTCCCTTGCTTTGGGGGAAACGCTAAAGCCGGCATGGCGACAGTCAAGGCGAGGCCGACCGGCCTTCCGGGGGAGGCCGAAGGGCGGAGAGAACCGGCGGCGCGACAATTGGGCGTTGCTTTTTGGGCCCGAGCGGCCATCTATGCCTCGACGGAAACGGTATGGCGCGGTGGGTCGAGACCGCCCGCGCGAGGGAGACTTTCATGAGCGGCAATGGCGGCGCGAAATTCGGCGCGTCCTTCGGCGGTTCCTATGGCGGCAGCTTCGGCGGCGCGGCGCCGCAGGCCGCTCCGGCACCGGCCCCCGCAGCAGCGGCGCCTGGCGAGCTCATCAAGGACACGACGACCCGCGACTTCGTGAAGGACGTGCTGGAGGAATCGAAGAAGCAGCCGGTCCTGGTCGATTTCTGGGCCACCTGGTGCGGTCCCTGCAAGCAGCTCACCCCCGTGCTCGAGAAGGTCGTCCAGTCCTTCAAGGGCAAGGTGAAGCTGGTGAAGATGGATATCGACAAGCACCCGGAGATCGCCGGCCAGCTCGGCATCCAGTCGATCCCCGCGGTCATCGCCTTCGACAAGGGGCAGGGCATCGACGGCTTCATGGGCGCGCTGCCCGAGAGCCAGGTCAAGGCCTTCATCGACAAGCTGGTGGGCGGCAAGGTGAGCCCCGACATCGCCGAGATCCTCGCCGCGGCCGATGCGGCGCTGGTGGAGGGCGATGCCGCCGGCGCGGCGCAGGTCTATGCCCAGGTGCTCGGCGCCGAGCCGGAGAACCTCCACGCCCTCGCCGGCCTTGCCCGCTGCGCGGTGGAGACGGGTGACCTCGACCAGGCCCGGGCCATTCTCGAGCAGGTTCCCGCCGACAAGGTCAATGACAAGGCGGTGGTGGCGGCCCGGGCCGCCCTCGACCTCGCCGCGCAGGCCGCCGATCTCGGCCCGATCCACGAATTCGAGCACAAGCTGGCGCAGAACCCGGCCGACCACCAGGCGCGCTTCGACCTCGCCGTGGCGCTGAACGGCCAGGGCCGCCGCGACGAGGCCGCCGACCATCTGCTGGAGATCTTCAAGCGCGATCGCACCTGGAACGAGGACGGGGCGCGCAAGCAGCTGGTGCAGTTCTTCGAGGCCTGGGGTCCGATGGACGAGGCGACGCTGGCCGGCCGGCGCAAGCTGTCGTCGCTGCTGTTCCGGTAAGGGGGCAGCGCCCTGCATCGGGGCAGGCTGACATCGCGGGCCGCGTTCGCGCCATCCGTCATCCCCGGCCGAGCGTAGCGAGGGGAAGGGGATACAGGGCCGCCTTTCCCGGTGGGCGAGGACGATGCTCCCCGTCACCTCTCCCCGGCGGGGAGAGGTCGACGAGCGAAGCGAGGCGGGTGAGGGGGAGAATGAAGGCGGGAACGGTCTTGGGGGGGGGGGGGGGCGGCGCGCGGCGCCGGGCCCGCCCGGCCCCCGCCGGGGAGAGGTGAAGGGGAGCCCTTTGCCGAGACGCAGGGGAGAGGTGAAGCGGCGGCGCCCGGCATCGGCGACCTGCGTCCGCGATGCAGGCGCCTAGCCCTTCCGCGTCAGCCCGAGGCGCTTGGCGGCGATCCGGTCGAGCCAGCGGGCCGGCAGGAGGAGCGGCAGGACCCAGTTCATCAGGGGCGACGGGGTGATGGTGTAGCGCACCTTCGGCTGCGGCGCCGACAAGGCCGTGTGCACCACCTCCGCCACGGCCGAGGCCGGCAGGGCATGTTTTGCGCGCGCCAGGACCTCGCTCTCGAACTTCTCGATCAGCGGCCCATAGAAGGTCGGCTGGTAGCGCGATTTCTCCACCGCGCCGGCCGACTTCTCCCAGATCGGCGTGGCGATGGGGCCCGGCCCGACGATGACCACGTCGACGCCGAAGGGCATCAGTTCGCGGCGGAGGGCGTGGCTTACCGCCTCAAGGGCATGTTTCGTCGCCGCATAGCCGCCGACGAAGGGCCAGGCGAGCCTGCCCGAGACCGATGACATCATGACGATGCGGCCGGGACGGCCGGAAAAACCTTCATGAGCCCCGAGCAGCGGCGCGAAGGCCTGGACCGTCGCGATCTGGCCGAGGACATTGACCTTCCATTGCCGGTCGAGCTCGTCGAGCGACTGGTGCAGAAGCGGCCCGGGCAGGGATATGCCGGCATTGCAGACGAGGCCGTCGAGCGGCGCCCCGCCGAGCAGGTCCGCCACCCGCGCGGCGGCGCGCGACAGACCATCGACGTCGGTGACGTCGCAGAGGAGGCCCGTGAAGGAAGGCCCGAGGTCGTTGTCGAGGCGCTCGGCATCCTCGCTGCGGCGCACCGTGCCGAAGACCCGCCAGCCCCGCTTCACGAGGTCCGCGGCGATGGCCTCGCCAATGCCGGAGGACACGCCCGTGACGACGCAGCTGCGCATGGCCTATTCCGCCGCCTGGCGGCCGCCGACGCCGTAACGCTTGTCGATATAGGCGATGACCATGGCCTTGAACTCGGCGGCGACGTTGGGGCCGCGCAGGGTGGTGACCTTCTCGCCGTCGACGAAGACCGGGGCGGCGGGGTTCTCGCCGGTGCCGGGCAGCGAGATGCCGATATCGGCGTGCTTGCTCTCGCCCGGTCCGTTGACGATGCAGCCCATGACGGCGACGTTCAGCGCCTCGACGCCGGGATAGCGCGTCTTCCACTCCGGCATGGAGGCGTGGATGAAGCCCTGGATGTCCTGGGCGAGTTCCTGGAACAGGGTGGAGGTGGTGCGGCCGCAGCCCGGGCAGGCCGCCACCAGCGGCACGAAGGTGCGGATGCCCATGGTCTGCAGGATCTCCTGCGCCACCTTGACCTCGAGGGTCCGGTCGCCGTTCGGCTCGGGCGTCAGCGAGACGCGGATCGTATCGCCGATGCCGTCCTGCAGCACGACGCCGAGGGCCGCCGCGGAGGCGACGATGCCCTTGGAGCCCATGCCGGCCTCGGTGAGGCCGAGATGGAGGGCATAGTCGCAGCGGGCAGCCAGCATGCGGTAGACGGCGATGAGGTCCTGTACGGCGGAGACCTTGGCGGAGAGGATGATGCGGTCCTTGGGCAGGCCGATCTCCACCGCCCGGTCGGCGGAAAGCACGCAGGACTGCACCATGGCCTCGTGCATGACGGCCCGGGCGTCGCGCGGCGCGGCAAGCTTCGCATTCTCATCCATCAGATGGGTGAGCAGTTCCTGGTCGAGCGAGCCCCAGTTGGCGCCGATGCGCACCGCCTTGCCGTGCTCGGCCGCCTTCTCGACGATCATCGCGAACTGGCGGTCCTTCTTGTCCTTGAAGCCGACATTGCCGGGATTGATCCGGTACTTGTCGAGCGCCTCGGCGCAGGCGGGATGATCGGCGAGCAGCTTGTGGCCGATATAGTGGAAGTCGCCGACCAGCGGCACGCCGACGCCCATGCGCAGCAGCTTCTCGCGGATATGCGGCACGGCGGCGGCGCTCTCGTCGCGGTCGACGGTGATGCGCACGAGTTCGGAACCGGCGCGGGCAAGGGCCGCCACCTGGCGCACCGTTCCCTCGATGTCGGCCGTGTCGGTGTTGGTCATCGACTGGACGACGATGGGGGCACCGCCCCCGACCGTGACCGCTGCCGCCCCCCGGCCGATCGTCACGCCGACCGTCCGGTGACGGGGTTTCACCCCAAATCCCTGGATCATCGCTTCTCGTCTCCGCTCAGGCTTCTGTCCAATAGCGGTTGCGGCCTTTTCGCGCCAGACGTCGCGACGCCGGAGACCGCCGACGCTCAGGGCGATGCAGGCTCGTCGCAATGGGCACAGCGGCCGAACATCTCGACAACCTGCGTGGCCGGCTTGAATCCGGCGGCCTCGGCGATGCCCGCGAGATCGCGCTGGACCGGCGCGCCCGAGGCCTCCGACACGCAGCCGCAGGAATCGCAGATCATGAAGACCACGAGGTCGCGGCTGTCGTGGCGGTGGGCGCAGGCGACGAAGGCGTTGCGGCTCTCGATACGGTGGGCGAGGCCCGCCTCCAGCAGGAAGTCGAGCACGCGATAGACGCTGATCGGCGCCGGACGCCGCCCGCTGGCGCGATGCATCAGTTCGATGAGGTCATAGGCCCCGACCGGCGCTGGCGAGGCGGCCAGATGCGACAGCACCTCGCGCCGGATGGGCGTCAGCTTCAGCTTCTGCTCGGCGCATCGCGCTTCCGCCAGCTTGAGCACGTCGACCGGCGGGTGGCCGTGCTCGCAGGCGTGATCGTGCACAGGTCGGGACTTGAGCATCGCGGCTTGCCTTCGCGGTTCCAGGGACCCAGCATTTAGCACGGCCCCCGTATCCGCCAAAGCAGGCCCCCGGAAAGCCATGTTGCATTGCGACAAGACCCGCGCCAGTGATGGCGGAGCGGGATATCGGCCGCCTTGAGGAGATAGGGATCATGAGCCTTGCGGGAAAGAGCGCGATCGTCACGGGATCGACCAGCGGGATCGGGCTGGCCATCGCGACGGCCCTGGCCGAGGCCGGCGCCGACGTCATGCTGAACGGCCTCGGCGAGGCGTCCGAACTCGAGGCGATCCGCGCGAAGCTCGCCGCCGCGACCGGGCGCAGGATCCTGTTCTCGCCCGCCAACATGATGAAGCCCGAGGAGATCGCGGCCATGGTGGGTGCGGCCGAGGGCGATTTCGGCAAGGTCGACATCGTCGTGTCGAATGCCGGCATCCAGTATGTCGCTCCGGTGGAGGAGTTCCCGACGGACAAGTGGGACGCCATCATGGCCATCAACCTGACGGCCTCCTTCCACCTGGCCAAGGCGGTGGTCCCGGGCATGAAGGCGCGCAAGCACGGCCGCATCGTCAACATCGCCTCGGCCCATTCGCTGGTCGCCTCGCCGTTCAAGTCGGCCTATGTGGCGGCCAAGC
>JAIEPJ010000303.1 GCA_019749835.1 Phreatobacter sp. | reverse complement strand
TACGGCCGGGACGACGAGGGTGCCGGGCTGGGTCGCGGCCGGCAGGGTCACGGTCCGCGAACCGGCAGAGGCGAGCGCCGCGGCGGGCGTCGCGATGGGTCCGGCTCCGCCGATGGAGACCGGAACCGGATCCATGGACGGGCGGTAAGGGCCGAGCAGCGAGACGACGGCGCCCGGCATGGCGGCGAGCGCGTTGGCCGGCCGGCCGGGCCGGCCCTGCCGCTGCTGCGAGGCGGCCATCATCTGCGCATAGGTGAGGTTGCCCGGATCACTGGGCGCGGCGGCGACGGGCTCGTTGTCGAGTTCCTCGCCCGCTTCGATATAGACCGGTCCGCGTCCGCGACGGCGACAGGTCTGGTCGCGGATGTTCGGGGGCGCCGAGGACAGGTCGTTGGCGATCCCGTCGAGGCCGATTCCCGATCCGCCTGAAACGAAGTGACGCTCGAACAGGCCGGCCGCCGTTTCCGCGCGGCCACGCGCCGAAGTCGCGCCCAGCACCACAACGATGAGCTTGCGGCCACCGCGGGTGGCGGTCGCCACGACATTGAAGCCGGAGGCGCAGGTGAAGCCGGTCTTGAACCCATCCGCGCCCTGGTAGCGGCCGATGAGATGGTTGGGGTTGCGCATGACACGGTTGCCGAAGCGGATCGCCGGCATGCGCCAGAGCAGGGAATGCTCGGGGAACTCGCGCATCATCGCATAGGCGAGGAGCGCCATGTCGCGGGCGGTGGTCTGCTGGCCGGCTCCGGGCAAGCCGTTGGGATTGATGAAGCGGGTCGCCGACATGCCGAGCCGGCGGGCTTCAGCATTCATCATGGCGGAGAAGTTCTCGACCGATCCGCCGAGACCCTCGGCGATCGTCACCGAGACATCGTTGGCCGACTTGACCATGATCATCTTCAGCGCGTTGTCGAGGGTCACCACCGTGCCGGGGCGGAAACCCATCTTCGAGGGTGCCGAGCGGAAAGCCCGCTGGGAGACGACCAAGCCGGTATTCATGGTGGCCCGACCGGCCTGCACCTGCCGGAGCGCGACATAGGTTGTCATCATCTTGGTGAGCGAGGCGGGCAGCCATGGCGCGCCGCCCCGGTCGGATTGGAGCACCTGGCCGGTCGCCGCGTCGACGACGATGGTCGGGCCCAATTGCTGGGCGCTGGCGGCGGAGGCGCCGACGAACAACGCGATCGCGCCGGCAAGACAAGGGATGCTGATCCGCAAGAGCGTGGGCCTTTTGGGAATGTCGCCGCGACCTCGACCCTGTTTACCTGCTTCGGGCTCGCTTCGCCAAGGGCGAAGACGAAAGCATTGCAGCGAGGGGTCGGCGGCGCGCCGGCACGAGACTGTCCAGACGGCGAGGAAGAACAGCTTCAACGCGGCCAAAGCATGGCACCGCCGCGCGGCGGGGCCTGCCATGCGCCGGACGGCGGATGGCGAAAGGCGGTCCATCCGCCTAAAATGCATCTTCGCATCACCAGACCCGGGACACGCCACCATGACCGCCTGCATCGTCGGCTGGGCTCATACTGCCTTCGGCAAGCTCGAGACCGAGACCGTCGAGAGCCTGATCATCCGCGTGGCCAACGAGGCGCTCGACAATGCCGGGATCGGCCCGGACGATGTCGACGAGATCCTGCTCGGTCATTTCAATGCCGGCTTCTCGCCGCAGGACTTCACCGCCTCGCTGGTGCTGCAGGCCGATCCGCGCCTGCGCTTCAAGCCGGCAACCCGCGTCGAGAACGCCTGCGCCACCGGCTCGGCGGCCGTGCATCAGGCGGTGCGCGCGGTGAAGGCGGGCGATGCCCGCGTCGTGCTCGTCGTCGGCGTCGAGCAGATGACCAAGACCCCGGGCCCGGAGATCGGCAAGAACCTGCTCAGGGCTTCCTACCTGCCCGAGGACGGCGACACACCGGGGGGCTTTGCCGGTGTCTTCGGCAAGATCGCCCATAACTACTTCCAGCGCTGGGGCGACCAGTCCGACGCCCTCGCCATGATCGCGGCGAAGAACCACAAGAACGGCGTCGAGAACCCCTATGCCCAGATGCGCAAGGACTTCGGCTTCGACTTCTGCCGGACCGAGAGCGAGAAGAACCCCTTCGTCGCCGGCCCGCTGAAGCGCACCGACTGTTCGCTCGTCTCCGACGGCGCAGCGGCACTCGTCATCACCGATACGGCCACCGCGCTGAAGATGAAGAAGGCCGTCGCCTTCCGCGGCCAGGCCCATGTGCAGGACTTCCTGCCCATGTCGAAGCGCGACATCCTCAAGTTCGAGGGTTGCACCAGGGCCTGGGGCAAGGCGCTGGGCGAAGCCGGCATCGCCCTGTCCGACCTCTCCTTCGTCGAGACCCACGACTGTTTCACGGTCGCCGAACTCATCGAATACGAGGCGATGGGTCTCACCCCCGAGGGCCAGGGCGCTCGCGCCATCCTCGAGGGCTGGACGCAGAAGGACGGCAAGCTCCCCGTGAACCCCTCCGGCGGCCTCAAGGCCAAGGGCCATCCGATCGGCGCCACGGGCGTGTCCATGCACGTCCTCTCGTCCATGCAACTGATGGGCGAGGCCGGCGGCATCCAGGTGAAGGATGCCAGGCTCGGCGGCATCTTCAACATGGGCGGCGCGGCGGTGGCCAACTATGTCAGCGTGCTGGAGCGGCTACGCTGAGAAGCGGGTCGCGCCTCAGAGCTCGGCCGCCGATGGGACTGCCGGCACGCCGGGCCCCGACACCGCCCTGGCCGCCAGCACGGCCCTGATCACCGCCGCCGCCGTCACCTGCGCGGCGATAGCGCCAAGCGCCATCATGTTGCCGGTCACGCCGCTCTTGCCCGTGGCCACGCAGAACATCGTGTCGCCGTCCCACATGGTATGAATGGGATCGATGGTGCGGGCGAGACCGTCGTGGCTCTGCTGGGCGATCTTGGTCGCTTGGGCCTTGGTCAGCTGGGCGTCCGTCGCAACGATTCCGATGGTGGTCGCCATGCCGGCCTGGAGCGCTGGCGGCAGTTCGCCGCGCAGGATGGCCCGGGTCAGGCCGAGGCGGCTGCGGCCGTCTTCGGTCCGCGTACCGGCAATGACCTCGCCCGACCGGGGATCAATGACGTCGCCGACGGCATTGACGGCCACCAGCGCGCCGACGGTGACCTTGCCGACCTTCACCGAGGCCGTGCCGATGCCGCCCTTCATGGCCCGCGCCATGCCATAGGCCTTGCCGACGGTCGCGCCGGTACCAGCGCCGACGGACCCCTCGGCGGGCGCCTCGGCCGTCGCGGCCGCGCAGGCCTTGTAGCCGGCCTCGGCATCGGGTCGGATGCGGTGGTCGCCCATGCCGAGATCGAACAGGATCGCCGCCGGCACGATCGGTACGCGGGCGGGACCCGCGGGAAAGCCGATGCCCTTTTCCTCCAGCCAGCGCACCACCCCCGTCGCTGCCTCGAGGCCGAACGCGCTGCCACCGGACAGCATGATCGCATGGACACGATCAACGAGGTTGGTGGGATTGAGAAGGTCGGTCTCTCGGGTGCCGGGCGCGGCGCCGCGGACGTCGACCCCGGCGGTTGCGCCCTCCTCGGTCAGGAGCACGGTGCAGCCGGTGGGCCGGCGCGTCTCGGTAAAGTGGCCGACCTTGATGCCGGCGACGTCGGTGATGGCGCCGCCGAGCGGAGCGGTGCGGCCGGGAGTTTGTGCCTCCGCCCGTCCGATGAGGGCTGAGAGGGCCCCGAAACCGAAGAGAGCAGTGGTCGCGTCGCGCCGATCCATGGTCGCCTCCGTCAATGGTGGGGACACCAAGCTAGACCGTGCCGCGCTGGCCGTGAAGACCGCGGTCTCAGGCCCCCTTCGGCCGAAAGGCGATGCAATGGGCCGGGTTCGTCTCCAGCCGCGGCCCTTCGATCAGGTCGATGCAATAGGGTATGGCCGGCATCACCGCGTCGAGGCATTCGCGGATCGACGAGGGCTTGCCCGGCAGGTTGACGATCAGCGAGCGGCCGCGGATGCCGGCCGTCTGGCGCGACAGGATGGCGGTGGGCACCACCTTGAGGCTCACCTGCCGCATCAGCTCGCCGAAGCCCGGCATCATCTTCTCGCAGACGGCTTCCGTCGCCTCCGGCGTGACGTCGCGAACGGCCGGGCCGGTACCGCCGGTGGTGAGGATGAGCGGACATTGCTCCACATCGGCGAGTTCGACCAGCGCCGCCGCGATGGCGTCCTGCTCGTCGGGAATGATGCGGGCGACGGGGTGCCAGGGCGAGGCGAGGAGGTCGGTGAGGGCAGCGATGATGCCGGGGCCGCCCTTGTCCTCATAGACGCCGCGGCTCGCCCGGTCCGAGACGGTGACGACGCCGATGGGAATGGAAGCTGTGCTCATGCCTTTCCCATAGCGCCAGGTGCCCGCCCGCTCAATGCGGCGAAGGCGACGCGGGTAAGGGTCATGTCGATCTGGGTGACTTCGCCGCCGCGAGCGACGCTGCGGCGCAGGCTCTCGCCGGTACGCACGAAACCCGTCTTCTCCTGCACCCGCAGCGAACCGGGATTGTCGGCGAAGGCGCCGGCGACGAGGACGTCGATCTGCGGATCAAGGAAGGCAAGACCGGCCATGGCGGTGACCGCCTCGGTGGCGAAGCCGCGGCCCCAATAGGGCCTGCCGAACCACCAGCCGATCGTCGCGCCCCTGCCCTCGCGGCTGTAGCTGATCACGCCGATGAGGGCATGCGGCTCCTTCTGGCGCGCCACGGCGAGGGCGAGGGAGGAACCCGTCAGGTTGGACGCCAGCACGTCGCCGATGAAGGCCGAGGCATGGGCCTCGCCATAGGGATGGGGCACCGCCACCAGCATCCGCGCGACCGCGATGTCGCCGGCATAGAGGGCGAGGCGCGGCACGTCGGCAAAGCCGGGCTGGCGCAGCACCAGGCGGCGCGTGGCGAGCGGGACGGCGGCCAGCCAGGGCAATGCGGGAGGCGACGACATCAGGTCTCCGAGGGATGCCCGCCGGTATGAAACCGGCGGGCCGCCCGGGCAAGGGGCTGCGGCTCAGGAACACTCACCGATGACGACCTTCGGCGCCGAGCGCCTGAGGATCGGATCCCGCCAGGCCTTGAGGCTCGCCCAGAGCGGCCGGTCGAGGCGGAACTTGTCGACCGGCACCGAGCTTGCGAGCAGCCGCGAGCGGGTGAGGCCCGCCCCGACCCACTGGAACCCGCATTTCTCGATGACGCGCCGGGAGGAGGGATTGACGACCCGGGCACGGGCGGCCACCGCCTCGGCGCCACGGTTCGTGAACAGGTGGTCGACGACGGCGCGGGCGGCCTCCGTCGCATAGCCGCGGCCCCAGTGGGCGGTGCCGAGCCAGTATCCGATTTCGGGATCGCCGAGGTCAGGCATCACGAAGCCCGTCGCGCCGACGAGCGCGCCGTTGGACTTGAGGGTGATGAGAAAGGGGTGGTCCTGGGAGGTCCAGGCATTGGCGATCCAGGTCTCCGCGTCCTTGACCCCATAGGGGTGCGGGAGATTGGCCGTCATTTCGGCAATCCGTCGGTCATTGGCCATCGCCACGACCGCCGGGACGTCCTCGAAACGCGGCACACGGAGAACCAGCCGCTCCGTCTCGAGGACGGGCATACAGCTTTCCAGCAATTCACCGCCGCAGCGGCCTTCCAGTTCGGATTCCAGGGCAGTCATGGCAGGTTCCTTCCTCGCCGGTGGCCGGGCCTGGAACCATTTCCAGGACCGAAAGAAAAAGGGGCGCCGGCTGGTCCTGCCGGGCGCCCCTTGATCCTCGATCCTGCGATCAGCGGAGCGGCCTGGCGAACTCGCCGGCGGCTCCGATGTCGGTGCCGCCTGTTACTCGGCGGCGGCAATCATCGGAACAACCGACACGTAGGTGCGGTTATTCGCTTTCGTTCGGAACTCTACGCGGCCGTCGACGGTCGCGAAGAGCGTGTGGTCCTTGCCGAGCCCGACATTGGTGCCGGGATGGAACTTGGTGCCACGCTGGCGCACGAGGAT
>JAIEPJ010000222.1 GCA_019749835.1 Phreatobacter sp. | reverse complement strand
CGGGCTGGTCGCCGTCGATGAGGAGAAAGGACATGCCATTCTCCCTCCTCATGAGCGAAACGGATCTGATCGTGAACACAAGAACTCCGGGCGCGAATCGACCGGAGCCATCGTATCAGAGCGATCGACGATTCGGGAGAATCGAATTGGAAATGGAAGATCAACAGGCGGGCGCCGACAATGACTCGGGGAACCCTCAGGGTGACGTTGGATCGACGGCAAGCGCCGTCGATCCGTTCAACGATCACTTGGAATAGGACCCGAGCGTCCGGCCGACGCGAACGCGGCCGCGGCCCTTCTCGCCAGACATGGAATCGACGATCTGGTCGCCAACCTGCACCATGCCCATGAGGACCTTCTGGCGCCGCTCTGTCATCTGGTCCCCATACGTGGTCAACATCGCCGAAACACGCCGATTGGCGTCCTGCACGAAGCTTTTGACGACCTCGTCGGTCTGGAGCGGCAAATGCCGCCCAAAGCCGAAGGCGGACCCCGGATGTCGCATGGCACGGTCCTCGCCGGCAACGCCCGGCTCGGCGACCATCACGCCCCGTGAGAGAACAACTGGCACAGCCAGGACATCCGATCGCGTCTCCACCATCTCCTGACGGAGAGCGTCGCGCCGGACGCGCAGGCCTTCGATAGCAGCAGCATCGATGAACATGGGGAACTCCATGAGCGATCAACAGCAATATCTTGTCGATCGTATCGAAGAGATCCGGAACCGCAAGGCGGTCCGGACGAGAGACAGAGAAAGGGGGCCGCCCGAAAGCGGCCCCCTGAAAACAAGGCGAAGCCTTGAGAACGGATTACAGCGACGGAGCCGCTGCCTCCTTCTGCGCCTTCCCCTCCTTCGCCGCGACACGGCGCTCACGCTCCTTGTCGTTGCGCTGGATGGAGAGGGACTGGACCTTGCGGAAGTTCCGGTAGAGCGTCTGGAGCGCCGTCGGATCGTCCTTGTAGATCGTCTTGAAGAGCTTCTGCAGCTTCTCAGGATCGAAATGCAGGGCACGAGAGTGATAGACGTCCTGACCCGCGACCTTGACGCGCCCGAAGGTGCTCGGGTTCATCAGGTCGAAGATGCCGTCCTTGCCGGCCAGGCGGTTGTTCATGTCAACGCCGGACTTGCCGTTCACCTTGGTGGCGGCGGGCTGGGAGATGGCATCCTTGAGCTCGACGAGAACACGAACGACCTGGGCGTTCTGCTCCTTCGTGCTCTGAAGCGAGCCGAGGGAACCGCCGTGAACGATCGTGTTGAAGGCAGCCTGAAGCTCCTTCTGCTGGACGTGAAGCTGGTAGGAGGGGAGCTTGCGCACCTCGCCGGTCTTCTTGTCCGTGACAGTGATCGCCTTCTCGATCGAGCCGGCCAGGTCGGCGCGGAGTTCCGCGGGCGACTTGGTGACCAGTTCGGTCAGGCTGTTCTTCCTCGTCTTGCCCTTGGCGGTCTCGCCGGACTTCTGGGCAGCACCCGCATCGGCGGGGGATTCGACAGTCGCATGACCTTCGGTGTTGGACATGGACATATCCTTTCTACAAAGGGGACACGCCTCTGAAGGCGTTCAATCAGTGTGCAACGACCCACACCAGTCAGGGACACGAAGTCCTTGATCCGAGATTAACAAGGGAATCCGAGTTGGCAAGCGGGTCGATCGACATTTTTCATGTCGATCGAAGATTTTTCGTTCGGAACTGCATCAGGACCGATAAAGGTCGGCCACAACAAAGGCCGCTCCAGAGCGCAAGGCCAAGGCGTGCGAAGACGCCTTGAGATTTGAGGGCGTCAGTACGAGCCCGCGGAAGAATGCCGGCCGGGCGACCGTATCGAAATTGTCCCAGACATCGTCCTGCGTCAGCGCCTCGGCGCGCAACACGCCGCAGTCCTGCGCAATGTCGCCACCGACGAGCAGGATCTTCATGTCGTGAAAACCACCGCTCCTGAGATCGTCTTTCAGGGAATGGATCAGATCGACAAGATCGATCGCTCGCCAGAAGTCGCCTTCGGCGACCATGGACGGACGGTTTTCCTTGTCGATAACAAGCCGGAACGTGCAGCCGCCGCCATCGAACGGCACGATGAGAGTACGGCGAATGCCCGCCTGGAACCTGGTCTCGTAGGAGAAGGCGCGCCCACCGCTTGCCAGAAGGAACGGGTTCAGAAGCGGGAAGCGCGCGGGATCCTGGCCCATGGGCGTGGTGGTGAAGGTGGTCAGAACATCGCCGAAGCCGCGGCTTGCCGCCTTGAACAACATCTCATCGGCATTGGCACGGCCTGCCTCGAGAGCTTTGCACCTCGCCTCGAGCTCGCGGTAATCCTTCCGCAGCTGCTCCAGGAGCTCGATGGGGTCGTCGACCGGGCTCTGTGCGGCGCGCAGATAGATGTCAACTGCGCTCGGCATATATGCGTGCAGAACGCGCGCCACATCATCGTTCTCGCTGGTCTGCGGAGGCAAGGGCAGCTGACGCAGCCGAGGTTCGCTCTTGGCCGCCGTGCGGATCTGATCGGCGATCGCCCGCATCGCGCCGATGCATGCGTCAGAATAGACCGCAAGACGCGACTCCTCGCGCGTAACGCTCTTCACGGCCGACTGATAGACAACCGCCTGCTCCAGCGCCTGATGCGCGGTACCGATCGATTCGAACATGTCGAGGTTCGTCCGGATCTCCGCGGGGAGCTTCGCAGCGAGCATCTGACGAGTGAGGGACGCGACGCTGCTCTCGATGGGCGCGCCGTCGAACTGATCCCTGTTGGTCTCGGCGACGAGCTGATCGAGCATCGCGTTGAACTCGGACATTTCCGGAGTCAACGAGGCAGCAGTCTTGAATGCGTCAACGACCTCCTCGAAAGCCGGGGAAAGCGCGAAGGCAACATCCCGCGTGGGCTTGTGCGAGAACTGACGGAACGCCTCTCGCAGGCTCACGCGATAGTCCCTCATGTAGAGGATAATCGCCTTGGCGATCATAGCCTGCGTGTCGACAGGGATGCGCCCGCGCTCGGCGAGGGAGATGATCTCGCCGACCACCGCGACCTTCAGGGCGCCGTCAAACTCTCCCGTCGCGCCACGGGCCTTGATGGTCAGATAGCACGTGCGGAAGAGCCGATTGATGAGCGCGTTCCGATCATCGGCCTCACCATCGTCCAGGGGCACCTCAGCAAGCCAAGCCAACAGGTCGTTGAGCGCAGGCTCAAGGTCATCCGTCGCCGCGGCGATCGCCAAGGCCTCGGTGACGATCTCCTCCGACATCAGGTGAAGAAAGGGATGCTGCGCGGCAACTTTCGTGAACGCCTTCAGAGCAGGTCCCGCGCCGTGATCGATTTCGCTGGATGAGGTGGACATGGCGGGGCTCTCTGGAATGCTGGCGGGGGCGGAAGCGACAGGACGAGAATGAGGACTGGCAGGAACTCGATCGTGCCACGGCGGATCAGCGTGACGATCAAAGGCGCCCGCGCCGGACAAGGCCGGCGCAGCTTCTCGATGATCTCCGCCCCTATGACCGTCATCGTCGTCAAAGGGCGCATTCAGCAACGCATCGAACTGCAATACCGGCGCGAGCGTCGGCGCTCCCGCCTCTGACAGCATCGGATCAGTCTCCGGATCCTGTTGATCGGTTCCGACGGCATCATCCTGACCATCGTCGGCGTCCGATTCACCGTCATCGGCGTCCGCCTCGGCCGCCTGTCGACGCGTATCGAACAAGGGGTCAAGCTTGCGCCGCTCATCCGGGCCGAAGAACGCGGCCGAAACCACCGCGCCAGTGGAGAGATCGTCTTCCGCCTCCCCGGGGGGCGCAGCATCGGCCTCATCGTCTCCGTCTCCGTCAGCAGTTTCGTCTTCGTCGTCCGGAGACTCCTCGTCGTCCTCATGATCGACGGGGCCGCGATGCTCACCCGCATCATCCCCATCCGCCTCATCGGCGTCCTCATCGCCGTCCTCGAAGGAGACCTCGTCGTCACCTTCATCGCCATCGGCTTCGTCGCTATGGGACGAGCCCTCGTCGTCCTCGACGATCTCGTCCTCGTCCCCATCGGGGGACATGCCGACACGGCGCGCAAGATCGAGCGCCGCGGTTTCGAGAAGCTTCTGATCGCCAACAGGCGCTGGCGGAGGCCCAGGGATCTGCCGGACATGCATGGACGAGACGCGCGCCGCGATTTCATCATCTGACAAACCGTCGGCAATAAACGCCGCGAAGGTATGGATCGCCTGATGAGAGGGCACATGCGCCAGAAGGTCCGGCGCAGCCTCTCCGGCCATACTGAGCGCCTCGCGCACCTTCGCAATCGCGGCCCGGCTGCGGCCGGCAAGGGCGATCTCTGCAACACGAATGGCGATCGCAAAGTTCTGCTCGACCACGGAAGGCGCTTCAGCCAGCGCTGATGTCTTGATGGCGACGACCTCCTCGCCGCTGCGCGGCACGTCGATGGAAATTCCAACGACCGGCGGTATCGGGGCCGGTCCGCGATGCGGCGCCGGCACCGTCACCTTCGGCACGACCTTCACCGGCAGGCCAACTGCCTTGCGAAGGCCAAGGATCCCGTCCGAGATGCGGTTGGTCGCGACGAACGAAATGAAGAACCCTGCGAGGCCCGCAACGCCGGCATTGAGAATGCCGCCCGGCACTGCAATGACATCGACCACCACAGACGTCAGCGTCGCCGCGACGACCGCGTAGGAAAGAGGATTGCGGAGCTTGTAGTTAAACCGCCCGAAATCGTTCAGAAGCTCGGGCAGATTGGCGGGGATGCGGGCAATCAGGAGATAGGCGAAGACCCAGCCAGCAAAGCGCAGCCATGACAGGCCGGCTGCCGTACCGAGCAACGCCATGTCGATGTAGAACGCCTGCAGGCCGACATGGCTGCCGGTGAGAAGGAGCGTGAATATCGTCGACCAGGCCACGTTCGGATTGACCACCGCCTCAGTGGCAATGGTGAAGACCTCCATGACATGGCCCATGATGGAGATTACGCCGAGGCACATCAGGACCACCACGGGTCCCTCTGCCATCATCCGCAGAATGAGATAGGCAAGGATGCCCGAGTAGATCGACCAAATCGGACCAACGCCAAGCCAATAGGCTCCGATGCCCGCTGCCAGAGACAGCGAGACGTAAACCCTCGGACTGCGTATGCGCTTCAGCAGCGGCTCGAGAGCGGCCCTGAAGGCTGAAAGGTTGATCAACAATCGACTGCCGGATGATCGGTGCGAATCAAGAAAAGATGGTAGGCCAAGAGGCGGTTCGACGATACGGCCGACGATGGACAAGACCAAATGAGATCAGGCGCCCTGGACGGCTCGCCAACATCCATGCATGTCCGCCTTTCATGGCGCTCATCAATGGTGGCTCTTGGCCTGGCCATCGGCTTGTCGATCGCCCATGAAGAGGTCCTTGCATCACCGCGTCTTGGACCCTCCGATATTCCCGAGGACGCCATATCGCTTCCGCTCTCCCTGGAAACGATCGAGGAAGAGCGAATCCACCGCGAGGTGAACCGGTGGGCAAGATCCCTGTGTCGGGCAATGAACCCTCAGCGCGCTGACCGTTGCCGGCCGGTGCCGCTCACCAATGCCATTGTCGAGACGCATGTGGTCGGGTCGAGTGATCGCCATCTCCTGGTGGTCCATCTCTCCGAGGCGAAGGTGCGTGAGGCTTTCCGAATGGAGAAGGCCCTGCCGATGAGCATCTTCAGGTTCAGGCTGTGCCGGCCCTCAGCGGTTGCCCTGGAGGGCGAACGGATCTCGCAGTCGAGCGTCGTCACCGGCACCGGGCGCGGTTGCTTCGATCCCATCGCCTATCTGGAACAGGTCGCACGCCGGCTGGAGCCGCAGGACCGCCCGCAGGCGATCACGCTTGCCAAGATCGAACTGATCCGACGGGTGATCCAGGCAGAGGAAAACGACAACGGGGAAGATGATCCGGAAAGCCGTGAGCCCGGACAGGCCGATCTTCCCGGCGCTTCCGACACGGTCGCGCCGACGAGCGCGGAGC
>JAIEPJ010000092.1 GCA_019749835.1 Phreatobacter sp. | reverse complement strand
CGAAATGGCGGCGTGACGGAGACCAGAACCAAGCTTAGCTAAGCCGCCAATCTGTCCGCCAATTGGGGACCACCTCAACCAGCCGGGCGAGGAAGATGGCTTCCCGGGCAAAGTCGCGCGTCCGGTCGGGTGTCGCGGAGTAGCCGGCATTGAAGATCAGGTAGATGACCGCCAGAACCCCCTGAAGCCGCTCGGTGAGCGCATCGGCTTCCGGCACGCCATAGGGGATGCGGGCCGCGGCGATCTTGGCCTTGGCCCGTGACAGGCGCTGGGCCATCGTCGCTTCCTGGTCCAGGAAGGCGGCGGCCACCTCGCCGGTGGTCAGGCCGCAGATGGTGCGAAGGGTCAGGGCCACGCGGCTCTTCTGTTCCAGTGCCGGGTGACAGCAAGTGAAGATCAGGCGCAGGCGGTCGTCGCTGATGAGGTCCGGCGCCTCGCCGATCTCCGCGCCGAGGAAGGGTTGAAGCGCCTCGGCGGTCCGCGCCTCTGTCTGGCTGCGGCGGATGCGGTCGAGCGCCTTGCGCCAGGCGACCTGCAGCAGCCAGCCCTGTGGCGAGGACGGCAGTCCGCTGCGGCTCCAGTGCACCACCGCCGACGCCATGGCCTCCTGCAGCGCGTCCTCGGCCAGCTCGAAATTCTTCAGGCGGACGATGAGGGCCGACACCAGCCGCCCCTTGTCCTCGCGCATCACCGCGTCGAGTGCTTGGGTGACCGCAATGGCCGAAGAGGCGGCTGGTGTCATGGGTCAACCCGCGGGATTGTAGTCCATCAGCGGGCGCACCTCGATGGTGCCGAAATGCGCCGAGGGAATCATCGCTGCATAGCGCAGGGCGGCGTCGAGATCAGGCACTTCGACGATGTAGTAGCCGCCGAGGTGTTCCTTTGTTTCGGCGAAGGGTCCGTCCATCGTCTCGGCCTTGCCGGCACGCATGCGCAGTGACGTTGCCGTCTCGACCCCTTTCAGGCCTTCGCCGCCGCGGATGACGCCGTCGGCTTTCAGCCGCTCGTTGAGAGCGAAGTAGCCGCCCATCATGGCCTGGAACTCCGTGGTGCCATAGGCGGGCTGGAGGTCGGGATTGCTGTAGATCAGGAGCATGTACTTCATGGGAAGATCCTCGGTGTGGGATTGGGTCGGGGTCGTCAGAGATCGATCAGCCGGCGGGCGAGCGAGATGAGCAGGATGGCGACGGCGAGCATGTTCGTGCCGTTGCCGATATAGCGCAGGGCATGGCCCGCATTGTCGATGGCGAGGCCGAACGGATGGGCGATACGCCCGATCAGCAGCAACGAGCCGGCGGCATGGAGCCATGGCGCCGATGTGCCCTGGACCTCGTTGACGATCATCAGCACCAGGACGAACGGCACCCATTCGATGAAGTTGCCGTGGCGGCGGATCTTCTGCAGCAGGGCAGGGTTGTTGGCATCGCCGATGGAGCAGGCGAGAGCGGACCGGGCCGAACTGACGCCCATCCAGAGGGCGAACCAGATGATGCCGAGCGGCAGGATATAGAGCGTGGTGACCGGGAGGGACTGCATCGGGAAGCCTTTCTTGTTGTTCCGATGTCCCAAGGACGCGGCTGGCCTGCCGATTTCGACAGCGGCTCGAAAAAAAAACAAAAGAAATGTCGACGGAGCGGATCGCCCCGGGGCGCGCGGGTAGGGTTGGGCGACGATACGGTCGTCCGGCACCATGCTCCGCCGCGTCGTCACGCGGCGCCGGACGGCCTCCCCCGTCGGATGAGCAAGGAAGCGTCTTGGGGTGACCTGGCCCATCCGCGCCATGAACCGCCGATGGAAACGGCCCGGCTCCATCGCTCAGGTGGCAAGATCGGCAGCGCTTGCTGTTCGCACGTCATTGCTGATCTTGTACGTGGAATGGAGGTCGCGGAACTGTCGCGGAGCCGTCCCCGTATGCCGGCTGAAAAACCGGCTGAAATAGGCAATGTCCTCGAAGCCGCAATCGAATGCGATCTGGGAGATCGGCTTGAGCGTGTAGATGAGCTCCCTTTTGCATTCGAGAACGATGCGTTCGTGCTGAATGGCGAGGGGCCCCTTACCGACGGCCTTGGTCGTGATGGAGTGCAGGCGATCGGGGGTGATGCCCAGTTCCCGCGCCATCTCGCTCACCGTCGGCTGTTGGCGAAACCGGGTCTCGACGACTTGCCGGAAGCGGCGGAATTCCGAGGCTTGCACCGACCCCAGATGGCTGTCGAGCGTATCGAGCGTCTTCAATCGGAGCATGGCCACCAGAAGCAGACTGATGGTTGAGACGATGACCGTGTCACTTCCGGTGCGGGGCAGCATCTGCTCGCGCTCGAGCGCCGTCATGAGTCCGGCGACATCGATGCCGATCTCGCCGGCCGCGGACAAGGCGGCAAACCGGGGTTCCGATGCGACATAGGAAAGGCGCCCACTGTCCGGCCCGGCCCGGGTGGCCGCGTCGACGACATCGTGGGACACGGTCAGGACGAGCCCTTCGGTCCCGGGTATGAACCGGAAGCCATGCACAACGCCCACCGGCAGCCACACGATCCAGGGTGGCTCCATGGCGATGGTGCGTCCTTCGATATTGAGGTCGCCGCCGCCGGCCGTGACCAGAATGCACTGGGCGAGTTCCGAGTGCCGGTGCGTTGAGATATGCCAGTCATTGGCCGGTGCCCGCGAACTGATCGGCTCGATATGGGCATATCCGGCAGCGCCGCTGGCTGCCGCAAGGCCGTAGAGCCCGAAGACCGGAATGCTGTAGACCGAGCCGCCGCTGTTTTTCATTGGTGTCGCCAGAATAATCCAAGTTTTTCTCATGGTTCCCTATACTGAGCGACACCGCAATAGGGTAGCGTCGCCTCATGAATTGGTCATTGCAGGCCTTTCCCCTTCCATGAAGGGGAGAGCCTCGGTGCAGGTTTTCGAGGAGTTGATCCACGCTTTCGATGCGTGAACCAGGTTGCAGGCGGAGTCGTCCGGCAGTATCGCCACGTATGCGTTCTGCCTCTCGCCACGCCAAGCGGGCCAGGTAACAAGGCCCGGCATATGGACCGCTAGCCTGCGGTCTCCAGAAAAGAGCAAGCACCCCGCCGACTGCTGTGGTCCGGCGAAGGGATCGCTGTGATCAGGACAAGGAGGACATCTGCCATGACGCTCACCCGCCGCCATGCGCTGGCTCTTGCCGGCGCTGCCGTTGCCACACCTGCGGTGATGCGCACCGCCTGGGGCCAGGCCCCGCAGGTGACGCTGCGCCTTCACCATTTCCTTCCGCCCGTGTCGAATGCCCACCAGCGCTTCCTGTTGCCCTGGTCGCGCAAGGTGCAGGAGGCCTCCGGCAACCGCATCAGGATCGACATCTTCCCGTCGATGCAGCTTGGCGGCGCGCCGCCGCAGCTGTTTGACCAGGCGCGCGATGGCGTCGCCGACATCGTCTGGACCTTGCCGGGCAACACGCCGGGCCGTTTTGCGGCGACGGAGGCGATGGAGCTGCCCTTCATCGCCGGCAAGCGCGGCGTCACCAATTCGAAGGTCATGGCCGAGCTCGGCCCGACGCATTTCTACAAGGACTATGCCGAGGTCCAGCCGCTCTGCCTCTGGGCGCATGACCACGGCCTGATCCATTCCAACAAGCAGGTGCGCACCCGGGCCGATCTCGAGGGGCTGAAGCTGCGCTTCCCCACCCGCCAGGCCGGCGAGGCGCTCAGGGCGCTCGGCGCCACGGCCATCGGCATGCCGATCCCGCAGGTGCCCGAGGCGCTGGCCCAGGGCGTGATCAACGGCGCGGTGGTGCCGTGGGAAGTCGTGCCGGCGCTGCGCCTGCACGAACTCGTCAACCACCATACGGAGATCCCGGGCTCGCCGACGCTCTACACCGCGACCTTCATCCTCGCCATGAACAAGGCGAAGTACGAGGGCCTGCCGGCCGACCTGAAGAAGGTGATGGACGACCATTCCGGCATGAGCGCCGCGGTCATGGCCGGCGAGATGTGGGACGAGCGCGGCCGGGCGGTGAGCGAGATGGTCAGGGCGCGCCCGCGCAACACCATCACCGTCCTCGCCGAGGACGAGGCGGCCCGGTGGCGCGCCGCGACGCGGCCGGTCGAGGAGGCCTGGATCCGGGGCGTCAGGGAGCGGGGTCTCGACGGGCAGAAGATCGTCGACGACGTGCGGGCCGCCGTCGCCAAGCATATGGCGGCCTGATCGCATGACCGGCGAGGCAGAGGTGACGGGCGGCGGCGCATCGCCGCCCGGGCTGGTCGACCGCGTGGCGCGCGGGCTCGCCATTTTCGGCGGCCTGTTCATGCTCGCCGCGGCGTTCATGGTCACCACCTCCGTGCTGCTGCGCTGGCTGTTCAGGTCCGGCGTCCAGGGCGACTTCGAGATGGTGCAGATCGCCACCGCCGTGGCGGTCTTCGCCTTCCTGCCGCTGTGCCAGCTGAAGCGCGGCAATGTCTTCGTCGACACCTTCACCCTGCGCACCCCGGCCCGGCTGAACCGCTTCCTCGACCGGCTGTGGGACGGGCTCTATGCCGGCTTCGCGCTGCTGATCGGCTGGCGGCTCATCGTCGGCGGGCTTGACGCCATCGCCTCGCGCACGAGTTCCATGGTGCTCGCCATCCCCATCGGCTGGGCGATCCTGGCGACCGGCCTGATGGCCTTCGTCCTCGCCGTCGCCACCCTCGTCTCGGCCCAGCGCCTGTCCCGGGAGCCGTCATGAGCGGAGCCGCCGTCGCCGCCTTCGGCTTTGCCGGGATGCTGGTCCTCCTCGTGCTCAGGATGCCCATCGGGCTCGCCATGCTGACGGCGGGCTCCATCGGCTATGCCTGGTTCACCAGCGTGCCGATCTTCCTCAACTACATGAAGACGACGCCCTACCACCTCTTCGCCAATTACACGCTGTCGGTCATCCCGCTGTTCATCCTGATGGGGGCGCTCGCCGAGAAGTCGGGCCTGTCCACGGCGCTGTTCCGGGCAGCGGCGAGCTTCCTCGGCCATCGCCGCGGCGGGCTCGGCATGGCGCTGATCGGCGCCTGCACCGGCTTTGGCGCCATCTGTGGCTCGTCGGTGGCCACCACCGCCACTTTCGGCCGGGCGACGCTGCCGGAGTTCAAGCGCTACGGCTACGATCCCGGCTTCGCCACCGGCATGGTCGCGGTCGGCGGCACGCTCGGCATTCTCATCCCGCCCTCGGTCATCCTCGTCGTCTATGCCATCACCACCGAACAGAACATCGCCAAGCTGTTCATGGCGGCGCTGATCCCGGGCCTCATGGCGACAGTCTTCTACTGCATCGTCATCGCCATCATGGTGCGCCTCGACCCCAAGGCCGGCCCGGCCGTCGCGCGGGTGCCATGGGCCGAGCGCTGGCGGGCGGTGCTCGGCATCTGGCCGGTCATGCTGATCGCCGTGACCGTGGTCGGCGGCATCTATGGCGGCGTCTTCACGCCGACCGAGGGCGCCGCCGTCGGCTGCATCGCCATGCTGGCGGTGGGGCTCCTGCAGCGCAGCCTCGGCTGGGCCGAGATCAAGGCCTCGCTGATCCAGACGGCCGAGACCTCGGCGATGATCTTCATCATCCTGCTGGGCGCCGAGGTCTTCAACGGCTTCCTCGCCCTGTCGCAACTGCCGACCCTCGCCGCCGAGTTCGTCACCCAGTCGGGCCTGCCGCCCTATGGCGTGATCGTCGGGCTGCTCGTCTTCTACGTCATCCTCGGCGGCGTCATGGACGAACTCGCCATGATCCTTTTGACCCTGCCGATCTTCTTCCCCATCGTCACCGCGCTCGACCTCGGCATGATGCCCGACGACATCGCCATCTGGTTCGGCATCCTCGTGCTGATGGTGGTCGGCATCGGCCTCACCGCCCCGCCCATCGGACTCAACGTCTTCGTCATCTCCGCCATCGCCAGGGACGTGCCGATCCTGGCCATCTATCGCGGCGTCATCCCCTTCGTCGCCGCAGA
>JAIEPJ010000106.1 GCA_019749835.1 Phreatobacter sp. | reverse complement strand
CCTCGATCTGATGACGCGCCCGGTCCTCGCGCCGGTAGACGAGCCGGTGCGCGACGGCGGTGACCCCGAGAGGGCCGAATGGCGCAATGAGTTCCCCCGCCGCCAGCATTCCGCCGGCCTGGAGGGTCGATTCCAGCATCAGGCCGAGCCCGTCGCGCGCCGCCATCAGCCCGAGATAGGCGCGGTCGAAAGTCATGCCGCGGCGTGCCAGCATGACATGCGGCGCATGGCGGGCGATCCACTGGTCCCACTGCACGACGCTGCGGACGGAATGGATGAGCGGCACGGCGCTGATGTCCTCGACCCGCGTCAGGTTGTGGCGTGTCACGAAATCCGGGCTGGCCAGCGGCATGACCGTCTCCTCGCACAGAACCAGCCCCTCGCAGGCCTCGGGCACGGGGCGGTTGTACTGGATGTCGATCATGAAGCCGTCGTCGCCGAGCTTTGCCGGTTCGTGGCCGGCGAACAGCGTGAGATCGATCTCCGGGTGTCGGGCGCGGAAGGCGGACAGGCGCGGCACCAGCCAGAGCGTCGCCAGGCTCGGCGCCGAATGCAGCATCAGGCGCAGGACCGATCCCTCGGACGCGAAGCGGCTGGTGGCGACCGCGATGCGGGTGAAGCTCTCGCCGAGGGCATTGGCATAGGCCACGGCGTCCTCGGTCGGCTGCACCGTCCGGTTGCGGCGCACGAAGAGCGGCTTGCCGAGAATGTCCTCGAGCATGCGGATCTGGTGGCTCACCGCCGAGGGCGTCACGTTGAGCTGTTCGGCGGCGCGCGCGAAGGTGCCGCTCTCCATCACCGCCGCAAAGGTCTGCAGGCATTTGAGCGGCGGCATGCCCCGGATCATCGGTGAATTCCTTTCATCGGTATCACCAGTTTATTTCGTTTCCATGAAATTCCTATCCTTGTTAGCGTCTCGTCAAGACACGTCGACGGCCCGGTCAACAGGGTCGCGGGGAGGAAGCCATCAGGTCGCCGCACGGGATGCGGTTCCACCGGCGCGGATGCGGCCTTGAGGCCACCGCGTGGATGTTTCTGCCCGCAATCTGGCCAGTCCCCGACGGTCCCGGCGCCCGCGCGCCGACGTGAAACTGTCAGAGGACGACCGTCGCATGAACCTCCATCGGATGCTTCTCGAACGGCAGGCGGCCGGCAAGCCCGTGACCGTCGGTCTGATCGGCGCCGGCAAGTTCGGCACCATGTTCGCCAGCCAGTGCCGCCTGACCGAGGGCATGCATCTCGTTGGCGTCGCCGACCTCAACCCGGCCCGCGCCCGCTCCCAGTTGAAGGCTGGCTCCTGGCCGGAGGAGCAATATGCCGCCGCCTCCATCGACGATGCGCTGCGCACCGGCCGCACCGCCATTCTCGACAATGCCGACCTTCTGGTCACCCATCCCGCCATCGAGGTCATCATCGAGGCGACGGGTGATCCTGGCGCCGGCATCCGCTTCGCCATCAAGGCGATCGACAACGGCAAGCACATCGTCATGGTCAATGTCGAGGCCGATGCCGTGGCCGGCCCCATCCTCGCCCGCAAGGCCAAGGCTGCCGGCGTCGTCTATTCGCTCGCCTGGGGCGACCAGCCCGCCCTCATCGCCGACCATGTCGACTGGGCCCGTGCCTGCGGCTTCCGCGTCGTCGCCGCCGGCAAGGGCACCCGCTACCACCCGACCTACCACCAGTCGACGCCCGACACGGTCTGGGACATCCTCGACAAATACATGAAGATCCGGGACCGGAACTCCATCAATCCGAAGATGTTCAACTCCTTCGTCGACGGCACCAAGTCCGGCATCGAGATGACCGCGGTGTGCAACGCCACCGGCCTCCATGCCCAGTCGGAAGGCCTGTCCTTCCCGCCGGCGACCCGCTTCGAACATGCCGAGATCTGCAAGCCGCGTTCCGCCGGCGGCGTGCTGGAAAAGGCCGGCGTCACCGAGGTGACCTCGTCGGTCTATCGCGACGGCACCGACGTGCCGCACTCCCTCGTCATGGGCACCTATGTCGTCTTCGAGAGCGACAGCGCCTACAGCCAGGAGTGCTTCCGCGAATATTCCATGCTGCAGGATTCCTCGGGCAAATATGCCTGCCTCTACCGCCCGATCCACATGATCGGCCTCGAGCTTGGCTATTCCGTCGCCTCCGCCGCCCTGCGCAGGGAGCCGACCGGCGCGCCGATCTGCTTCAACTCCGACGTCGTCGCCACAGCCAAGCGCGACCTCAAGGCCGGAGAGATGCTCGACGGTGAAGGCGGCTTCTGCGTCTGGGGCAAGCAGACCCCGGCCGAGGCGTCTCTCGATCAGGGCTATCTGCCGCTCGGACTTGCGCATAACGTCAAGCTCAAGACCGACGTGAAGCTCGGCCAGCGGCTGAAGTGGAGCGACGTCGCCTATGATGCCGACAGCCTCGCCGTGAAGGTTCGGCGGGAGATGGAGGCGGCCTTCGCCAAGCCCAACGCCAAGGTGGCGTGAGGCCTGATCCGACAGCGTCATGCCCGGCCTGCCGGGCATGACATGCAGACATAGAGATGACCGGATAACCGGTCAGCCAAAACCAGACCGGCCTCAGGCCGGCACCCGAGGAAACGATCGTCAGAGCCCGGCAAACGGGCCCCACCCCACCGAGGAGGACCACTATGACCACATTCGAGACCAAGAGTGCATCCCGCCGCATGGTGCTCGGCGGCCTCGCCGCTGGTACGGCGCTGGTGGCCATGCCGGCTGTGCTGCGCGCCCAGCGGCTGAACTGGATCGGCGCCAGCGCCACGGCCCAGGCCGACTTCATCGGTCAGAGCCTCGACTTTTTCGCGAAGCGCGTCGGCGAACTGACGCAGGGCCAGATCGTCATCACGGCGCATCATGGTGGCTCCCTTGGCGGCGAACGCGAGCATATCGAGGCAGTGCAGCAGGGCGCCATCCAGGTCGCCACGCCCGGTCAGGGTGTTCTCGCCGGTGTGTATCGGCCTGCCGAGGTCTGGACCCATCCCTATCTGTTCAAGGATGTCGCCCACAAGGATCGGGTCTGGGACACGATCCGTGCCGAGTATCAGGACGACGTCGCTAGGAATGCCCGTATCCGGCCCCTCGGCGCGATCCCGCGCATGCCGCGCCAGCTCTCGTCCAATCGTCTGGTGCGTGCTCCGGCCGACCTCCGGGGCCTGAAGATTCGCGTGCCGGAGACCGCGCTCTGGCGCCGCACCTTCGAGCTTTTCGGCGCCTCCCCGACCCCGATGCCCTGGCCGGAGGTCTTCCAGGCCCTGAAGTCCAAGGTCATCGACGGCCAGGAGAATCCGACGGCACTGTCGTTCAATTCCGGCATCTTCGACGCCAACACCCATCTCGCCCTGACCGAGCACATGATGCAGGACAATTGCATCCTTGTTTCCCAGTCGACTTACCAGGGCCTCGCTCCGGCCCTCCAGCAGGCGCTCGACCAGGCGGCCCGCGACATGGAGGCCCATATCCGTCCCCGTGTCATCGCCGAGGACACCGATATCCTCGCCAAGGTGAAGGCGAAGGGCATCGTCGTGAGCGAGGTCGACAAGGCGGCGTTCACGCAGTCGGTGCGAACGCTCATCACGGAGTTCCCCGCCGGCAAGCGGTGGTCCGACCGGATGGCCCAGGTCGCCTGAAGCCATGCTCGAACCTGCCCATGGCCGGCCTTGGCCGGCCATGGGCACCAGCGCGGGTAGTCGCGCCTGCCGAAGCCGGCGGACCGTCCGCTCCTGCGCGGCGCGCGCGACAATGTTTGGCACGAGGTCCATGGTCGCAATTATCAGCAGGCTGTCCCATTGGGTGACCGAGGTTGCGAAGGTCTTCCTTGGGCTCTGGGTCGCCTCGATCGTCCTCATCACGCTGGCAGCCGTCTGGTGGCGCTACGTGATGAACTCGCCAATCGCCTGGATCGAGCAGGTATCGAACATCCTGTTCATCTGGATCACCTTTGTCGGGGCCGCGGTGCTCTACCGGCAGAAGCTCCATATTGGCGTCGACATGTTCATCGACATGCTCCGGGGCCGTGCCAAGCAGATCATGTTCTGGGTCATCGAACTGGCTAACCTGTTTTTTATCATCGTTCTGTTCATATATAGCCTCAGGCTCTCCATCGATGTGCTGCCAAATACCTATGGAGCCCTCGATATATCCCCGGCCTATTTCTATTTTTCTGCGCCGGTGGCCTGCGCGATGATGGTTCTCTACTTCGTCGAAAAGATCGTCGATCCGTCAAAGCGCCGCCCTGAAGGCTCGGTGGGAGACTTCTGACATGGGCACGGTCCTCATCGGCACCTTCTTCCTGCTTTTGGCCCTCTCCGTGCCCATTGGCTTCGCCATGGGCCTGGCCACCATGGGGGCCATCTGGTTCCACGGCGGCCTTCCCATGTCGCTGCTCGCCCAGCGCACACTCGTCGGCGCAGACAGCTACGCACTTCTGGCCATCCCCTTCTTCATTCTCGCCGGCAACCTGATGAACGGCGGTGGCATCACCGAGCAGATCGTCCGCTTGGCCAATGCCATGGTCGGTCGTTTCCGCGGTGGGCTGGCTCTGACCTCGGTCATGGCCGCGATGATCTTCTCGGGACTTTCGGGGTCGGCGGCGGCCGATGCGTCAGCCCTCGGCAAGGTGCTCATTCCCGCGATGAAGAAACAGGGCTACGGCGGTGGCTTCGCCGCGGCGCTGATGGCTTCGGCCTGCGTCAACGGACCGATCATTCCCCCCTCGATCCCGCTCGTGATCTATGGCCTGTCAGCGGCCAAGGGGGTCTCGATCATCGCCTTGTTCCTCGGCGGGATCGTGCCGGGCGTCCTGCTGGGGCTCGCCTTGATGGTCGCGGCCTACGTGATCTCCGTCCGGCGCAACTATCCCGTTTCCGAAGCGGTACCGATCCGCGAGATCCCCCGCCTGGTGCTGCCCGCCCTCTGGGCGCTGATGATGCCGGTGATCATTCTGATCGGCGTCACAGGCGGCGTGGTCACGGTGACGGAGAGCGCCACCATCGCCGTTGTCTATGCCGCGCTCGTCGGTTTCTTCGTCTATCGCGAACTGAACATCCGCACGATATGGCCCATCCTTGTCCAGACCGCGCTGGATACGGCGCTGGTCATGTTCATCATCGCCCTGTCGTCCGGCTTCGGCTGGCTGCTCGCGGTGTCCGGCATGCCGAGGGCGATCGCTGCCTGGATCGCCTCGGTTTCCAGCGACCCTGTCATCATCCTGATGATGATCAACGTCTTCCTGCTGATCATCGGCATCTTCATGGAGCCGCTGCCGGCGCTGTTCATCCTGATCCCCGTGCTTGTCCCGGTGGTCCAGGCCGTTGGTATCGACCTCGTCCATTTCGGACTGGTCATGGTGTTCAACCTCTGCATCGGGTTGATCACCCCTCCCGTCGGCATCCTGCTCTACATCTGTGCCAACTTTGCCGGGGTGAAGCTCGAAGAGGAGAGCCGCGAGCTCGGGCCGTTCCTCGCCGCCAGTCTGGTGGTCCTCGCCATCATCTCCTTCTTTCCATCGACGGTTCTTTGGTTGCCGCGCGTCCTCGTCGGCTACACGGGTTGAGACCATGACAGTGAACAGACTTGCAGACCGCGTGGCGCTCGTTTTCGGCGCCGGTTCCGTCGGCCCGGGCTGGGGCAACGGCAAGGCCTCGGCGGTGGCCTATGCGCGCGCCGGCGCCAAGGTCGTCTGCGTCGATATCAACCGTTCGGCGGCCGAGGAAACCGTCGGCATCATCCGCGGCGAGGGCGGCAGCGCCGAGGCGCTCGCCTGCGACGTCACCAAGCTCATGGAGGTGGAGGACGTCGTCGCCCGCACCACGGCGCTCTTCGGCCCGGTCGATATCCTCCACAACAATGTCGGTCACGCCAAGATGGGCGGCCCGCCGGACCTCACCGAGGACGAGTGGCGCCGCGAGATGGACCTCAACGTCACCGGCATGTTCC
>JAIEPJ010000019.1 GCA_019749835.1 Phreatobacter sp. | reverse complement strand
TGGCTCTACGACACGACGAGGCCATCCGGACCCGGTATCCATGACATGCAGCCCCTCTATGCCACGCCGATACCCGACGAATCGATGGACGCTGGCGAGCGCCGGGACGCTCGAGAGGATCCCGAGCGCTCGTCCTGACCACGGTCGCGGCGGGCGATGGCAATCGCCCATGTGAAAACCGCAGGGGACATGATGACGCTCGCTCCCATGGTGTCCTGACAGACGCCGCGGAAAGAGCGCTATCGACCGCCCCGCCAAGGTTGATCTCACGTGGAGCAGGGAGGAGCGGGTCGCTCAACTCCGGGAAGGAAAATGGCGCGGGCGACGGGACTCGAACCCGCGACCTCCGGCGTGACAGGCCGGCACTCTAACCAACTGAGCTACGCCCGCGCGCTGCTCGGCTCACATGTCGTGCGCCGGTCGAGGTGGCGGGAATTACGGGAGGCTCATGGGCCTGTCAAGGCGTATTGCGGAGATCGCTGCATTTGCCCACGGCAGCCGCGAGGCCTGGCCGGCAGACGGCGGCGGGCAAGGCAGAGATTTTCGTCGCGGTCCGGCCCCGTTGCCCTCATTTGAGTCTTCCTTAACCAGATCCGGGCGAAATACCTCCGGGACCAGGTACGCGAATGTGCCGAATATTGGGTGGACACGTTCATGGGCTTGGGAAGTCTTCTGCAACTGCGCACGATCGGCGCTAAACTGATGCTGTCCGTGACGGCCACCGCTCTCGTCGCGGCGGGCGTGGTGGGCGCAGCCGGCTATTTCCAGCAGGACGCCCTGAGCGATCAGGCCATCGAATCGGCACTCGTCCAGCGCTATGAGGCTGTCGTCGCGGCCATGACCGAGCAGGGCCAGCGCGCCGAGGTCGCGGCAAGGACCATCGCCAATGATCCCCGCATCGTCGAGGCATTCCTGAAGGAGGACCGCCCCGGGCTCATCGCTGCGATGAGCACGGTCGCCGACCCCCTCAAGACGAGCCTTGGCCTCGCCCTGATCACCTTCCACAAGCCCGACGGGACAGCTTTGGCCCGCGTCCACGCCCCGCAGGTCTTCGGCGACAACACCCTCGGCCGTCGCAACACGGTGCGTGACGCCTTTGCGTCCGGCAATCCCGTGACGGGAATCGAGCCCGGCCGGGATAATGTGTCCATCTTCTCGGTCGTCCCGGTCCGCAACGGTGACCGGATCGTCGGCGGGGTCGATATCGGTGCGCCCCTCGGTCTTCCCTTCCTCAACGACCTGAAGCGCCGCTTCAAGGTCGAGATCGCCATGCATCTCATCCAGGACGGCAAGGTGAACTCGCTCGGCGCCACCTTCCCCGAGAAGACCTTGCTGGACCTTCCCGTCCATCAGGCCGCCATGCGCAGCCCCAGCCAGTCGAGCCCCTCGACCATCGGCGGCAAACCGGTCGCCGTCCTCGCCGGCCCGCTGCGCAATTATTCCGGCCAGCCGATCGGCACGCTGGAAGTCGCGATCGATTCGAGCGCCTTCGTGTCCGCACGCAGCACCGCCATGCTGACGCTTCTCGCCGTTCTACTGGCGGTCGCGGCCACCGGCACCGCCATCGCCACCCTGCTCACCCGCCATCTTGGCAGGCCCATCCGCGAACTCAACGCGACCATGACCGCCATCGCCAGCGGCGACCACAACCAGATCGTGCCCTCGACGGCACGGCGCGACGAGATCGGCGACATGGCCCGCTCCGTCGACGTCTTCCGCGACAATGCCGTCGCCCGCGCCAGGCTGGAGACCGAGACCGAGGCCGAGGCCCGCGCCCGCCAGATGCGGCAGGCCCGCATCGACGCCCTGGTGCGTGACTTCTCCGATTCGATCGGAACCGTCCTGAAGGGGGTCGGCGACAATGCCGGCCGCATGGAGGAGACGGCCCGCACACTCACCGGCATCGCCGCCGGAGCCTCCGGCCAGGCCGATCAGGCCTCGGGCGCCTCGCGCCAGGCCTCGGCCAATGTCCAGTCGGTCGCCGCGGCATCGGAGGAACTCTCCGCCTCCATCAACGAGATCGCCAACCAGATCGGCCAGACCAATGCGGTCGTCGAGCGCGCCAGCGCCGAGGCCGACGGCGCCAACCAGCGGGTCAAGGCGCTGGCCGAGGCGGCCGGCCGGATCGGCGAGGTGCTCAACCTGATCCGCGCCATCGCCGAACAGACGAACCTTCTCGCCCTCAACGCCACGATCGAGGCCGCGCGGGCCGGAGAGGCCGGCCGTGGCTTTGCCGTCGTCGCCAGCGAGGTGAAGTCCCTGGCCGGCCAGACCGCCAAGGCCACCGAGGAGATCGCCGCCCAGATCAACGCCGTGCAGCAGGAGACGACCACCGCCGTCGGCTCGATCGAGGCCATCGCCCAGACCATGACGGAGGTCGCGAGCTATGCCTCGGCTGTCGCCGCCGCCATCGAGCAGCAGCGCTCCGCCACCGGTGAGATCTCGCAGAATGTCCAGGCCGCCGCCACCGGGACGGCCCGGGTCGTCGACAACATCACCGCCGTCACCACCGCCTCGTCCGAGACCAACAGCTCGGCCTCGCAGGTGCTGGCTGCCGCCCGCAGCCTCTCCGAGCAGGCCACCACCCTCTCCCGCTCGGTCGAGACCTTCCTGAGCGAGGTCAAGGCCGCCTGACGCCGCCACGGGGCACCCAGCACGGGCGAAGACCGGGAGCCGATATGCTGCCGGCCTCGCCTTTGCGGGTTACGGGTCGCGGCCGCTCCCCAGCCAGCGGAAGGTCAGCGGCGCCGCGGTCATGGTCAGGAAGACCCGGATGATGTGAAAGGCGGCGACGAAGGCGACCTCGGCCTGAAGGGCGACGGCGATCAGCGCCATCTCGGTCAGGCCGCCCGGCGAATAGGCAAGGATCAGCGTCACGGCGGAGAACCCCGACAGGCGCGAGAAGGTCACCGCGAACAGCGTCATCCAGAACAGCAGGATGGCGGTCGAGCCGACCGAGAGCGCCAGCACGCGCCAGACCACCCGCCCCGCCGTTCCGGCGAATCGGCAGCCGATGGCGACGCCGAGCACGAGTTGGGCGGCATTGACGATCTCATAGGGCGGCTTGAAGTCGGACAGACCGGAAATGTGAATGGCGGCGCTGGCGATCATGCAGCCGAGCAGGGTCTTGGCCGGCAGGCGCAACACATGGCCGAGAAAGGCGCCGGCGAAGCAGCAGACCACCAGCCAGAGCTCCGATGTCAGCGGCGCATCGAAGATCGACACGCCGCCGACCGGCCGGTCCAGGCTGATCCCCTGGCTGTACTGGATGATGAAGGGCAGCGTCAGCACCACCAGCAGGATGCGCGCCGAATGGACGAGGGCGATGACACGCGCGTCACCGCCGCGCTCCTCGCCATAGATGACCATTTCGACGAGCCCGCCGGGCATGCCTGAGAAGAACGCCGTGGTCCAGTCGTAGCCGCCGATCCGCCGGTAGTACCAGACGACCGACAGCCCGCAGGCCGCCATGAACAGCACCAGCCCCATCAGCGGCACGATCCATCGCGGCAACTGGTAGACGATGTCCGGAGAAAAGCCCGACCCCAGCATGACGCCGATGATGGCCGACATCGGCGACCGGATGACACTGGGGGCCGCGACCGGGGCGCGCGCCAGTGCGGCGATGGTGCAGACGGTCATCGCCCCCAGCATCCACGGCAAGGGCAGACGCAGGGCATGGAAGACCATGCCGCCGATGATCCCGAGAACCAGCGCGAAGGCGAAGCGGCGATAGGGGAAGACGGTCGGGGACAGTTCCGCGAAACCGTTGCGGACTTCAGCGATCCAACCGGTCACGTCCCTGCCCTCTCACGCTGTCGGCGGCGGCGCCGCGAAGCACCGCCGCTTAGCACGACAGCGTGAGCGGAGCGGCGGCGATATCGACAGGCAGCCTCCCGGATACCGCTCAGGGCGCCACGCCTCCGACGGTCATTCGACAGATCTGCCGGCGGGAAATGGTGGGCAGTGACGGGCTCGAACCGCCGACATCCTGCGTGTAAAGCAGGCGCTCTACCAACTGAGCTAACCGCCCCTGGGATCATGGTGCCTTCGCCATGTAGACCGCCGCCGCCGCCGGGACAAGAGGCGCCGTGTCCCCGGACCGGGACGATGCAACGAAACGAAAACGCCGCCGCAGCCCTGGGCCGCAGCGGCGTTTCGCGAATGCGGCGTCAACGGATCAGGAGTTGACGGCGTCCTTCAGGCCCTTGCCGGCCGAGAACTTCGGCGCGTTCGAGGCCTTGATCTGCACGGGCTTGCCGGTGCGCGGGTCGCGGCCCTCGCGGGCGGCGCGCTTGGTCACCGAGAAGGCACCGAAACCGACGAGCTTCACATCGCCACCAGCCTTCAACGTGGCGGCGATGGCGTCGAACGTGGCATCCACTGCTGCACCCGCCTGCGCCTTCGTCAGGCTCGCCGCATCGGCGACCGCGGCGATCAGTTCGTTCTTGGTCACGGGCTGTTCTCCTTCAGTTTGCGCCGATCCGGGAATGCGGGATTCCGTTGCCGGCGGGCGTTCCCTTTGCCGCGCCAGAACCGCGAAAGCAAGGAAAATGCTGGATTTGCACCCCGAAACTTGCACGTTTCAGAGCCTTTCAACAGAAAACCCCGGGCCTTGGCCCGGGGTCCGGTATCCTTCGGAGCTTACGGAGGTCAGTGCGCCACGACGCCGGCGGGGTCTTCCTCGCCCGCCTTCCGCGGCGTCATGGGCTCGGTTTCCTCGTCCCATTCCACCGGCTCGGGCTGGCGGATCAGGGCGTGCTTGAGGACCTCGTCCATGCGCGCGACCGGGATGATCTCCAGGCCGTTTTTCACATTGTCCGGAATCTCCGCCAGATCCTTGGCGTTCTCCTCCGGGATGAGGACCATCTTCAGCCCGCCGCGCAGCGCCGCGAGCAATTTCTCCTTCAGCCCGCCGATGGGCAGCACCCGGCCGCGCAGGGTGACTTCGCCGGTCATGGCGATGTCCTTGCGGATCGGAATGCCCGTCATCACCGACACCATGGCGGTGGCCATGGCGATGCCGGCCGAGGGGCCGTCCTTCGGGGTCGCACCCTCGGGCACATGGACGTGGACGTCGCGCTTGTCGAAGAGCGGCGGCTTGATGCCAAAGTCGAGCGCCCGCGAGCGGACGTAGGACGCCGCCGCCGAGATCGATTCCTTCATCACGTCCTTCAGGTTGCCCGTCACCGTCATGCGGCCCTTGCCGGGCATCATCACGGCCTCGATGGTCAGCAGCTCGCCGCCAACCTCTGTCCAGGCGAGGCCGGTGACAGCGCCGACCTGATCCTCGGTCTCCGCCATGCCGAAGCGATAGCGCGGCACGCCGAGATACTCCTCGACCACCTTGGGGGTGACCTTGATCGTCTTCTTCTTGGTCAGCGTCAGGTCCTTCACGCCCTTGCGGACGAGGTTGGACATCTCACGCTCGAGGTTGCGGACGCCCGCCTCCCGCGTGTAGCGGCGGATGACGGTCATCAGCGCCTCGTCGGTGATCGACCAGTCCTTCTCGCTCAGCCCGTGCTTGGTGACGGCGTTGGGGATCAGGTGCTTCTTGGCGATCTCGCGCTTCTCGTCCTCGGTATAGCCGGCGATACGGATCGTCTCCATCCGGTCGAGGAGCGGCGGCGGGATGTTCAGGGTGTTCGCCGTGGTCACGAACATCACGCTCGAGAGGTCGAAATCGACCTCCAGATAGTGATCGTTGAACGTCGCGTTCTGCTCGGGATCGAGAACCTCGAGCAGCGCCGCGGAGGGGTCGCCGCGGAAGTCCTGACCCATCTTGTCGATCTCGTCGAGCAGGAACAGCGGGTTCGCCGTCTTGGCCTTCTTCATCGACTGGATGATCTTGCCGGGCATCGAGCCGATATAGGTGCGCCGGTGGCCGCGGATCTCGGCCTCGTCACGCACGCCGCCGAGCGA
>JAIEPJ010000319.1 GCA_019749835.1 Phreatobacter sp. | reverse complement strand
TGGCCGAGTACTTCCTCGACCTCAACCGCGAGCGCACCATGGAGGGGCTGAAGGCGGCCCTGGCGCGAGGACGCAAAGGGGGACGACCCAAGAAGCTCACGCCAGCTGACATCGAGGTGGGCCGCGCCCTGCTGCATTCGGGCACTATCTCGATCGCGGCCATCGCCCGGCGCCTCGGGGTCAGCCGGGATACCTTCTACAGCTACTTCCCCCAGGCGCGCACGCGCAGCCAGGCCGACCTTGCCGACGCGGCGACCAGGCGGGCATCCGCCTGATGCCGATCCGGCGCGAGCACCGCTTCTTCTATCCCATCGACTGGCCCCAGCTCTCGGCCGTGATCCGCTTCGAGCGAGCCAAAGGCCGTTGTGAGGTCTGCTCCCGTCCGCATGGACAGCGCATCTTTCATCTCGGCGATGGCCGCTGGTGGAATGGAGAGGCGGGCTCCTGGCGGGATGGGACCGGGCGCTTCATCTGTTTGGCGATGAGAGCCGATGACGTTCTGGGAAGCGTGCGCACCACGCGCGTGGTTCTGGCCACCGGGCACCGTGATCATGATACGGCGAACAACGTCTCGAAAAACTCGCAGCCTTTTGCCAACGCTGCCACATGAACCATGATCGCCCTGAACATCGGCGTCGGCGCTGGTATACCTTGTTCAAGCGCAGAGCTTTAGGCGATCTGTTCCGAGGCCCATACCAGGATCGTTGAGACCGGATCTGTCGAGCCCGGGTTTAATCCAAGCCACCGCGTGTTCCTTGACACGTCCAGAATGCAATGGGCTTCCCATATTAGTTTCAGACAGAGAGAAACGGGCCAGACATTTGGTTCGTGCTGTAAAGGAGCTAATAAGCCACAATGAAGACCCGTATCGCCGCCCTCGCCACTGCTCTTGTTTTTGGCGTTGCTCCGATCTCGTCCGCGATGGCTTACGACAGCCACTCCCGCTACACCTCGTTCGCGCCCTACGAGGTCGAGACCACGGGCTCGGTCAACGATATGCGCCGTCCCCCGGCCTATCTCGGTTGCCCGATGAGCTCGGCCGCCGAGGGCAACGCCAACCAGCAGAACTTCCCGACCCAGCAGTACGGCCAGACCTCGGGCGGAAACCGCTGCTGATCGGAGGGACCCCTGGATGCTGCTGAAAGGCTTCTCCTACGCCATGATCGCCGCCTTCGCAGGTGGCCTCGCCTTCGCGATCGTCGGCTCGGCCAACGCTTTCTTGAACCTGTAAGGCCCCACCCGCACCGATCTTGCGATGAGACCTGCCCAGCCCTGGCTGTGGCGGGTTTTTCGCGGCGCTTGACTGCGTTTCGCGCCGCAGTGCGATGCTCCCCCTGGTAAGGGGTATCTTCCGCCTGTCATCGGCCTGCATCTCAAGGCCCTCCGGCTCACTAAAGAGAACGCCAACAAGGACTCGTAGCGTTCGCTCTGCACATCGTTTGGACATCTGACATGCGATGCCTCACGCCTTGGATCGCATCAGCGCAGCATGAGAAATGCCTAAGAGGCTATGGGGCATTGAATGTGCACGAATGCGAGCAGCAAGCCACATTTATCTTGAACACTAATCTTGTATCGGCCATGTCTCTATCTAAATTTATCACAACCAGATGTTAGCATGACGGACAGCCTGGACAATCAAACCACCGATTTGGTCGACCTCGCCGGTGACATCGTCTCCGCCTATGTCTCGAACAATTCGACCCCGGCGTCCGAGTTGCCGGGCTTGATTCAGAGTGTTCATGCGGCGCTCACGCGCCTCGCGTCCGGCCTGGTGGAGACCGCTCCGGAGGAGATCCATGAGAAGCCGACGCCCGCGCAGATCCGCAAGTCGGTGACACCCGGCGGCATCGTCAGCTTCCTCGACGGCCGGACGTACAAGACCCTAAAGCGTCACCTGACCGGCCATGGCCTCGATCCGCATACCTATCGCCAGCGCTACGGACTTCCGGCGGACTATCCGATGGTCGCCCCGGATTACGCTGCCCGGCGCTCGGCCCTGGCGAAATCGATCGGCCTTGGCCGAGTCGGGGACAGCAGCGAGAATGCGCAGCCGCAGGCCAAGGGACGTGGCAAGGCCGCGTGAGGCCCAGCGCGCGGAAGATGATCGCCATGACCTACAGCTGTGGCGGAAGCCCGCGTGAGGCGCTGTTCGGGAGCAGGTGCGGCTTTCGTGACTCCGTCGCCACATCCGTTCAAGAACGACCGGGGCGGGCTGCCCGGCGCTGCAATCGCATCGTATCCCGGTCTTGAAGGTGCATTAACCAATCGCCCGTCCAGCCTTCCAGCGCGTTGGGCGTGGAGATGCGGGTGTTCGGAGCATTCAGGTTCGGGCGTGTGACCTCGGGCGGTATCGTCGGTATGACGGCGCTCGCCCTTCTGACGGGATGTGCCGGCCGTCCCAATGGCGTTCTCCTGCCCGTCGCAGGAGCCGCGCAGGTCTCCGGCACCTCGCGGGTCGACATGCTGGTCGCCACCACCCGGAAGGCCGCGGCCGATCGCGGCGTGCTGTTCTCGGGCGAGCGCGGCGATACGGTCACCTACACCGACCTCTCGGTCTCGATCCCGCCCGACGCCATCCGCCAGCCCGGCTCGGTCCAATGGCCGAAGAGCGTCCCCGGTAATCCGGCCACGGACTTCGTCGCCCTGCGCGCCGACCCGATCGAGCGCGAGAAGGTCCCCGGCTGGACGAACCGGGCTGTCCGCAGCTTGGCCAAGCGCCACGTCCTCGTCTTCGTGCACGGCTTCAACAACAAGTTCGAGGACGCCGTCTTCCGCTTCGCCCAGATCGTCCACGACTCCGGCGCCGTGGTCGCGCCCGTGCTGTTCACGTGGCCCTCGCGCGGATCCGTCCTGGCCTACGGCTACGACCGGGAAAGCACGAACTTCTCCCGCAACGGTCTCGAGACCCTGCTGCGCGACCTCGCGAAGGATCCGAACGTCGGCGAGGTGACGATCCTGGCCCACTCCATGGGCAACTGGCTCACCCTCGAAAGCCTGCGCCAGATGGCCATCCGTGATCGCCGGATCGCGCCCAAGATCCGCAACGTCATCCTGGCCGCTCCAGACGTCGACATGGACCTCGCCCGCGCCGCCTTCCACGACATGGGCAAGGATCGCCCCAGGCTGACGCTGATGGTCTCCGGTGACGACCAGGCCCTGGCCGTCTCCCGTCTGGTCTGGGGCGACAGCGTGCGCCTCGGCGCCATCGATCCGAACGTCGAACCCTACCGCTCGGAGCTCGAACGCGAGAACGTCGCCGTCCTGAACCTGACCTCGGTCAAATCGAGCGACGCCCTCAACCACGGTAAGTTCGCGAGCGGCGACGTCGTTGCCCTCCTGGGGAAGCGGCTCGCGGACGGCCAGCCGATCTCGGACGGCCAGGTCGGCATCGGCGATCGACTCGTGAGTACCGCCGCCGGCGCCGCGTCCACCATCGCGACCGGCGCCGCCCTGGCGGTGGCCGCCCCCGTCGCCCTGGTCGATCCCCAAACTCGGGAGACCTACGGCGATCACCTCTCGAACGTCGGCAGCGGGTTCAGGGACACCGTCGGCTCCACGGTCGATCTCGTCGGCGCACCAGTGCGTGCGCTCGAAAGCGGCGGGCAATAAGGCTCTACCCCTCACGAAGTCAGGGCCTGCAGCGTGAGGCGAGACGGGGCCGATGTCGATGTCCGTACCCATCGCGCCGGGCGTGAGGTTGAAATCCAGCCCGCCGCAGGTCGTGATGTCACCGACGCCCTGGAGCGGGGCCGCCTCGATGATGGTCGGATCAGCGCGAAGAATCGGCAGGCTCACGAAAAGATGCGCCTTGCTCACATTGGGTGCTCGCTGCACCGTCTGCCTCTCCTCCGTGCTCACAACGGCAGCGTCTTCGCGCGCTTTCTGTTTTCTGGGGCGCCACGTCGTGTCGAGCGCTTCCCGGGCGCGAAACGTGCCCCCCGGCGGCTCGAGAATAACGATCACGGTCGGCTTCGGGCCGTCGCGGTGCAAGACAGCCATACAGAGCATGTCGGCATAATGAGCGGACAATGAAGCGCGCAGGTTGTCCGGCGAGAGCGCTTCCCCGGTGAGGGGGTTGATGGCATCACCGGTATCGCAAACCACGACCTTCTGGTGCGCGGGTAAAAATTTCAGATAGCCGTTCACGTCGGCGGCCTTCGTCGCGGTCACACGCGCCGCGAGACCGACCGCGTAGTCCTCGGCTCCGAAGAGCAAAATCGAGACGTTCAGGCCGCTCCCGCGCAGGGCCAGCTCTTCAGAAATACCGGGCACCTCGCCCTTGGCGACGAATTCCCTCGTGAGCTGGATATCGTCGATCACGGTCACTCTCCTCGATCGTCCCGGAAGAGGCCGAAACCCCTCAGATCCGGTGTTGATGACGAGGATCGCGGGATCTTATGAAAATCGCAAATATCGAAAATGAGATTTTTTGAATCGGACCCATATTATCATTAGGAAGACCCCAATTTCTTGGTGGGTGCACTGTCATAGTCGGTACCGAGTATGACAGTTTCCGCCTGTTATAGCCTTTTGATGTGGGTCCAGGCTTTGCGATTTTCAGAGGCCCTCGCCACCCTCTCTCAAACGAGGGTGGCACATGTCTTGCGCGAATTTTCTGCATATCGACCTCCACGCCCAGAAAGGCGGCAGGGCAAATTTCGTGATCGACGAGCTCAGCCGGGTCCCGGGGAGCTGTGCGCACGTCGAGGATCCGCGCCCGCCGATCCAGATCGCCGGCTGCCCTTTTGTCGAACTGTCGAGCCGGCTCAAGGAGTGCCTCGACGCTGCCTACGAGATGACGACGGCGGGGGTGCGGAAAAAAATCAGAGAGACGCAGCGGATCGTCCTCGCGGGAGTCGCCTCGTACCCCATATCCATGGCCGAGATGCGCGCATGCCCGAATGAACAGCGCAGATACAGAGCGTGGCAGACGCGGGCGGCGTCATTTTTTCTCGACCACGCCGAAGTGCATGGCGCGCTCTGCTCGATCGTCGCCCACCATGACGAAAAATTTCCGCACCTTCACGCCGTCCTTATTCCGACAGACACCGCGATGTTGGCACTCGCGCTTCACCCCGGCTACGCCGCCCGGGAGGCCGTAGAGCAGGAATGCCTACGTCAGGGTATGCCCAAGAAGGAGGCCGTGGCCGCTGGCCGACGCGCCTATGCCCCCGCGATGCGGGCATTCCAGGATGCGTACCATGGGCAGGTCGGGTACCCGTCCGGGCACGCACGCCTGGTGACCGGTCGGGCGCACCTCCCCCGGGGGGAGTATCTCGCCCTACGGACCTGTCACGATGCACGAGATCAGGCGATCTTGGAGCGTGAGCAGGCCGAGCGCGAGCGCGCCGCAATCGTCGCCGAAACGGCGCGCCTCATGGAAATGGGCCGACAGGCATCCGAAGATGTGATGGCGGCGTCCTTTGCGGCAGGCATGAGGGCCGTGCGCGATGGCCGCATCGAGGACATCGTTTACAATCCTGTCGACCACGTCGCAGATCTGATCCGCGGCCCTGGCGTCGACGACGTGGAGTGGGAGCAGCTCCTCAACGACCTGGCCCCGGCTTGGGATCAGGGCCTACTCGCTGCTCTCGAAGCGCTGCTAGCGACCCGATCCAGGAGCCCGGCCATCAGGCAGGAGGGTGCATACTTTTAAGATGCTTTGCAGAAGCGATCCTAATGCCGGATCGGATCGCTATGGCGCGCGCGACGCGAGGCAGAAACCTACCTTCGAGGCCCTGTCGCAAACTCGCGGCGTTTACCCCGCGTTGACTGTAGATCGGCGTCGAAACATGGTTCATCCGCACTTTCGGTGCTGCAGATCGGCGGTCCAGTCGAGCTCCGCCGGTCTCGGCTCACGCGGCATGTAGG
>JAIEPJ010000213.1 GCA_019749835.1 Phreatobacter sp. | reverse complement strand
TCCGCCGGCGAAATCGCCACCCTGTCGCGGCTCCTCCGTCCGGCGGGCGATTGACAGGCCGGGTCCAGTCCAGCGATATAGCCAAACGGAAATATCGCTGGAGCCTGCATGGCCGTGGTCCGTCGTCTCCTCCTCGCCGCCGGCATCGTTGCCGCACTCGTCGCGCCGGCCCTGGCCCAGACGCCGCAGATCGCGGTGGCCGCCAGCGTCAAGACGGCGATGGACGACCTCGTCGTCGCCTTCCGGCAGGCCACCGGGCAGGAGGTCTCGGTGGTCTATGGCGCCTCCGGCAATTTCACCCGCCAGATCCGCCAGGGCGCGCCGTTCCAGCTCTTCCTCTCCGCGGACGAGGGCTTCATCTTCCAGCTCGCCGATGCCGGCCTCGCCGCCGACCGCGGCGCCGTCTATGCCGAAGGCCGTCTCGCCCTCTTCGTCCCCAACGGCTCGCCGCTGAAGGCCGACGGTGCGCTGGCGGACCTGCGCTCAGGGCTCAGGGACGGCCGCGTCACCCGCTTCGCCATCGCCAGCCCCGACCATGCGCCCTATGGCCGCGCCGCCGAACAGGTGCTGAGGGGGCAGGGCCTCTGGGAGCCGCTGCAGGGCCGGCTCGCGATCGGCGAGGACATCGCCCAGGCCCTCCGCTTCGCCACGACCGGCTCGGCGCAGGGCGGCCTCGTCGCCTCGTCCCTGGTGCTGGCGCCCCAGGTCCGGGCGCTCGGCAGCTTCGCCCTCGTGCCGGCCGAATGGCATCTGCCGCTGCGCCAGCGCATGGCGCTGATGAGGACCGCGGGGCCGGTGGCGCGCGCCTTCTACGATTATCTCGGCAGCCCGGCGGCGCGGGTGATCTTCCGCCGCCACGGCTTCCTCATCGCCGGCGAAGCATCCTGACACCGCCATGGATTGGGTCGCGCTTTCCCTGTCGCTGAAACTGGGCGCGGCGACCGTCCTCATCCTCCTGCCCATCGGCTTCGTCGTGGCGCGCCGCCTCGCCTTCCATCCCTTCCGTGGCCAGGGGCTCGTCGAGGCGCTCATCGCCCTGCCGCTGGTCCTGCCGCCGACCGTCCTCGGCTATTACCTGCTGGTCGGGCTCGGCGCCGCATCCCCCATCGGCCAGGTCTGGCAGGCACTCGTCGGGCGCCAGCTCGTCTTCCATTTCGAGGCGCTGCTCATCGCCTCGGTCATCGCCAACCTGCCCTTCGCCATCCAGCCGATGGTGCAGGCCTTCCGGGCGATCCCGCAGGAGGTGCGCGAGGCCGCCGCCGTCTCCGGCATGACGCCGCTGACGGTCATGCGCCGCATCGACCTGCCGCTGGCCTGGCCGGGGATCGTCACCGGCATGGTGCTGACCTTCGCCCATACGCTCGGCGAGTTCGGCGTCGTGCTGATGGTCGGCGGATCGCTGCCGGGCGAGACGCGCACCCTCTCCATCGCCATCTATGACCGCGTCCAGGCCTTCGACGATGCGGCGGCCCATGCCATGTCGGCGGTGCTCGTCGTCGTCTCGGTGGTGGCCCTCGCCACGACCTCGCTGCTCTCCGGCCGCATGGTCCGCCGCCATGGATGAGGCGGGCCTGACGGTCGATCTGCACCAAGTGTCACCCATTCCCCTCGCCGTGGCCTTGACCTGCGCGGCCGGCGAGATGCTCGCCCTCGTCGGACCCTCCGGCAGCGGCAAGACCACCGTCCTGCGCGCCATAGCCGGGCTCTACCAGCCGCGCCAGGGCCGGGTCCGGTGCGGCGGCGCCACCTGGCTCGACAGCGCCGCCGGCATCGCCCTGCCGCCACATGAGCGGCGCGCCGGTCTGGTCTTCCAGCACTACGCGCTCTTCCCCCACATGACGGCGCTCGCCAATGTCGCGGCGGCCATGGGCCACCGGCCGGCGGCGGAGCGCGCCGCCGCGGCAGGCCGGCTGCTCGCCCTCGTCCATCTCGCGGGGCTGGAAGGGCGCTATCCCGCCGAACTCTCCGGCGGCCAGCAGCAGCGCGTGGCGCTCGCCCGGGCTCTCGCCCGCGATCCCGCCGTTCTCCTCCTCGACGAGCCCTTCTCGGCGGTCGACCGGCGCGTGCGCCGCGAGCTCCATGCCGAACTGGCGGCGATCCGCACGGCCATCCGGGTGCCCATCCTGCTGGTCACCCACGACCTCGACGAGGCGGCGGGCCTGGCCGACCGTCTCGCCGTCATCGACCGGGGCGACATTCTCCAGGTGGGGGCGCCGGCGGAAGTCCTCGCCCGTCCGGCGAACGACCGGGTCGCGCAGGCGCTCGACCTCGATTCTCCGTCGCCCTGAGCACCGTCAGAGGAACAGACCTGCGGCCGCCTCCACCTCTTCCACCAGGAACCTGTAGGCCTCGTCGATCCGGGCGATGCGGCGGGTGTCGACATGGGCGACGAGGTGATAGGTGCGGCGGATCGCCAGCTCCGGCAGCACGCGGATGAGCCCGCCGGCGTCGCGGGCGGCGTAGTCGTGCAGCACGCCGATGCCGACGCCAGCCTTCACCGCTTCCATCAGGGCGAGGACGCTGGCGCATTCGAAGCGGCGCTGTCCCGCATCGAAGGCGGGCGGATAATAGGTCAGCGACTGCGAATAATGCAGTTCCTGCACCGAGGTGACGAGCAGGTGCCGGCGCAGCGCCTCCGGCGTTTCCGGCCGGCCGTGGCGGGCGAGATAGGGCGCCGTCGCATACATGCCGAGGCCGTAATCGGTCAGCTTGCGCACGGTCAGCCGCCCGTCGGTCGGCGGGTCGATGACCACGGCAAGGTCGGCATCGCGCTTCGACAGCGACATGGTCCGCTGCAGCGGCACGAGCTGGATGGTGAGGTCCGGGTGGCGTGCGGCGAGCCGCCCGAGCCGGGCGCTCAGGAACAGGGCGCCGAAGCCCTCCGGCGCGCCGATGCGGATCGTGCCGGAAATGACGCGGTCGACCTGCGAGACGTCGGCCTGGGCATCGAGCCAGGCCGTCTCCATGGCCTCCGCGGCGGCGACGAAGGTCTCGCCGGCGACGGTCAGGGCGATGCCCGCCGTGGAGCGGGCCACCAACTGGGTCCCGAGTTGCTCCTCCAGCAGGGTGATGCGCCGCGCCACCGTCGCATGGTCGAGCGACAGCGCCCGCGCCGCGGCGAGGAACTGCCCGGCGCGCGCCACGGCGAGGAAGACCCGGACATGATCCCAGTTTGGCGTCATCCCCTCATCTTACGCCAATTTCCGCACAACGCATGCGCCAACTTGGCGCTTGGTTGCCGCATGCCTTCGCTCTAGGGATGACCATCTCAGAGGAGACGATCCCATGCGCAATTACGGTCACTTCATCGGCGGCAAACATGTCGCCGGCACCTCCGGCCGCACCGCCGACGTGTTCCAGCCGCTCGACGGCTCGGTCTTCGGCAAGGTGGCGCTCGCCTCCAAGGCGGAAGTGCGCGCGGCGGTGGAGAATGCCGCGGCCGCCCAGCCCGCCTGGGCCGCGACCAATCCGCAGCGCCGCGCCCGCGTACTCATGAAGTTCCTTGAGCTCTGTGCCCGCGACAACGACAAGATGGCCGAACTGCTCGCCCGCGAGCACGGCAAGACCATCCCCGACGCCAAGGGCGACATCCAGCGCGGCCTCGAAGTGGTCGAATTCGCCATCGGCGCCCCGCAGATGATGAAGGGCGAATATACCGAGGGCGCCGGCCCCGGCATCGACATCTACTCGATGCGCCAGCCGCTCGGCGTCTGCGCCGGCATCACCCCGTTCAACTTCCCGGCCATGATCCCGCTGTGGAAGGCCGGCCCGGCGATTGCCGCCGGCAATGCCTTCGTGCTGAAGCCCTCCGAGCGCGATCCGGGCGTGCCGCTCATGCTCGCCGAGCTCTTCCTCGAGGCCGGCCTGCCGCCTGGCATCTTCAACGTCGTCAACGGCGACAAGGAAGCGGTCGACGCGGTGCTGGACGACCCGGACATCAAGGCCGTCGGCTTTGTCGGCTCCACCTCCATCGCCGAATATGTCTATGCCCGCGGCTGCGCCAGCGGCAAGCGCGTTCAGTGCTTCGGCGGCGCCAAGAACCACATGATCATCATGCCTGACGCCGACATGGACCAGGCAGCGGATGCCCTCATCGGTGCCGGCTATGGCTCGGCCGGCGAGCGCTGCATGGCGATCTCCGTCGCCGTTCCGGTCGGCGAGGACGCCGCCAACCGCCTGATGGACAAGCTGGTCCCGCGCGTCGAGGCCCTGAAGATCGGCCCCTCGACGGCCGCAGACGTCGATTTCGGCCCGCTCGTCACCGCCCAGGCGCTGGAGCGCGTCAAGGGCTATGTCGATATCGGCGTGAAGGAAGGCGCCAGGCTCGTCGTCGACGGCCGTGGCTTCAAGATGCAGGGCTACGAGAACGGCTACTATATGGGCGGCTGTCTCTTCGACAACGTCACCAGGGACATGCGCATCTACAAGGAAGAGATCTTCGGGCCCGTGCTCTCGGTGGTCCGCGCCAAGACCTACAACGAGGCCCTCGACCTCGCCAACGACCACGAATACGGTAATGGCGTCGCCATCTATACCCGCGACGGCGATGCCGCCCGCGACTTCGCCGCCAAGGTCCAGGTCGGCATGGTCGGCATCAACGTGCCGATCCCTGTGCCGCTGGCCTATTACACCTTCGGCGGCTGGAAGCGCTCGTCCTTCGGCGACCTCAACCAGCATGGCCCGGACGCTTTCCGCTTCTACACCAAGACCAAGACGGTCACGTCCCGCTGGCCCTCGGGCATCAAGGACGGCGCCAGCTTCGTCATCCCGACCATGGGCTGACGGTTTCAGGCAGATCCGACGTCATGACAACGCCGTCGCGGTTTCCGCGGCGGCGTTTGCCTATCCGGCGAGCGCCTCGAGCGTCCTGGCATATTGCGGGAAGGCCTGCGCGAGGCGCCTGTCCGCCGTCACGAGCGGAACGCCGAGGAACCGGGCGAGCGCGACGAACTCGCAGTCATAGGCGGAGCATCCGCTATCCCTGGCAAGCGAGAGAACGTCCGTCGAGATCACCTCGTACTCGCTGCCTCGGAGGATATCCTCGGCCTCGTCCTGGAGCGCCATGGCCTGGCCCAGTGTCAGCAAACCGCGCCTCATATAGAGGGACAGGACATTGCGGAACTCGCTCCGCCAGAGTGTCGGCGCAACCCATTCCGGATTCTGCGCGTAGACCTGCTCGGCCATCACGGTGAAAGGCGAGGGTATCAGCAGATAGGCGATGACATTGGTGTCGGCGACGATCACGGCCGGCCATCATCGATAGCCGCGATCAGGTCCTCGTGGGTGACCGCTTGTGGATCGATCGCGGGTCGCAGCGCGCGGATCCGTTGCAACCGATCCTCCGGCGCGAGCCGGCGTGGCTGAAGCGCCTGCTCCAGACAATGGATCATCTCCCCGTTGATCGAGCGACGATGCGCAGCCGCCCGCTCGCGCAGCCTCTCATAGAGATCGTCCGGAATGTTCTTCAGCGTCAGCGTGGCCATCACAATGACTCCAATACGGAACCATTATGGTTTCAAGGGCTGCCTGGTTCAAGGTTTTGCCTCACCCGCGGCGTCAAGTGCCCCTATCGCGACCACGGCATGTCGCTCCCGGACTGGCGGGCCAGACAGCTCTCGGCTTTGATCCCTCGCCTGAGGCCGCCGCCCGGGGGCCCATGCTCAGGACGTTTTCCCATGCGCATCGCCGTCGGCGGTTTCATGCACGAGACCAACACCTTCGTTCCCGCCCCGACGCCCTGGGCCATGTTCAACCAGGAAGGCGCCTGGCCGGGCTTCACCCGCGGGCCTGAGATCCTGACCAAGTTCCGCCCCTTCAACATCGCGGTGTCCGGCTTCATGGGCGTCGCCGAGAAGGCCGGGCATCAGAT
>JAIEPJ010000141.1 GCA_019749835.1 Phreatobacter sp. | reverse complement strand
TCGGCTGCCTCCGCATCACGATCGCCTGCCAAGGCCAAACCGATGCTCACGGTCACGGCACCAGCACCGATACCGGCGGACCCGACTGTAAGACCCGCAACCCGGACATGCACCTCCTCGGCAACGCGAAGCGCCCCTGCCTCGTCGGTGTCGGGCAGCAGTAAGGCAAACTCTTCGCCGCCAATCCGGCTGACAAGATCGTTTGGCCGGTGCACGCTTCCCGCAAGGCCGTGCGCCAAGCCCTTGAGCACCGCGTCGCCGACCACATGGCCATAGCGATCGTTGTAGCGCTTGAAGTGGTCGGCATCGACGACGAGCAGCGACAGCGGCTTACCCATGCGTCGCGCGCTCTTCCAGGCCTGTTCAAAGACCTCGTCGAACTGGCGGCGGTTCGGTAGCCCAGTCAGTGTGTCCGTACGCGAGAGGTAGGCCAGCTTGGTTTCTACCGCCGTTCGTCGGCTCAACTCGCGTCCGAACAGAAGTGCCAGCCCGATGGTCAGTCCGCATAACATTAGGACCGTGGCACCGATGCCCAAGGCTTTGGCCCGCCATTCTCCCTCGACATCTCGCGTTGAGAGAGCGACGTTGAGCACGAGTGGCAAGTCGCCGACTTGCGTAAAGGCGTAATGGCGCTCGATACCGTCACGGACCGAGGTTCCGATGAATGAGCCGCTGCGTGCGCTCACAAACTGCTCGAAGGTCGACGAACCGGCGATGTTCACGCCGATGTCGTTTGCCTCGAAGGGATAGCGCATGATGCGGGTGCCGTCGCGCAGGTAGAGGTTGATTGCCCCTTCAGGACCGAGGCCGATCTGATCGAACAGGCGCGAGAAGTAGGTGAGTTTGAGGCTGCCCAGCACTACGCCTCCAAACGAGCCATCGGGCTTGGAGATGCGCCGGCTGAACGGCAGCATCGGCTCACCCGTCAGGCGCGAAACGATGGGCTTGCCCACGTAGAGGCCGAGGCTGGCCCGTCCCTTATGCACCTGGAAATATTCCCGGTCGGCGTAGCTGCCTTTGCGTGGAGGCACAGCGCCGGCGTCGACAGCGATGTCTCCCCGCTCATCGATGACGAGCAACACGCCCAAGTCGCGGGCCGTAGCGGCGCGATCGAACAGCACGAGCTGACGCATCGCCGGGTCGACCGCGTCGAGGCCTGGCGTGTGGAGGTTCTCGACGACCGCCTGGATCGATAGGTCGAAGATCTCGATGTTACGGGCGATGTCGCGCTCGATCACCTGGAGCAGGTTTCGCGACGTCTGGGTGGCCTTGCCCCAGGCGTCGCTGCGCATGTCGAGCAGCATCTGCCCACAGATCAGGAGCATGCCAAGAGGCGCTAGGATACCGAGCCCGATCCAGGTGCGAGCCGATCGAAACTGACGCGCAAGGCGTTGCAAGAGGAGCATCGGCGAGCGTTCCCTGATCGTCGTCGCCAGATTCTTGGCATACCAAGCGCTAACGGCTTGCTACGCGGAGCACTCCGACGTGTCTACGGCGCTACCTAAGTGTAAGCGCAGATGCCCGGCTACCAGCGGGCAGAAGCCCAAGCCACACCCTGATATTTCTGCTGAGTCGAACTTATTGTTTGCTTGGGTATGCGGATCGCATCAAGCGATGCCGATCCCGAAGGCCTTCTACATCATATGGGCCGACCTCGGCACTGCTTGCGACCTGGAGTGCTTTGCATCGCTGGAGCGGGCACTCGCCACGAATGAGGAGGATCTCGCGCGGGCAGCATGAGCCGTGCCTCTCATCGGCATTCCTTCGGCTACCGGACCGGGGCCATCGTGCCGACTTTGCTGTCGGCGGCCTCGCCATAAGGCGAGACATCTCGCAATGCGTGGCTAACGACCGCGCGCACTATCCGCCCGAAGGTTGGTGAACCCAAAACACGGAGGCACAGCGAATTGAGGATGTGGGCGAGCATGGTCGGGGCTTCCTAGCAAATCGATGTGAGGACGTAGACCATCTATATGGTCGCTCCCCTTTAACGATCCCTGGATGTGTTGCTCAGCGATATATACTGACAGGAATTCCGATTACATTTTATGCAACCTGAGATTCATCTTCTAGCTGTGTGGCTATAACGCTCCGCTTACTCAAGCGAAATGTTGCCATCTTCGTCCATTTTTAGGGACGGTATGAACTGGCATAAGAGGCGAGGTTGGGGAGGGGTAGTCGCTCGCATTGGCAGGCCTTGCGTCGCCAGCCCGGATCGCGTCTCACCCCGGCCCATGATCAAGTCCAAACTGATCCTCCGCATCGCGGCGCAGAACCCGCACCTCTACGAGCGGGACGTCGAGGCAGTGGCGAACGCCATTCTGGGTCGGATCTCGGATGCCCTGGTGGCCGGCGATCGCGTGGAGCTTCGTGGCTTCGGGGCCTTCACGGTGAAGGCGCGCGAGGCTCGCACGGGCCGCAATCCGAAGACAGGCGAGGCCGTGCCGGTGGCGGACAAGCGGGTGCTGGCCTTCAAGGTGGTGAAAGGCATGCAGGCTCGCCTAGACGCTCCTGCGGTGCCCGCACTGGCCAAGATAGAGGCAACGGCCGGAACGGCTCCTGTGCCGCGCGGGGCGCAATCCTGGGGCTAAGTTGAACTTAGGCTTCGGGCGTTGACTCCAGCCAGAGTCATGCTCGCCTTCCTCATCGTGGAACCGGCGCTGCGGCCTTCTCTGGCCGCGACGCCAACGAAGGAAGCTACGCAGCCTTTCCACGTCCCTTGGCCTTGGGCTCCACTTCTTCGCTACGATCGGCGACCCGGCCAAGACCGATGGACTTCGCCAGGGCCGAGCGCTGCGCGGCGTAACTCGGTGCCACCATCGGGTAGTCGGTGGGGAGACCGAAACGCTGGCGGTAGCTGTGCGGGTCAAGCCCGTGCGTGCTGAGGTGACGCTTCATTGTCTTGTAGGTTTTGCCGTCCAGGAAGCTAACGATGCCATCCGGCATCACCGACTTGCGGATCTGAGCCGCAGTCGGCTTTTCGTGGTTGTCTTCTACGGCGGGTTGAACCGCGCCGCTGGCAAGCCCTGCTAGAGCAGCGTGAACGCCGTGGATCAGGGTTGGCAGCTCGGCAAGGGGGATCGAGTTGTTTGACACATAGGCGCAGACGATATCGCTAGCGAGGTCGATGAAGTCGATGTTTTGGTGTTCTGTGTTGTCTGACATGCTGCTATTCGATTTTGCGCCCCCGCTATCCTCAGATCGTACATTTGAGGACAATTGGCAAGGACGACTCAGGGGCTCTGTGTTTCGCTCCCCTACGGGCGCAATCCCTACCCGTCAGGGATCGAGCTCGGCCAGCGAGTTCCAATATTCCGGCATGCCCGCCACGCGACCGCTCAGCAGGTCGATCCACTCGTGAAGGGCTCGCACGTCGTACCGGAGGAGCCGGCGGTCGTCCCGGCCATCTGGAGACAGGTTGATCGGAGCCACCGGGCACGTCCGCTCGAATACCGAGATGGTCAGTGAGCAGAACGCGGCAGCCTCAGCTAGTCTGAGAAGCTGGGTCGAAGGGAGCGGAAGGATGCGCTTCATGGTGTCTGCGGTGGCAAAGTTGTTCCGACACTTAGACCGGCGGCGATCTGCCTGCCCTGATCGGTCAGGCCGGCGCTGCCTCCACCTTTCACGGGCGATCGGACGACGAGGCCCCGGCGCGCCAGGGCGGCGCCTCAGGTGCTCTCAGAGGCCGAGTTCCGGCGCCAGATCGAGGAGGCGGCACAAGCCGCCCTCGACACCGCTGACCGGCTGATTGCCCTGCTCGACCGGATCGAGGGCGACGCCGACCGGGAGGACGACGGCGACGCGGAGCCGTCCCTTGGCGCCCCTGAAAACCATGCCTCGCAAATCGTCTGGCTGCGCGGCTCCTCCTCCGACACCGAACAGGATCTCGCCCGATGAAAACCCGGATCACGATGCGCGCCGCGCTGGCGCTCGGCCTTCCTGCTGTCGCCCGTGGCCTGGGCCGTCTCAAGCGTATGCGCTGCGCCCTTCTTCGCGATGCGGGGCACGAGGTCGGACGCGGCAACGTCATCACGGCAACCGTCCTCGTCGCGCTCTACGTGGTGGCCTGCTGATGCGTGTCGTTCCTGCTATTCCTCAGGCGCCGGCAACGCCGTCTCTCTTGGGCCTCGCCCGGCTCCATATCGAAATGTGGCGGCTGCGCCGGATCGCGGCCGGACTCGCGCGGGCCAATGCGCGCGGCGATGCGAGCGCGGCAAGGCGCTGGCTCGCACGGGTGGATGGCGCCCTTGCGGATCTCGACTTGGCGCGGGATCGGCTTCGGCCTCGGCGTCGCCCGCGCTAATCCGGTCTCGGCTAAAAAGCTATCACGCCAGCCTCCTATCCTAGGGGCTTGCGTTCTCGTTATCTCAACCGCTCGGGGGCCTTCGGGCTCGCAAGCAATTGTTCACGCTCCTGCGCCATCGTGCAGGCTTGGGAGGCTATTGACAGTCTCGCCCGCAATCAAGATGGCGTGCGGGCTCCGGGGCCGGATCACAGGGGATCGCGCGTGCAAGTCATCACGATAGCCGCTCGGAAAGGGGGTGTTGGCAAGACAACGCTCGCCATGCATCTGAGCGTGCTCGCCTCCGAGGAGGGGAGGCCGGCGCTCCTGCTGGACACGGACCCGCAACGCTCGCTCGCGTGGTGGCACCGCCTGCGCGTCGCGGACGTGCCGAACCTGATTGAGGCGGACGCGCGCGAGTTGCCCGATCTGATCGCGGCGGCAAAGCGTGAAGGGATCGGCCGGGTTATCATCGACACGCCGCCCCATGCCGAGGACAGCATCTTGGGAGCGATGCGCGTTGCGGATCTGGTGCTGGTGCCGACGAGGCCGGGGCCGCTCGACCTGGCTGCGGTCGCAACCACGCTGGAACTGGCTGAGCGCGTGGGCAAGGCTCCGCTCGCCGTCATCAATCATGCACCTCCGCGCACCGGGTCGTCCGAACCCGCGATCGTCACGGAAGCGCGGGCGGCCCTCGTCGGCATGGGGGCGACCGTCGCCGCGTCCGTCGTCGCGAACAGGGTGAGCATGTCGCACGCGATCCTGACCGGCTCGACGGTCAACGAGCACGAACCGGGCGGGAAGGCTGCCGGCGAGGTCGAAGCGCTCTGGCACGAGATAGAGGCTGCTCTGACTCAGAACACGAGGACCACCCGATGAGTGCGAAACCGCGTCCGACCCTTGATAGCTTGAGCGATCGTTTCGCGCGCAAGCCCGCGCCCACTGCGCCAGCCGCAGGCGAGACAGAGGACGCGCCGCCGGCTCCGGCTTCCGAGAAGTCTCCGCTGGACGGCGGGAGGGATAAGCGGGTGCAGATCCTGACACGGATCGACCCGGCGACCCGGAAGCGCCTCAAGATGATCGCGGTCGAACATGACCGGACCATTCAGGACATTTGCGAGGAAGCCATCCGCGATTTCGTGGCGCGCCATAGCAAGTGAGGCTGCGGCTCGGGATGATGGGGGCTTGCCCGCAGGCTCCCATTTATTTTCGCAATCTTGCTATTAAGCTATCTAGCTCTTTTGATCCGAACCATTCAAGGACGTAACTTCCGATAACCGTTCTTCTCGGAAGTTTGATGCTTTCGAGGCTGCTCGTGTTCGGGGGCGCGGATGTTTCGGTCAGCGGGAGGAGGGGAGGCACTCGAACGACGCCTGCAGCGTCGTTTCGCCTGGATCTTCGGCCTCGCGGCGGTGTGTTTCCCCGCTTTGTCGCCGCTCCGCCAGGACGTTAAAAGATTTGTTAAACAGTTAAAGATGCGCGCGCGTTGTTAGGGTTTTGCAAACCCCTGATTTGTCTGGCGAAATTGGGGGTGTTTATCCGCGGAGTGACGA
>JAIEPJ010000108.1 GCA_019749835.1 Phreatobacter sp. | reverse complement strand
CAGTGGTCGTAGTCGGCGCTCTGGCCGCGCATGGTGATCATGGCATTGATGGCGGAGGAGCCGCCGATCACCTTGCCGCGCGGATAGATCAGCGAGCGGCCGTTGAGGCCGGCCTCGGCCTCGGTCCGGAACATCCAGTCGGCGCGCGGATTGCCGATGGCGAAGAGATAGCCGACGGGGATGTGGAACCAGATCCAGTCGTCCTTGCTGCCGGCCTCGAGCAGCAGGACACGGTTGCGGCGGTCGGCGGAGAGGCGGTTCGCCATGAGGCAGCCGGCCGTGCCGGCCCCGCAGACGATATAGTCCCACTCACCCTCGATGGTGCGGGCCATGGCTCCCCTCCGGCACTGTCACGGGCTCTCGGTGACGGCCCTTGCAGCGATCCATCGCGCGGGGCGGGACGAAGGTCAATTGGACGGAGGGGGGAGCAGGCGCCGTTTCGAAGGTCCACATCGGCCAAGCCGCAAACCTGCAACCCGCCCCCTCGCCCGTGCCCCATTCCCTGCCGGCGCCGGGCGCGCTAGCCTCCCGTCCAAATCGTTTGAAAAGAAGAGGACACGTCCATGCATATCCTGATCATCGGCGCCGCCGGCATGGTTGGCCGCAAGCTCACCGAGAAGCTCGTCCGCGACGGCGCGCTCGGCGGCAAGGCGATCACGGAATTCTCCCTCGTCGACGTGGTGGCCCCCGAGAAACCCGCCGGCTTCACCGGCAAGGTGACGAGCTGGGCCGTCGACATCTCCTTCCCCAACACCGCCGGGCCGATGGTCGCCGGACGGCCGGACGTCATCTTCCACCTCGCCGCCATCGTCTCCGGCGAGGCCGAGGTCGATTTCGACAAGGGCTACCGCATCAATCTCGACGGCACCCGGCAGATCTACGAGGCGATCCGCCAGGAAGGCGTCAAGGCGCCCTACCATCCGCGCGTCGTCTTCACCTCCTCCATCGCCGTCTATGGCGCGCCGTTCCACGAATTCATCGAGGACGAGTTCTTCCACACGCCACTGACCAGCTACGGCACGCAGAAGTCCATCGGCGAGCTGCTGCTCACCGACTATTCGCGCAAGGGCTTCTTCGACGGCGTCGGCATCCGCCTGCCGACCATCTGCGTGCGTCCGGGCAAGCCCAACAAGGCGGCCTCGGGCTTCTTCTCCAACATCATCCGCGAGCCGCTGGTGGGATTGGAGGCCGTGCTGCCGGTCGGCGACGACGTCGTCCACACCCATGCGAGCCCGCGCTCGGCGGTGGGCTTCCTCATCCATGCCGCGACCATGGACACCGCCCAGCTCGGCTGGCGGCGCAACCTCTCCATGCCGGGCGTGGTGGCCACCGTCGGCGAGCAGCTGGAAGCGCTGCGCAAGATCGGCGGCGAGAAGGCCCTGAAGCTCGTGCGCCGCGAGCCGGACGCGCTCATCATCCGCATCGTCTCCGGCTGGTCGCAGCGCTTCAACGCCAAGCGCGCGGCCGAACTCGGCTTCACCGCCGAGACCAGCTTCGAGGAGATCGTCCGCGCCCATGTGGAGGACGAGCTCGGGGGGAAGGTCGCCTGAGGGCATGCTGTTCCCCTCCCCGCTCGTCCCCGGCCGGCTGGTGCAGCGCTACAAGCGCTTCCTCGCCGATGTCGTGCTCGACACCGGTGAGGCGGTCACCGCCCATTGCGCCAATCCCGGCGCGATGACAGGCCTCAACGCGCCGGGCAACCGGGTCTGGCTGTCACGCTCGACCAATCCGGCGCGCAAGCTCCCCTGGTCGTGGGAGCTGGTGGAGGCCGATGTGGGCCGCGGGCCGGAACTCGTCGGCATCAACACCGCCCATCCCAATGCGCTGGTGGAGGAGGCGATCGGCGACGGCACGATCGCGCCGCTCGCCGGCTACGCGACGCTGCGCCGCGAGGTCGCCTATGGCAAGGCGAGCCGCGTCGACATGATGCTGACCGGCGACGGGCGGCCCCCCTGCTATGTCGAGGTGAAGAACGTCCACCTGATGCGCCTGCCGGGCCTCGCGGAGTTTCCCGATTCGGTGACGGCCCGCGGGGCGAAGCATCTCGACGAGCTCGGCGACATGGTGGAGGCCGGGCACCGGGCGGTGATGGTGTTCCTGATCCAGTATGGCGGCGCCGAGGGCTTTTCCCTCGCCCGCGACATCGACCCCGCCTATGGCAAGGCCTTCGACCGGGCGCGGGCGCGCGGCGTCGAGATGCTCAGCTATCGCTGCCGGTTGAGCCCGGAGTCCATCGTGGTGGAGCAGGCGGTGGAGATCGCCGCCTGAGCGCCCCGCCTGATCGGCGGGCTTGTCCCCGCCGTCCCGCTCTTTCATGAAGGGCCGGTGATGCGGCCCCGCGCGGCGGCCGGGACGATGGGAGCAACGGCATGAGCGTGAAACCGGGCTGGCAGGGCCGATTCTTCGAGGATTTCGAGATCGGCGACGTCTACAAGCACCCGCTCGGGCGGACGGTGACGCAGGCCGACAATATCTGGTTCACGCTTCTGACCCAGAACACCGCCCATCCGCATTTCGACGCCAACTATGCGGCGGCGACCGGCTTCGGCAAGCCGCTGGTCAATTCCTGCTTCACCATCGCGCTGGTGACGGGGCAGTCGGTCACCGACATCAGCCAGAACGTCTTCGCCAATCTCGGCTGGGACGAGGTGCGCCTGCCGGCTCCCGTCTACGAGGGCGACACGATCTATTCGGAGAGCGAGGTGCTGGAGAAGCGCGATTCCGGCTCGCGGCCGGAGGTCGGCATCCTCACCGTCCGCACCAGGGGCTACACCCAGGCGGGCGACGTGGTGATCACCTTCAAGCGCACGGTGATGGTCTATCGGCGGGGACAGGGGCCGGGGGGCAAGCACCGGCCCGAGCCGAAGGGGTGACAAGGGTGGAGGGCACGGCACCCGGCCTGTGTGCTGGTGCCGCTGCTCGTTGTCAGAGACCAGCCCCCGAAAGCACGCTGCATATCGCAAGTGCGTCCTTCGAGGCTCGGCCTTTCCGGCCTCGCACCTCAGGATGAGGATGGCGGCGAGTTGCACCGAGGTGCTCTGCATGGCCGGCGAGGGTCATGCCAGGCACAGGCCCCCTCATCCTGAGGTGCGAGCCATAGCGAGATGCGGACGCGTCTCGCGTCCGCTCGATGCTTTGGCGAGACTCGAAGGACGCACTTGCGACCTGCAGAGCGCCAACTCGGGGGCCCTCACGCCTTCTTCAGAAACTCCGTCCGCAGCACCAGGCCCTTGACCTTGTCGACGCTGCATTCGACCTCGTCGGGATCGCCGGTGAGGCGGATGGATTTCACCCGCGTGCCACGCTTCAGCGTCACCGAGGTTCCCCGTACCTTCAGGTCCTTGATCAGCGTCACGCTGTCGCCATCGGCGAGGATGGCCCCGTTCGAATCCCTGACATCCATGGTTCAGTCCTTCGTTTCTGCCGGGGGATAGGGGTGGCGGGCGCCGCGCCAGTCGGCGACGTCATCGTCGCCCAGATAGGCGGGGCCGACCGGGACCTTGCCCTCGCCGCCGGGAATGTCGAGCACATAGGTCGGCTGGGCGAGGCCGGAGAGACGCCCGCGCAGGGCGCGCACCAGCGCCTGGCCCTCGGCGATCGACAGGCGGAAATGGGCGGTGCCGGGTGCCATGTCGGGATGGTGCAGGTAATAGGGCTTCACCCGGTTGGCGAGGAAGGCGCGCATCAGCGCGGCGAGGGTCTCGGCATCGTCGTTGACGCCGCGCAGCAGCACGGACTGGCTGACGAGGGCGATGCCGGCATCGGCGAGGCGGGCCAGGGCCTGTTCTGCAGCGGGCGTGAACTCGCTGACATGGTTGGCATGGACGGCGACATAGACCGCCTTGCCGGCCGCGCGCAGGGCCCGGGCGAAATCGGCGGTGACGCGGTCGGGCGCGACGACGGGCACGCGGGTATGCCAGCGGATGACCTTGACATGGGGGATCGCCGCCAGGGCGCGCGTGACAGCCCGCACCCGGCGGGCGGAGAGCACGAAGGGGTCACCGCCGGTGAGGATGACCTCGAAGATCTCCGGCCGCGCCGCGATATAGGCGATGGCAGCGGCGAGTTCGGCGTCGTCCAGCGCGCCCTTGCCGCCCGGGCCGACCATCTCGCGGCGGAAGCAGAAGCGGCAATAGACCGGGCAGACATGGACGATCTTCAGGAGGACACGGTCGGGATAGCGGTGGACGAGGCCGGACAGCGGGGAATGCGCCTCGTCGCCGATGGGATCGGCGCGCTCCTCGGGCCGGATGTCGAGCTCGCGGGGATCGGGCAGGAACTGGCGCGCGATCGGATCGGCGGCAGCCGCCGCGCCCGGCTCCGCGGGCATCAGCGAGGCCATCAGCGGTGTCACCGCGATGGCATAGCGCTCTCCCACTTTCGCCGCATCGGGGCCGGCGGCGGACGACAGAAGGCCGGCCGCGACGAGGTCGGCCGCCGTGCGCAGGGTGCGGTCGGTTCGGTTCATGGCGGCCTCATGGTCCCTGGCGGGCGCAAAGGCAAGGGCCAAGGCCCGGATCGGGGCATCGGGGCCGGCCTGCGGCGGCGGTCCCGGCCGTTCACCCCGTTCGCGAAAAAGGCCGGCGGAGACGCCGATCAGCCCTCCGTCGGGCTTGCCGGCAAAGAGCCTTTGGATTAGGGGGTTTTGCCTCCGCCGCGGCCCCTGACCCGGCGCCTGGCTGTATGGCATCCTGAGGCGCGGAAAGCGTCGTGACGCGGACCCTTGAGGGGAGAACTTCCATGGCCGAGACCGGAACCTGGAACAAGGCACATGGGGCCGACGCGTTCGGCTTTTCGGGGCTGAAGGCCCTGCACTGGAACTATCTCGAGCCGCAGCTGGTCGAGGAATCGATCGCCCGCGGCGAGGCCAAGCTCTCGGCCGGCGGCCCGCTGGTCGCCGAGACCGGCCAGCACACCGGCCGCTCGCCCAAGGACAAGTTCGTGGTGCGCGACGCCACCACCGAGAACACGGTGTGGTGGGACAATAACGGCGCCATCTCGCCCGCAGCCTTCGACCTCCTCATGGCCGACATGCTGGAGCATGCCAAGGGCCGCGAGCTCTTCGTCCAGGACCTCTATGGCGGCGCCGATCCGGCGACGCGGCTCAAGACCCGCGTCTTCACCGAATATGCCTGGCACAACCTGTTCATCCGCAACCTGCTGATCCGCCCGAATCGCGAGGACCTCGCGGCCTTCGTGCCGGACATGACCATCGTCGACCTGCCGTCCTTCCGCGCCGACCCGAAGAAATATGGCGTACGCACGGAGACGGTGATCGCCTGCGACTTCACCCGCAAGATCGTGCTGATTGCCGGGACCTCCTATGCCGGCGAGATGAAGAAGAGCGTCTTCACGATGCTCAACTTCCTGCTGCCGCCGCAGCACGTCATGCCGATGCATTGCTCGGCCAATGTCTCGCCCGCGGGCGAGGTGGCGGTGTTCTTCGGCCTGTCCGGCACCGGCAAGACGACGCTCTCGGCGGATGCCAGCCGCACCCTCATCGGCGACGACGAGCACGGCTGGGGCCGCGACGGCGTCTTCAATTTCGAGGGCGGCTGCTACGCCAAGGCCATCAAGCTCTCCCGCGAGGCGGAGCCCGAGATCTACGCCACCTCCGAGCGCTTCGGCTCGGTGATGGAGAACGTGGTCATCGACCCGATCTCGCGCATTCCCGATTTCGACGACGGCTCGAAGACCGAGAACACCCGCATCGCCTATCCGCTGCACTTCATCGCCAATGCCTCGGAGACCGGCCGCGCCGGCCATCCGAAGAACATCGTGATGCT
>JAIEPJ010000155.1 GCA_019749835.1 Phreatobacter sp. | reverse complement strand
GTCGCCTTGAACGAGGTCTGGTTGACCTTGTTCTCCAGCATCCAGTCGCGGGTGAACTTGCCCGACTGGATGTCGGTGAGGACGCGCTTCATCTCGGCCTTGGTCTCGGCGGTGATGATGCGGGGGCCGGTGACATACTCGCCATACTCGGCGGTGTTGGAGATCGAGTAGTTCATGTTGGCGATGCCACCCTCATAGATGAGGTCGACGATCAGCTTCACCTCGTGGAGGCACTCGAAATAGGCCATTTCCGGCGCATAGCCGGCTTCCGTCAGGGTCTCGTAGCCCGCCTTGATCAGCTCGACCAGGCCGCCGCAGAGCACGACCTGCTCGCCGAAGAGATCGGTCTCGCACTCTTCCTTGAAGGTCGTCTCGATGATGCCGGCGCGGCCGCCGCCATTGGCCGAGGCGTAGGACAGGCCGAGGTCATGGGCATTGCCCGAGGCATCCTGATGGATGGCGATGAGGGTCGGCACGCCGCCGCCGCGCTGGTACTCGGAGCGCACGGTGTGGCCGGGGCCCTTCGGGGCGACCATCAGCACGTCGAGATCCTTGCGGGCCTCGATCAGGTTGAAGTGCACGTTGAGGCCGTGGGCGAACATGATCGCGGCGCCCGGCTTCATGTTGCCGTGGAGGTCGTCGCGGTAGATGTCGGCCTGCAGTTCGTCCGGGGTGAGCATCATCATGATGTCGCAGACCTTGGCGGCCTCGGCGGGCGTCATGACGGTGAAGCCGGCAGCCTCGGCCTTGGCGCGGGTGGCCGAACCCGCCTTCAGCGCGATGACCACGTCCTTCACGCCGGAATCGCGCAGGTTCAGCGCATGGGCATGGCCCTGGCTGCCATAGCCGACGATGCAGACCTTCTTCGACTTGATCAGGTTCAGATCGGCGTCGCGATCGTAATAGACACGCATGGGATGTTCCTTCCTTGGGCTTGGTTTGCGTGAGGGGGTAGGCGCTGTCAGGCGGCAGCCGGCTTCGGCTCCGTCCGACCATAGAGGGCGAGGAACTGGTCGGTGGCCGCCGCTGCATCGCGCGCGATCTCCGACTTTTCCAGTGTGAGTGTGTCGCCGAGCAGCAGGCGGATCTGCACGTCGCGGCCTGCGAGGCCGAAAAAGGTGCGGAACGCCGCTTCGGTATCGTCGAACTGGAGCAGGCCCGCCGCGCGTCCTTCCTCCAGCACGGGCTTCAGCCTGTTGCCGATGGCGAAGCGGCCGTTGTCGAGCACGATCTGGCCGAGATTGCTCTGTTTCGACGCGGCGTGAGAGATCGCCAGCCGGTTCAGCGCGATCGAGGTCGGGCTGGAAATCACCGACAGCCAGTTCGCGGCGAAACCCCGGAGGCTGTCCCGCAGGCTCGATGCATCGAGCTTCTGCCGGTCATAGCGGCCGGCGCGCACGCGGGATGCCTGCCACTGGACGGTGGCGGTCAGCAGGCCGTCACGGTCGCCGAACCACTTGTAGAGGGTTTCCTTCGAACAGCTGGCCCGTCTCGCCACAGCCGTCATGGTGAGCTGCCCGCCGCTCTCCTGCATCAGCGCCAGCACCGCGTCGAGAACCGCCGCCTGACGGGCGGTCGGCTCGGCCGCGTCAGGGGCGGCCGTCTCGGGAGCGAAGGACTTGGTGGCGGAGACCATGGGAAGCGAGGTGAGGAAGCCGTACCGTACGTTACGGTTCGGTGGTCTAGCGCAGCGCGATCATCGGCGCAAGTCGCCTCAAGACAGGGCGGCTCAGCGGGGCGGGATCCGGCCATGACGGGTCATTCGGCATCCTTCCAGCCGGGGCCGATGATTTCAAAGAGCTTGGCCCGGACGGCTGACAGGAGTTCCGGTGAGACACGCCCTGCAAAGCGAAAGCCGCGCGATGCACGATGAAGGCTGCGAACCTGATCGACCAGCACGGCGCCTTCGATCTCGGGCTCATCAACCATGACGATCTTGGTTGGCCATGGCCTCGTGTTGCGCGTGATCGGGCACACGATGACCAGATCGGACCGCCGATTGTATTCGACATCGGATATGACCAGTGCAGGGCGCGCCCCAGCCTGTTCGCTGCCCTTGGTCGGATCGAAATCGACCCAGTAAACATCACCTGCGTGGATCAGCGGACGCCCGTCATCGCCTGTCATCGACGATCTCGTCTCCGCGATCCGGTCCCCAGTCGACGACTTCCGGCCGGCCGTCTGGACCGAGCCGGTCCATTTCCGCCACCATGTCGGCAAGGCTCATGGACGGATAGCGGGGCGCTATCGGCCGGCGGATGTTCAGCCCGCCCGGCACCGCAACAATCTCCAGGTCCTCGCCGGGTTTCAGGTCAATCGTCTCCGCCACGGAGCGCGGCACGCGGACGGCAATGCTGTTGCCCCATCGAGCGGATTTGGCGCGCACCGTCAGGCCTCCATCACCCATCTCGGATATCCGACGTATATCCCAGACGGGGCGCGGCGTAAACGCGGACGCCGCCAAGGTGAGAGGAGCAGGCCCTCAGCGGCCGCAGGCCCTGCGATAGAGACGGACGGTCTCCGCCATGCCGTAAATGAGGGCGTCGGCGGTCAGCGCATGGCCGATCGAGACCTCGGCGATATCAGGGGCGGCGGCGATGAGCTTCGGCAGGTTGTCGAGGGTGAGGTCGTGGCCGGCATTGACGCCGAGGCCGGCGGCGATGGCCGCTTCGGTGGTCGCGACCAGTTTCTGCAATTCACCGGCCTGCACCGCCGCGTCGCCGGCATGGCCATAGGGCCCCGTATAGAGCTCGATCCGGTCGGTGCCGGTGGCCTTGGCACCCGCCACCAGCGCCGGGTCGGCGTCGAGGAAGATCGAGACCCGCATGCCGCCCGCCTTCAGCCGGGCGATGGACTGCCGCAGCAGAGCGGCATCCCGGTGGACGTCCCAGCCATGGTCGGAGGTCGCCTGGGCCGGGTCGTCCGGCACCAGCGTCACCTGGTCAGGCTTCGCCGCCTCGCAGAGCGCCAGGAAGCGCTCGTCCGGATAGCCCTCGATGTTGAACTCGGCGGCGGCAAACTCGGCGCGCAGCAGGCCCGCGAGATCGAAGACGTCATGCCGGCGGATATGCCGCTCGTCGGGGCGGGGATGCACGGTGATCCCCGCCGCCCCCGCTGCCAGCGCGATGCGGGCAAGGCCGGTGACGCTCGGCCAGGGCAGGTTGCGCCGGTTGCGCAGCTGCGCGATGGCGTTGACGTTGACGGACAGATGCGTCGGCATGGCGGGCTTCCGGGGAAGGCTGTTCTATCGGGTGCAAGCTGTAGCAGTTTGCCGGACGGGTCGCATTGGCTTCACGCGAACCGGTTCCCACTTCGCTGGCGAATGCTCCCGATATCAGCGTCCCTGCGCACCATCCGGCAAGGCCGCTTCCTGCATGCCTTCCGCGCCGCGGCTCATGGCGGCGATGCCGGTGCGCGACACCTCGACGAGGCCGACCACGCCCATCAGGCGGATGAAGCGCTCGACCTCCTCCGTCGTTCCCGTCAGCTCGAAGACGAAGGAGTTGAGCGTCGCGTCCAGCGTCCGGGCGCCGAAGGCCCCGGCGAGGCGCAGCGCCTCGACGCGCGAGTCGCCCTTGCCGCGCACCTTGACGAGGCAGAGCTCGCGCTCCAGCGCCGAGCCCTGGACGGTCAGGTCCACCACCCGGTGCACCGGCACCAGCCGGTCGAGCTGCGTCTTGATCTGCTCGATCACCTTCTCCGTGCCGGTGGTGACGATGGTGATGCGCGAGACGTGCTTCTCGTGCTCGGTCTCCGAGACCGTCAGGCTCTCGATATTGTAGCCGCGGCCGGAAAACATGCCGGCGATGCGGGCGAGGACGCCGGGCTCGTTGTCGACCAGCACGGCGAGCGTGTGGCGGCGCTCGGCATGGATGGCGTCGGAGAGGAAATAGGCGGACTGGGACTGGGTCATGACTGTTTCTTTGCGATGAGCGGGGAATGAGGCGCCGGGCGCCTCACACCAGCTGCTTGCCCTTGGCGTCGATGATGTCGCCGGTCTGGCCGACGAAATCGGCGAGGATCATCTCGTTATGCGCCTTGCCCGAGGGGATCATCGGGAAGCAGTTCTCTTCCTTCGCCACCAGGCAGTCGAAGATCACCGGTCCGGGATAGTCGATCATCTCGCGGATGGCGTCGTCGAGCTTGGCCGGATCGTCGCAGCGGATGCCCTTGGCGTGATAGGCCTCGGCCAGCTTGACGAAGTCCGGCAGCGCCGCCGAATAGCTCTCCGAATAGCGCCCGCCATGCAGCAGTTCCTGCCACTGGCGCACCATGCCCATATATTCGTTGTTGAGGATGAAGATCTTCACCGGCAGGCGATACTGCGCCGCCGTCGACATCTCCTGCATGTTCATCAGCACCGAGGCCTCGCCCGCCACGCAGATGACGAGATCCTTCGGATGGGCGAGCTGCACGCCCACCGCCGCCGGCAGGCCATAGCCCATCGTGCCGAGGCCGCCCGACGTCATCCAGCGGTTCGGATCGTCGAAATGGAGATATTGCGCCGCCCACATCTGGTGCTGGCCGACCTCCGTGGTGATGAAGCGCTTGCGGTGCTTGGTCAGCGCCTCCAGCCGCTCCAGCGCATGCTGCGGCTTGATGATCGTGTCGGAATTCGCATAGGCGAGCGACTTGCGCCCGCGCCAGCCCTCGATCTGCAGCCACCAGGCCTTGATCGCCGGCTTGTCGACCTGTCCGGCCACGTCCTTCCACAGCCGCACCATGTCCTCGAGCACATGGGCGCAGTCGCCGACGATCCCGATATCCACCTTGACGTTCTTGTTGATGGACGAGGGATCGATGTCGATATGGATCTTCTTCGACCCCGGCGAGAAGGCATCGAGCCGCCCGGTGATGCGGTCATCGAAGCGCGCGCCGATATTCACCATGAGGTCGCAGCCATGCATGGCGAGGTTCGCCTCGTAGGTGCCGTGCATGCCGAGCATGCCCAGCCATTGCGGGTCATGGGCCGGATAGGCGCCGAGGCCCATCAGCGTCGAGGTCACGGGATAGCCGGTGGCGCGCACCAGCTCGCGCAAGAGCTGCGAGGCCTGCGGCCCGGCATTGATGACGCCGCCGCCGGTATAGAAGACCGGGCGCTTGGCCCTGGCGATCAGCTCCACCGCCGCCTTGATCTTGGACAGGTCGCCCTTGATCTGCGGACGGTAGGTCTTGTGCTGGTTGTCGCGCGGCTTCTCGTATTTGCCGCTCTTGAACTGGATGTCCTTGGGGATGTCGATGACGACAGGCCCGGGACGGCCGTTCTGCGCCACATAGAAGGCCTCGTGCAGGATGCGCGGCAGGTCCTCGATGTTCTTCACGAGATAGTTGTGCTTGGTGCAGTGGCGCGTGATGCCGACCGTATCGGCCTCCTGGAACGCGTCCGAGCCGATGAGATGCGTCGGCACCTGGCCGGTGAAACAGACGAGCGGAATGGAATCCATCAGCGCATCGGTCAGGCCGGTGACGGCATTGGTCGCGCCGGGGCCGGAGGTGACCAGCACCACGCCGACCTTGCCGGAGGAGCGGGCATAGCCCTCCGCCGCATGCACCGCGCCCTGCTCGTGGCGGACGAGAATGTGCTTGACGCTGTCCTGCTGGAAGAGCGCGTCATAGATCGGCAGCACGGCGCCGCCGGGATAGCCGAAGAGCGTGTTGACGCCCTGGTCGATCAGGGCCTGCACCACCATTTCGGCGCCGGTCATCTCGCGGGACATGGGTCGGTTTCCTTATTCGTCGTCTTTGGTCGGTTGTTGCAGCGAGGCGTTAGGGGACGGGGTCGTTC
>JAIEPJ010000131.1 GCA_019749835.1 Phreatobacter sp. | reverse complement strand
ATAGGCATGGCGGCCGAATCGTCCCATCGGCCCGGAATCGTAGCTCTGGTTGAGGCTCGCCCGCTCCCGCATCAGCTCGGCCACCTTGTCGATGCTCAGGAGGACGCCGACGAAGGCGATCAGCAGGACCAAGCCCGCCGCAACGACGAGAAGAATGCGGAAGCGCTGCGCCGCCGTCTCCGCGGTCAGGACCATCAGGCCGGTCATGACCACCGCCGACAGGGCGAAATGAATCCAGGCGCCGCGCGAAAAGGATAGCAGCAGCGCCACGAGCAGGACCGCGAAGACGGCGCCCGCCCGGATAAGCGACTGGGACGTCGCGCTCAGGAAGGCCTGCATCGCCACCAGCATGGGCAGGATGAGGAAGGGGCCGAACACGTTGGGGTCGTTGAACGTGCCTTTGGCGCGGCCATAGAGGGTAAAGAGGTCGAAGGCGCCCGGGAAGACCCGGAAATAGCCGGCGATCCCGGCCACCGCGGCGATCAGCGCTGCCAGGGTCCAGGCGCGGATGATCACCCGCATCCGCGCCTCGGTATTGTCGACAGCGACGATGGCGAAGAACACCATGGTGACCGCGAGATACCAGGAGACGGCGACCCATGGCGCCACCTGAGGCGCGCCGAGAACGGGAATCGCCGATATCGTGAGGCCGAGGCAATAGACGACGAGGACGATCAGTAACGGGCCGTGCGCCGCCCGCAGCCGCAGGCCACCCGTCAGTGCGAAGGCCGCGATGGCGCCGAGCGCGCCGATCTCGTAGGGCGATGGCTCGGCGAAGACGAAGGCGCCGCCGACCATCATGAGCCAGAGGGCGGCGAGCCGGAACGGCTCACCGCCGTGAAGCACCCCCCCGGCGCGGGGCGCGGGGAGGGCGAGGGTCAAAACGCGTTCTCGCGGTGCTGGGCGAGCGAGATGGGGGTCTTTGCGAGGATGTAGAGGTCGAAGAGAACGGACCAGTTCTCGATGTAGTAGAGGTCGTGCTCGACGCGCCGCTGGATCTTCTCGGGCGTGTCGGTCTCGCCGCGCCAGCCGTTGATCTGGGCCCAGCCGGTGATGCCGGGCTTGACCTTGTGGCGGGCGAAATAGCCGTCGACGACATCGTCATAGAGCCTGTCGGCGGCCTTGGCATGGGCGGCATGCGGGCGCGGGCCGACGAGCGACAGGTTGCCCTTGAAGACAACGTTGAAGAGCTGCGGCAATTCGTCGATGGAAGTCTTGCGGATGAACCGGCCGACACGGGTGACGCGCGGATCGCCCTTGGTGACCAGTTTGGAAGCGGTCGCATCGCTCATCTCCGTGTGCATGGAGCGGAACTTGAAGACCTCGATCATCTCGTTGTTGAAGCCATAGCGCTTCTGGCGGAAGAACACGGGACCCTTGGAATCCAGCTTCACGGCGATTGCGGTGACCAGGAAGATCGGTGACAGGGCGATCAGAGCGGCGGTGCCGACGATCTTGTCGAACACCCATTTCAGCACGATGTCCCAGTCCTGGATCGGCTTGTCGAAAACGTCGAGCACGGGGACATTGCCGATATAGGAATAGGCGCGCGGCCGGAATCGCAGCTTGGCGGTATGGGCGGCAAGGCGGATGTCCACCGGCAGGACCCACAGCTTGCGCAGCATGTCGAGCACGCGCTTCTCGGCGCTCATCGGGATCGTGACGATGACGAGATCGACCCGCGTGCGGCGTGCGAACTCCAGGAGGTCATCGACCGTGCCGAGTTTCGGCACATGGGCAGCATGGGCCGGCGAGCGATCGTCGGTCCGGTCGTCGAACGTCCCGCAGATGGTCACGTCGCTGTCGGACTGGGCGAGGATGGAGCGGATCAGCTCCTCCGCCGGTTCGCCGCCACCGACCACGACGGCGCGGCGCTGCAGGCGCCCGGCGCGCGACCATGTGCGCACCAGCTGGGCAAGCCCGACGCGCAGGCCCATGAGGATGATGAGGCCGCTCAGATACCAGGAGCCGAGCCAGACGCGCGAGAAGGCATCGCCGGCCTTGGCGAAGAAGGCGATCGCCATCGCGACCAGAAAGACCATGGTCCAGGCGAAAAACAGTCGGCTGAACTGCGCGACATGGGTCCGGAAGACGTGGATGTCATAGAGGCCGGCCGCCTGAAAGGCGGCAAGCGCCAGCGCCGCGACGGCGACGAGGCCGAGGAGCGAGGGCCATTGCACGCCGTGTTGCGGGAAGACCCAACCCATGTAGATCGTCGCGCCCAGCGCCATGACGATGACGAATTCGGCGAGCCTGACCAGGCCGGACAGCACGACCGGCGAATAGACCGTGCCGACCGTCTCCCCCGCGATCCGTGCAGCCAGATCCGACAGAGGGCGACGGTTGTCGCTGGCCGGCTGGCTGGCGCGTGCCGTTTCCGCCTCCTTGATGATGTCCCGGCCGGTAAATCCCAGCATGTCGGCGTCTCCCTCGCGCCAGCGCAGCGCGCGTGGCGTCCCTGCGGTCAGCTTTAACCGCCAAAGGTTGCTTTTCGCTTGATCGATCCTGGTGCTCAGGCGGAGCGGCGCAGGGCAAGGGCCTCGCCATAGGCAGCGAGCACGCCTTCCGCCATGGCGTCGACGGAAAAGCCGGCATGAATGCGTTCGCTGAGGCGCGCAGCCAGCGCCAGCGTTTCTTCGGGATCGTCGAGGGCGGCGGCAATGGCGCCCGCCAGCGCCCAGTCGCTGCCAGGCGGCACCAGCCTGTCCGCGTCGGGCCCGAAAATCTCGCCGATTCCGCCGACGGCGCTCGCCAGCACCGGCAAGCCCGCCGCTCCGGCCTCAAGCACCACATAGGGCAGCGATTCAGCCCGCGAGGGCACGACGAGCAGACGTCCCCGGGCAAAGGCCTCCCGCGCGGGCATCGCGCCCGCGAAGGTCACGGCATCGGATAACCCGACATCCACCGCCTTCTGGCGGAAGAGCCCGGCATCGGGGCCATCGCCGACGATGGTCGCGGTCAACGCGCGCCCGCGCCCGCGCAGGAGGGCCATGGCGTCGATCAGCACGTCGATGCCCTTCAGATGCCGGAGCTCGCCGATGAACAGGAGGTCGGCAGCGTCCTGCCGCAATGGCACGGCCGAGAACTCGCCTTCGCTGACGCCGTTATGGACGACCCGCACGGTGCCGCGCGGCTTGCAGACCTTCGCGGCGAAGGCGTTGAGGCCGAACAGGCTCTCGAACAGGAACAGATCGGTGCGGGCCGCGAGCAGGCGCTCGAGCGTCAGGTAGACGAATCCGACCGGTGTCTTGCGTGAATAGTGGAGGCTGCCGCCATGGGGTGTGTAGACCTTCAGCCGGGCGCCACCGGCGAGGCGGGCGAAGGCGCCGCCCTTCGACCCGTGTCCGTGAACGACGTCGATGTCCTTCGCCCCGAGGATCTGTGCGACGCAGCGGCCGGCCGACCAGTCGGCGGAGCCAAGTTCGCGGCTCATGGGCACACGGGCGAGGCCGAGGGCGAGTGATGGCTTCAGGCCCTCGAAAACCGCCGCCGCCCGATCGCCGCCGGTCGAGGCGTCGGCGACGATGCCGACGCGGTGGCCGCGGGCGGCCTGGGCGGCCGCAAGGTCGATCACGTGTCGGAACAGCCCGCCGACCGGCGCGCGCATGACATGGAGGATCGCAAGGCTCGGTGAGGACAAGGCGTCAGAACCAGCGCTCGCGGACCACGACGGTGTCGCCGGGTGCGAGGGGGTGGGTCAGCGGCACGTCGGCGCGGTAGAGCTGACCGTTCACCTTGCGGGTGACCTCGATGTTCCAGCGGTTGGCGCGCGGCGTGAACCCGCCGGCGATGGCGATGGCGTTCTGCGCGGTCATCCCTGTCACGAAGGGAAACTGCCCGCCGGCGGTCACCTCGCCCATGATGAAGAATGGCCGGTAGGTCTCGACCTCGACCGAAACGCTCGGCTCGCGGATGAAGCCGCCGCGCAGCTTGGCGGCGATATCCCGGGCCAACATATCGGTCGAACGGCCGGCCGCCGGAACGAGCCCGATCAGCGGCATGGCGATGGCGCCCGTGGCATCCACAGCATAGGAATTGGTCAGGCCCTCCTGTCCGAAGACCACCACCCGCAGACGGTCGCCGGTGTCGAGGAGATAGGGGCCGCGCGGCATGATCTGCTCGTGCGGCACCAGCGCGCCTTCCGGGCCGACGGGCCCCACCGTGCCGCGCGTCGTATCGACGAGCGTACCGGGACCGGCACCCGGGCGACCGGCGCAACCAGCCAGAACCAGCGCCGTCGCCGCAACCAGCAGGATGGAGCGCTTCACGGCTGCACCTCGAAACCTCTTGTGATCATGGCGGCGATCATCGGCCAGCGTGGTTAAGAAAGACTGACCGGCGCGCGCCTTCGCCTGCCCTGATTAACCCGATGGCAACCCTAATGATTTCTATTCAGCCTGCGTAGACGTTGCAGGAGATGGCGGCATCATGGTCGGGGCAGGAGACACGACGCCGGCAGGTCGCGACAGGGCTTCCCTGATCGATCTCGACCTCGCGGGTCTGGCCCGCGCCCTTTGGGCGTCGCGCCTCTGGATCATTGTTCCAACGCTGGTGGCGCTCGCTCTCAGCTTCGCCGCCGTCAGCCTGACGGCTCCGACCTACCGCTCCGAGGCCCGGATCCTGGTGGAGAACGGCGAGAGCTCTTTCACCCGTCCCGAAAGCGACCGCTCCGGCGGTGCCGACCGGGCGGCCGTCGATCAGGAGGCCGTTCTCAGCCAGGTGCAGCTGATTCTCTCCCGCGACGTCGCCAAGGCCGTGGCACAGAAGCTCGACCTCGCCCGCAAGCCGGAATTCGATCCTGCCCTGCGCAGCTTCAATCCTGTCAGGCAGGTGCTGATCTTCCTCGGCCTTGCCGAGAATCCGATGCGCATGACCGCCGAGGAGCGGGTGCTGCGCAGCTATTTCGAGAAGCTGACGGCCTATCAGGTCGACAAGTCGCGCATCATTGCCATCCAGTTCGATTCGCAGGACCCGGCGCTCGCCGCCGAGGCCGCCAACATGGTCGCCGCCCAGTTCATCGAGGCCCAGCAGGCCAACAAGCGCAGCCAGACCCGCAACGCCAGCCAGTGGCTTTCCGGTGAGGTCGACGGACTGCGCCGCAAGGTCGAGGAGGCCGAGGGCCGTGTCGAGAGCTTCCGGGCCCGCGCCAATCTCTTCGTCGGCACCAACAATACCAGCCTGACCGCCCAGCAGCTCGCCGAGGTGAACAGCCAGATCGCCGCCGCGCGGGCCCAGCAGTCTGACGCGCAGACCCGCGCCCGGCTGCTTCGTGACTTCCTGAGGTCCGGCCGGCCGATCGAATCGGGCGAGATCGTCAATTCCGAGATCATCCGCCGTCTCAACGAGCAGCGCGCCGCCGTGCTTGCCCAGCTGGCCGAACAATCCTCGACCCTCGGTCCACGCCATCCGCGCATCGCCGAGCTCCAGGCCCAGCGCGTCAATCTCGACGGACAGATCCGCTCCGAGGCCGAAAAGCTCGTCCGGGTGCTGGAGAACGATGCCCGCTTTGCCGGAGCTCGCGTCGAGGCGCTGCAGCAGAACCTCGATCAGGTGAAGCGGCAGGCCGGGGAGGCCAGCGAGCAGGAGGTGCAATTGCGCGTCCTTGAGCGCGAGGCCAAGTCGCTGCGCGACCAGCTCGAGACGCTGCTCGCCCGCTACCGCGACGCCTCCGCCCGCGATACGCTCTCCGCCCTGCCGGCCGACGCGAGGGGAATATCGCGGGCCAGGGATTCGAAGGGAGCGGCAAACCCGAAGACGGTCACGACCATCCG
>JAIEPJ010000306.1 GCA_019749835.1 Phreatobacter sp. | reverse complement strand
CGCGGTCCTTGGCGAGACGCTCGATCTCCTCGCGCTCGATCGCCATGGCGCGCTCGTCCTTGTCGACGCCGTGACGATTGAAGACGCGGACTTCGACGATGGTGCCGGTGACGCCCGGGGGCACGCGCAGCGAGGTGTCGCGCACGTCGGAGGCCTTTTCGCCGAAGATGGCGCGCAGGAGCTTCTCCTCCGGCGTCATCGGGCTCTCGCCCTTCGGCGTGATCTTGCCGACGAGGATGTCACCCGCCTGCACTTCCGCGCCGATATAGACGATGCCGGCTTCGTCGAGGTTCTTCAGCGCCTCTTCCGACACGTTCGGAATGTCGCGCGTGATCTCCTCCGGACCGAGCTTGGTATCGCGGGCGGAGACCTCGAACTCCTCGATATGGATCGAGGTGAAGACGTCTTCCTTCACGATCCGCTCGGAGAGCAGGATGGAGTCCTCGAAGTTGTAGCCGTTCCACGGCATGAAGGCGACGAGGACGTTGCGGCCGAGCGCCAGATCGCCAAGATCGGTCGAGGGGCCGTCGGCCAGGATCTCGCCCTTCTTGACGATGTCGCCGACGCGCACCAGCGGACGCTGGTTGATGCAGGTCGACTGGTTCGAGCGCTGGAACTTCATCAGGCGGTAGATGTCGACGCCCGACTTGGTCGGATCGAGATCCTCGGTGGCGCGGATAACGATACGGGTGGCGTCCACCTGGTCGACAACGCCGGTGCGGCGGGCGGCGATGGCGGCGCCGGAGTCACGGGCGACGACCGATTCCATGCCGGTGCCGACGAAGGGCGCATCGGCCTTCACCAGCGGCACGGCCTGGCGCTGCATGTTGGAGCCCATCAGGGCGCGGTTGGCGTCGTCGTTCTCGAGGAACGGGATGAGCGCGGCCGCGACCGACACGAGCTGCTTCGGCGACACGTCCATGAAGTCGACGCGGTCAACGGGCAGCAGCAGGGTCTCACCCGCCTGACGGCAGATGACGAGGTCTTCCATGAACTTGCCGCTCTCGTCGATCGGCGCGTTGGCCTGGGCGACGGAGTACTTCCCCTCCTCCATGGCCGACAGATAGATCACCTCGTCGGTGACCCGGCCGTCGCGGACCTTGCGGTAGGGCGTCTCGATGAAGCCGTACTTGTTGACGCGGGCGAAGGTGGCCAGCGAGTTGATCAGGCCGATATTCGGGCCTTCCGGCGTCTCGATCGGGCAGATGCGGCCGTAATGCGTCGGGTGCACGTCGCGCACCTCGAAGCCGGCACGCTCGCGCGACAGGCCACCCGGTCCGAGCGCCGAGAGACGGCGCTTGTGGGTGATCTCGGACAGCGGGTTGGTCTGGTCCATGAACTGCGAGAGCTGCGAGGAGCCGAAGAACTCGCGCACGGCTGCGGCCGCCGGCTTGGCGTTGATCAGGTCCTGCGGCATGACCGTGTCGATCTCGACCGAGCTCATGCGCTCCTTGATGGCGCGCTCCATGCGGAGCAGGCCGACGCGGTACTGGTTCTCCATGAGCTCGCCGACCGAGCGCACGCGGCGGTTGCCGAGGTGGTCGATGTCGTCGATCTCGCCCTTGCCATCACGCAGCTCGACGAGCGTGCGGACGACGGCCAGGATGTCGTCCTTGCGCAGGATGCGGACGGTGTCCTCGGCGGTGAGGTCGAGGCGCATGTTCATCTTCACGCGACCGACGGCGGACAGGTCGTAGCGCTCGCTGTCGAAGAACAGCGAATGGAACATGGCCTCCGCGGTCTCGACCGTCGGCGGTTCGCCGGGACGCATGACGCGGTAGATGTCGAAGAGCGAGTCCTCGCGCGTCATGTTCTTGTCGGCGGCAAGGGTGTTGCGGATATAGGCGCCGATGGTGATGTGATCGATGTCAAGCGTGGGCAGGGCCTCGTAGCCCTCCGCCACCAGCATCTTCAGCATCTTCTCGGTGATCTCCTCGCCGGCCTCGGCATAGATCTCACCGGTCTTCATGTTGACCATGTCCTCGGCGAGGTAGCGCCCCGCCAGTTCCTCGGTCGACAGGCGCAGCGCCTTCAGGCCCTTCTCGGCGAGCTTCTTGGCCTCGCGGACCGAGAGCTTCTTGCCGGCCTCAAGCACAACCTCGCCGGAATCGGCGTCGATCATGTCGTTGACGGCCTTGAAGCCGCGCATGCGGGCGGCATCGTAGGGGACGCGCCAGCCGTCCTTCTTGTCCTTCGTCACCAGGATGTGGTTGTAGAAGGTCGCCAGGATGTCCTCGGAGCCCATGCCGAGGGCATAAAGCAGGCTGGTGACAGGAATCTTGCGGCGGCGGTCGATGCGCGCATAGACGATGTCCTTGGCGTCGAACTCGATGTCGAGCCAGGAGCCGCGATAGGGGCTGATGCGGGCGGCGAAGAGCAGCTTGCCCGACGAATGGGTCTTGCCCTTGTCGTGGTCGAAGAAGACACCGGGCGAGCGGTGCATCTGCGAGACGATGACGCGCTCGGTGCCGTTGACGATGAAGGTGCCGTTCGACGTCATGAGCGGGATGTCGCCCATATAGACGTCCTGCTCCTTGATGTCCTTGACGGACTTGGCGCCGGTATCGGCGTCCACATCGAACACGATGAGGCGCAGCGTCACCTTGAGCGGCGCGGCGAAGGTCATGCCACGCTGACGGCACTCGTCGACATCGTATTTCGGCGGCTCGAACTCGTACTTCACGAACTCCAGCATGGCGCTGCCGGAGAAATCGGTGATCGGAAACACCGATTTGAACACGGCCTGCAGCCCCTCGTCGGAGCGTCCGCCCTTGGGCTCGTCGACCATCAGGAACTGGTCATAGGACGACTTCTGAACCTCGATGAGGTTCGGCATCGTCGCGACTTCCCTGATCTTGCCGAAGAACTTGCGGAACCTTTTGCGGCCGGTGAAAGTCTGAGCCATGTCGCCTCTCGCTTGGGCCGCCAGGCGTCGGCGGCGGCCCTGGTTCCAGCGACGGGCGGGCTTGATGGAGCCGCTCCCGTCGCAGACGCCTGACCGGACGGTCCACAGGCGGGCCGATGGGCGACCCTGGACCGTCCGGTCAAACGCTGACAACCTCTGTTAGACTCGCGGTGCCCGAGAGCCCCGCATGCGAATGCACGTCCGCCTGACGGCGGTCCCGCACCGGTCACCCGGGGCGGATAAGCCCGCGCGAGCGGCCCGAAGACCGCCCGCGCGGAGCCTGATCACTTCAGTTCAACCTTGGCGCCGGCGGCCTCGAGCTGCTTCTTCAGCTTCTCGGCCTCGTCCTTGCTCACGCCTTCCTTGACGGCCTTCGGAGCACCCTCGACGAGGTCCTTGGCTTCCTTCAGGCCGAGGCCGGTGATGGCGCGGACTTCCTTGATCACCTCGATCTTCTTGTCGCCGGCGGCGGCAAGCATCACGGTGAACTCGGTCTGCTCCTCGACCGGGGCAGCGGCGGCGCCGGCACCCGGGCCAGCGGCGACGGCCACGGCGGCGGCGGCAGAGACGCCCCACTTCTCTTCGAGCATCTTCGCGAGCTCGGCGGCCTCGAGAACGGTGAGCGACGACAGTTCGTCGACGATTTTGGCGAGATCAGCCATTTGCATTTTCCTTTTGAACGGTTCGAACCGGGTTGAGTGAGAGGTGCCTCACGCGGCCTTGTCTCGGTCGGCATAAGCAGTGAACACGCGCGCGAGCTTTGCAGCGGGCGCGGTCGAGAGCTGGGCGAGCTTGGTCGCGGGAGCCTGGATGAGGCCCACGAGTTTGCCGCGCAGTTCGTCGAGCGACGGAAGTGTGGCGAGCGCCTTCACACCGTCCGGGTTCAGAGCGGTCGTCCCCATGGCGCCGCCAAGAATGACAAACTTGTCATGCAGCTTGGCGAATTCCGAGGCGACCTTCGGTGCCGCGACCGGATCCTGGCTGATGGCCAGAATCGTGGGGCCCTTCAGCAGGGCTCCGATGGACGCGACGTCCGTGCCTTCGAGAGCGATCCTGGCGAGGCGGTTCTTGGTGACCTTCACTGACGCGCCCTGGGCCTTCATCCTGCGACGAAGGTCCTGCATCTGCGCGACCGTGAGGCCGGAATAGTGAGCGACGACGACAACGCCGGAGGTCTTGAAGACCTCGTTGAGCGTGCCGACCAGCTCCTTCTTTTCCGTGCGATCCACGTTTGCTCTCTCTGGTCGGGGCCTCCTCGCGGAGAGCCCCGGGTTGCACCTGCCGATCATCGGCGCCGGCGAGCCGGCCTCCGAACGATCGACGTTCGGCCCTGTCCCCTCTGGAACACCGCGGGATGAAATCCCTCGGCCGAGGTGCCTTGAGTTCGAACCCTTCCCTCGGCGTCTCCGCCGGTGAAATGGTCTTCACCCGTCTGTGCAGGCTTTCGCGATTAAGAGGGGATAACCCCTCGCCTGCAGTCTCGGACAGGACGATCCGGTCTCGCGATCCCGGGTCCTCGGACCCTCGTGGGACAACTCCACCGGCCTTGCCGCGCGGGTTTCCCTGCGCGGAAGCTCTTCACAAAAACTCTTGCGGACTCCTGATCAGGGTCCGGGAACCGCTCCCGGCGTCTCCTGTGTCGGCCGCGCCACCGGAAAACGGCGAATCGCGATCCTTGGGCCAAACGCAATGAGGGCGTGGTTGCCCACACCCCAGCCGGCGTCGTCTAGCAAAGGCTGTTCCACTTGCCAAGTGGGGCAGGCCATTTTTTTGGCCCGCCCTCCTCGGCACGCAGGGCTGCATCCCAGACACACGACGGAAGGAGGCGCACGCGCAATGCGTGCGCGCCCTGTCGGCATCAGGCGTTGAGCACGCTCGACGGATCGACCTTCACGCCGGGGCCCATGGTCGAGGAGATCGCGATCTTCTGGACATAGGTTCCCTTGGCGCCGGTCGGCCGGGCCTTCACGACGGCATCGGCGAAGGCCTTGATGTTCTCAACCAGCTTGCCGGGCTCGAACGAGACCTTGCCGACGGCAGAGTGGATGATGCCGGCCTTCTCGACGCGGAACTCGACGGCGCCGCCCTTGGAGGCAGCAACGGCCGACTTCACGTCCATGGTCACCGTGCCAACCTTCGGGTTCGGCATCAGGCCACGCGGGCCCAGCACCTTACCGAGGCGGCCGACCAGGCCCATCATGTCCGGCGTGGCGATGCAGCGATCGAAGTCGATCTTGCCGCCCTGGACGATTTCCAGAAGGTCTTCGGCACCGACGATGTCGGCACCCGCCGCCTTGGCCTCGTCGGCCTTGGCGCCGCGAGCGAAGACGGCAACCCGCAGGGTCCGGCCGGAGCCGTTCGGCAGGTTGCAGACGCCGCGGACCATCTGGTCGGCGTGGCGCGGGTCGACGCCGAGATTCATGGCGATCTCGATGGTCTCGTCGAACTTGGCCGTGGCACGCTCCTTGACGATCTTCACGGCGTCGTCGAGCGCATAGGTCTTGGCGGCGTCGATGCCCTCGAGGGTCTTACGATAGCGCTTTCCGCTCATGGCTTACCCCACCACCTCGAGGCCCATGGACCGGGCCGAGCCTTCGATCATCGACGCAGCCGACTCGACCGTGTCGCAGTTCATGTCGACCATCTTCACCTTGGCGATCTCGGCGATCTGGCCGCGCGTGATCTTGCCGATGAAGCCCTTGCCGGGGGTCGTGTGGCCCTTGTCGATCTTGGCGGCCTTCTTCACCCAATAGGTGACGGGTGGCTGCTTCATCTCGAAGGTGAAGGAGCGGTCCTGGTAGGCGGTGATGACGACCGGAATCGGCATCCCCTTCTCCA
>JAIEPJ010000042.1 GCA_019749835.1 Phreatobacter sp. | reverse complement strand
GACCGGTCTCCTCGAGCAGGAGCGCGACCTTGGTCGGGTTGGGCGAGCCGTTGAAGTAGAAGCGGATCATCGGGAGACCTTTCGTGAACCGGCCGTCAGCCGGCGGACATGGTAAGCGGCGGCCCGATATCGTCGGGGATCGGGCAACTATAGGGCGTGGCTTTGGTGCGGCGGGCAAGGTCTGCCTTGGCCGCGGCCATCAGCGCGGGATCACTGAGGACAGCAGCTCCCGTCGCGGCCATGGCTTTCGCCACCTGGACCATGGCCTTGTGGGCCGCCGGAGCCTTGCCCTGGGCCACCACCTGCCAGGTGTGGAACGGCGTGCCGACGGCGACGGTGGGCGCATGGGCCTGCACGGTCGGCACCACCCAGCTGACGTCGCCGACATCGGTCGAGCCGATGAAGGGATTGCGCCTGGCGTCGAGCGGCACGGTGAAGTCGGCGAGCGGCTTATCCTCCGGTTCAAGACCAATGGCGCGATAGACGCTGGCGATATCCTGCGGCGTCAGGGTCGCCTGGATCTGCCGGGCGAATTCCTTGTCGGCCTCGTCGAAATGCGGCGGGCCGAGCTCTTCCATCACGCCCTGCAGCGCCTCTTCCAGCGGCGTGTTGCCGAGGATGTTGGAGACCGCGGAGATGATCTTCACCTCCATCTTCGTCTCGGTCATCAGCGCTGCGCCCTCGGCGATCTTCCTCACCCGCCCGACCAGTTCGAGCATGCCGGGCAGGTCGCGGGCACGGATCGAATAGCGCACGCGCGCATGGGCCTGCACGACGTTCGGCGCGATCCCGCCGGTGTCGAGGAGCGCGTAGTGCACCCGCGCATCGGAGGGCATATGTTCGCGCATGTAATTGACGCCGACATTCATCAGTTCGACCGCATCGAGTGCCGAGCGGCCGAGATGGGGCGAAGCCGCGGCATGGGCGGCCTTGCCGGTGAAGATGAAGTCGGCGCGGGTGTTGGCGAGCGACAGCGGCGGGGCGACCTCCCACCAGCTCCCCGGGTGCCAGGTGATGGCGACATCGGCGTCCGCGAAGGCACCGGCGCGCACCATGAAGGCCTTGGCGGCGCCGCCCTCTTCCGCCGGGCAGCCGTAGTAGCGCACCCGTCCCGGGATGCCGTTCTCGGCGAGCCAGTTCTTCATGGCGGTGGCGGCCAGCAGCGCCGCCGAACCGAGGAGATTGTGACCGCAGCCATGGCCGTGGCCACCGGCCTCCACCGGGCGATGCTCGGCGACGCCAGCCTCCTGGCTGAGGCCCGGCAGGGCGTCATATTCGCCGAGGAAGGCGATGACCGGTCCGCCCTCGCCCGCCTCGCCGATCACGGCGGTCGGAATGCCGGCGACCGCCTCGGTGACGCGGAAGCCCTCGGCCTTCAGCTGGGCAGTGTGCTCGGCACAGGAGCGCGCCTCGGTGTAGCAGACCTCCGGCATCCCCCAGACGCGGTCCGAAAGTGCGATGAGACGGCCCGATGCCGCGTCCACCTGACGCCACAGGTCGCTTCTGTTGTCCATGATGCCCTCGGGGTCGATCAGCCAGCGCGCATAACACTGCCGCGCTGCAGCGAAGTCCAGCGCGCCTGTGCATGGTTGACCCGAGCACCCGGCGGACCGCCGGCATTCAGCCGACGGCCGCTGCGTCAGCCGCCCCGGCTTACGCCGCCTTGGCGCGGGCGTCGTGCTTGGCCAGCCGGTCGAAGAGATAGTCGACTTCCGCGCGGGCCTTGGCGGACAGCGGCGCGCTGGGCTTGCGCTGGGCATCGGAGGCGATGACGCCGCGCTTCTTCATCAGATATTTGCGCACAGCGAGGCCGGCGCCCGGCTGCTGCTCGTAGCGGATCAGCGGCAGGTGGGCGTCGAAGAGATCATGGGCGGCGTCGCGCTTGCCGGCCTTCTGCAGGCGGACGACATCCACCAGCATGTCCGGGAAGGCATAGCCGGTCATGGCGCCGTCGGCGCCGCGTTCGCATTCGAAGTCGAGGAACAGGCCGCCATTGCCGCAGAGGATGGAGACGTGGCGCATCGACCCATCGGCCTCGAAGCCGCGCAGGGTCGAGATCTTCTCGAGGCCCGGCCAGTCCTCGTGCTTGAGCATCACGCAGGACGGCAGTTCCTGGATGATGGAGCGGATGACCTTCGGGCTCATGACCACCGAGAAGGTGATGGGGAAATCCTGGATGCAGAAGGGCACGTCGTCGCCGATCGCATCCACCGCCTGCTTGTAATAGCCGATGATCTGATCGTCGGTGCGCAGCGTGTTCGGCGGGGCGATCATGACGCCGGCGGCGCCGGCATCCATCACGGTGCGGGCGAGCGAGCGCATGGCGGCGAATCCCGGCGCCGAGACGCCGACGATGACCGGCATGGAGGGGCCGGCCCGCTGGATGATCTGCTTGGAGATGGCGACCGATTCCTCGGCGGCGAGCTTGGGCGCCTCGCCCATGACACCGAGAATGGTGAGCCCGTCGGCGCCGCAGGCACGGTAGAAATCGACCATGGAATCCGTCGACTTCTCATCAATGCGGCCGTCCTCGTGGAAGGGCGTCGCCGCGATGACATAGACACCGCTGGCGGTCGTCAGATCCGTTCCATTCGCCTTCATGGCTCTTGTCCTCTCAAGGGGGCGCGTTTCGATGCTGGCGATGCCACGGAACGAGGGTGGCGGTCAAAGCCGGCCGTCGCAAGGCTTCCATGCCGGTCCGCTCAGGGCAGCGCCACGAAGGGGTCGGCGAAGCGCACCGCGCTCGCCTGCACCTCCTTCAGAAAGGCGCGAACGACGCGCTTCGGCGGCTGTCCCCGGGCCGTCAGGGCGAAGGCCTGGATCGGCACCCGCGGGCTGAGCGGCCGGAAGACGAGGTCGTAGCGGCCGCCGACGACGGCGAAGGAATCGACCACCGCGACGCCGACGCCACTTTCGGCGAGAAGGCAGGCAGTGCCGCTGTAGCGCGTCTCGACCATCACCCGCTCCTGCAGCGCCGGGGTCCAGAAACCCTGGTTGAGGGCGAAGCCCAGTGGTGTTCCGGGCTCGAAGCCGACGAGCGGATAGGCGGCGAGGTCGGTGGCGGAAATCTCGGACCGGTCGGCCAGCGGATGATCGGGCGGACAGACGCAGACCATCTGTCCGGTGCAGATGGCGGTCGCCTCGATGCCCGGGCGCGGCTGCGGCGAGAGCGAGAAGCCGAGGTCGACGAAGCCGGTCTCGACGCCCTCGACGACGCCGGGCGTTCGCCTGACGTCGAAGAAGACATGCATGTCCGGCCGGTTGGCGAGAAAGGCCTTCAGGGCGCGCGGCACCAGGGCATTGGAGAGGGCCGGCGTCGAGAGGACCCGCAGGCTCCCGGTCCGCGTGTCGCGCAGGTCCTTCAGCTTCTGGGAGAAGGCGCGGTACAGCGAGAAAATGGGCTCAGAGCCGCGCATGACCTCCTGCGCCTCGGCGGTCGGAACCAGGCGATTGCCGATCCGGTCGAAGAGCGGCAGCCCCAGCTGGGCCTCGATCTGCCTGATGGCGTTGGAGACGGCCGGCTGCGAAATGGCCAGCGCCTCCGCCGCGCCGACGGTGGTCTGGCAGCGGATGACCTCCCGGAAGATTTCCAGTTGCCGCAGATTGAGCATGGGCGGACCCTCGTGCCCATGGATCGGGCAGTATAATCAGCGATTATATTTCAGGCCTCATTATTCATCGTCAATGATATTGAGATGCCCTTTTTTGCGTGGTTACGTTGAGATCCACCGCCGTCAGAGCGGTTTCGCAACAGAGGGTTTCCATCATGCTCCGCCATCTTCTCGCTGCCGCAGGCCTTGCGGCGCTCATGACCGGACAGGCCCTGGCGCAGGCGCCCATCAAGACCGCCGTTGACGGCACTTTCGCTCCGCACGCCTTCCCGAACCTTGCCGGCGGCGGCATCCAGGGCTTCAACGTCGACCTCGCCAACGAGATCGGCAAGCGCCTCGGCCGGCCCATCGAGATCACCTCGACGCAGTTTTCCGGCATCATCCCGGCACTGAATGCCGGCACCTACGACTTCGTCATGGCGCCGGTGACGGCGACGCCGGAGCGCGCCACGAGCATGCTGTTCACGGAAGGCTATCTCGATACCGACTTCCGCCTGGTCACCCGCCGCGGTGATGCGCCTGTCACCAACCTCGCCTCGCTGCGCGACAAGGTGGTCTCGGTGAACCGCGGCTCGGCTTACGAGAGCTGGGCGAAATCGATGGAGGCGAGCGTCGGCTGGAAGGTGGAAGCCTTCGGTACCCAGACCGACGCGGTGCAGGCGGTCATCGCCGGTCGCGCCGTCGCCAACATCACCGCCGAGACGGTCGCCGCCTTCGCCGTGCGGAACAACCCGCAGATCAAGCTCGACTACCTGCACAAGACCGGGCTCGTCTGGGCGGTGCCGGCGCGCAATGGCGACACAGCAACCCGCGACATGGTCGAGAACGCCATCGAATGCATCAAGAAGGACGGCACGATGGCGAAGATCTTCGAGAAGTGGTTCGGCATCGCGCCCCGGCCGGATTCGGCCGCCGCCACCATCTTCCCGGGCTCGGGCGTTCCCGGCCTTCCGGGCTATAACGCGACCGCCCGCGAGCCGCGCTGCTGATGTCGGCACTGCTCGACGTCCGGGGCCTGAGAAAGAGCTTCGGCACCACCGAAATCCTGCGCGGCATCGACTTTTCCGTCGCCGCGCGGGAACTGGTCTTCATCATCGGGCCGTCGGGCTCGGGAAAGTCGACCATGCTGCGCTGCTGCAACAGGCTCGAGGAGCCTACGGCGGGCCAGGTGATCGTGGACGGCGTCGACCTGATGGCGCCGGGCACCGACATCAACGCCATGCGCCGGCAGATCGGCATGGTCTTCCAAGCCTTCAACCTCTATCCGCACATGACGGCGCTCGGAAACGTCACGCTGGCGCTGCGCAAGGTGCTGGGCAAGAGCCGGGATGAAGCCGAGGCGATCGGCCTCGCCGCGCTTGATCGCGTCGGGCTGAAGGAAAAGGCGCCGAGCTATCCGTCCGAACTCTCGGGCGGCCAGCAGCAGCGCGTGGCCATCGCCCGGGCGCTGGCGCTCGAACCGAAGATCATGCTCTTCGACGAGCCGACTTCGGCGCTCGATCCGGAACTGGTCGGCGCGGTGCTCGGGGTGATGCGCGACCTCAAGGCCTCGGGCATGACCATGGTCGTCGTCAGCCACGAGATGCGCTTCGCCCGCGACGCCGCCGACCGCATCGTCTTCATGGCCGATGGCCAGATTCTCGAGCAGGGCGCACCGGCGGAGATCTTCGGCAATCCGCAACATCCCCGGACGCGGGACTTCGTCGGGGAATTGTCGCGGTGACCGGCCTCGACCGCTTCCAGGACGCCTTCCTGAAGCCGGAGCTGATCGCCCGCTACTGGCCCGATATCCTCTCCGGCGTCGTGGTGACGCTGCAGATCGCCGTGGCGGTGGTGATCACGGGCCTCGCCCTCGGCCTCGTTCTGGCGGTGATCCGCAGCTACCGCTCGCGCCTCGCCAATGCGCCGATCATCATCTTCGTCGACATGTTCCGCGCCCTGCCTCCGCTCGTCGCCATCCTCATTGTCTATTTCGGCCTGCCCAATCTCGGCATCAACATTTCCGGCTTCGCCGTGCTCTGGCTGGTGCTGTCGCTGGTGCTCGCCGCCTTCGCCGAGGAGATCTTCTGGTCGGGCATCGTCTCGGTGCGCAAGGGCCAGTGGG
>JAIEPJ010000173.1 GCA_019749835.1 Phreatobacter sp. | reverse complement strand
CCCTCGGCGGTGCCGGCGACCTTGAAGTCCATGTCGCCGAGATGGTCCTCGTCGCCGAGGATGTCGGAGAGCACCGCATAGCGCTCGCCCTCGAGGATCAGGCCCATGGCGATGCCCGCCACCGGCCGCTTGATCGGCACGCCGGCATCCATCAGCGCCAGCGAGGCGCCGCAGACCGTGGCCATGGAGGATGACCCGTTCGACTCGGTGATCTCCGACACGACGCGGATCGTGTAGGGGAACTCGTGGCGCTCGGGCAGCATCGGATGGACGGCGCGCCAGGCGAGCTTGCCATGGCCCACTTCGCGGCGGCCGGGACGGCCCATGCGGCCGGCTTCACCCACCGAGAAGGGGGGGAAGTTGTAGTGCAGGAGGAAGTTCTCCTTGTAGGTGCCCGTCAGCGAGTCGATGAACTGCTCGTCCTCGGCGGTGCCGAGCGTGGTGACGACCATCGCCTGGGTCTCGCCACGGGTGAACAGGGCCGAGCCGTGGGTGCGCGGCAGGATGCCGACCTCGGAGACGATCGGGCGGACGGTGACGAGGTCACGGCCGTCGATGCGGCTGCCGGTGTCGAGGATGTTCCAGCGGACAACCTTGGCCTCGAGCTCCTTGAAGACGCCGGCGACGACCAGCTTGTCGTGCTTGCCTTCGCCGGTGAAGGCCTCCAGGGCCTTCTTCTTCACTTCGCCGACGGCGGCGTAGCGGGCGGTCTTCTCGCGGATCGTGTAGGCGGCGCGCAGGTCCTTCTCGACCAGGGCGAGGATCTCTTTCTCCAGCGCCGAATGGTCCGGCGGGGTGAAATCGCGCGGTTCCTTGGCGGCCTTGTCGGCCAGCGCGATGATCGCGTTGATGATCGGCTGGAAGTACTTGTGGCCGAACATGACGGCGCCGAGCATGATCTCCTCGGAGAGCTCCTGCGCCTCGGATTCCACCATCAGCACGGCGTCGGCGGTGCCGGCGACGACGAGATCGAGCTTCGACTCCTTCATGTCGTCGACATAGGGGTTGAGCACGTATTCGCCGTCGATATAGCCGACGCGGGCGGCGCCCACCGGGCCCATGAAGGGCACGCCGGACAGGGTCAGCGCGGCGGAGGCGGCGACCATGGCGAGCACGTCGGGATCGTTCTCCATGTCATGGGAGAGCGTGGTGATGACGACCTGGGTCTCGTTCTTGTAGCCCTCGACGAAGAGGGGGCGGATCGGACGGTCGATCAGGCGGGAGATCAGGGTCTCGCGCTCGGTCGGCTGGCCCTCGCGCTTGAAGTAGCCGCCCGGGATGCGTCCGGCGGCGAAATACTTCTCCTGGTAGTTCACGGTCAGCGGGAAGAAGTCGATGCCGGCCTTGGGCTCGTAGTTGGAGACGACGGTGGCGAGCACGGTGGTCTCGCCATAGGTGGCGAGCACGGCGCCATGGGCCTGGCGGGCGACCTTGCCGGTCTCGAGCACGAGCTTGCGACCACCCCAGGTGATCTCCTCGCGATGGGTTTCGAACATCTTGTTTCCTTTCTCGGACGGATCGGACGGCGGACGGCCATGCGCAAGACGGCGAGAGGCTCGATCTCAGGATCTAGCGATCCCGAGCCCCTTGCGATCCTGCCATGGCGGTCGACTCGTCCAGTGGATTGGCCTTGTTGGCGCGCAGGTCGCGCGGGTCGCGGCCTGCGATGGAAGAAGGGCGTTCCTGTCACCGGAAGCCCGGAATAAGGCCCGGCCCCGCGCGGTGATCCGCCGGGGCCGGTCCGATCGGTTCAGCGGCGGATGCCGAGGCGCTCGATGAGCGACTTGTAGCGGGCCTCGTCCTTGCGCTTCACATAGTCGAGGAGCGAACGGCGGGCGGAGACCATCTTCAGAAGGCCGCGGCGGGAATGGTTGTCCTTGGCGTGGGTCTTGAAGTGGTCGGTCAGGTTGGTGATGCGCTCGGTGAGGATGGCCACCTGGACTTCGGGCGAACCGGTGTCGCCGGTCTTGGTGGCATATTCGAGGATCAGTTCGGCCTTGCGGGCGTCGGAAATCGACATCGGGTGTTCCTTCTGTGGGAATGGATCGATGCGGCCGGCGCCGGGATGTCGTCCAGCGCGGTCGGATGGCCGTGCAGCGCGATCGGTCGCAGGGCACGGTTCAGCTTCCGCAGCGGAGGCCGAAGGCGCGGCTTATACACGAAAATGGCAGCAAGGGAAGCGATTGGGCATGTTCCCGTTTCATTCCCGGCAGGACTACGGCAGGATGAGCCGATGTCCGGATCAGCCATGCCTTCACGCGTCCCGCCGATTGACGGCCGCCAGTCGGCGGAGGCCCTCGCCATCGCGCGTGGCACGACGCGGTTGCTGGCGGCCATGGATTTCGCCGTGGTGCCCGAACTGCCGCTGCCATCCGGCCGCCGCGCCGACCTGACGGCGCTGTCGCGCAAAGGCGCATTGTGGATCGTCGAGATCAAGTCGTCGGTTGCGGATTTCCGTGCCGATGCCAAATGGGGCGACTACCGTGCCCATGCCGACCGCGTGCTCTTTGCCGTCGCGCCCGACTTTCCCGTTGGCCTGCTGCCGGAGGATGCCGGCCTCATTCTCGCCGACGCCCATGGCGCCGAACTGGTACGGGAGGGCCAATCGGCCGCCCTGCCGGCGCCGACGCGCAAGGTGATGATGCTGCGCTTCGCGCGGGCCGCCGCCGGGCGGATGACGCTGCTCTGCGACCCGCAGGCCCGGGGGCAAACGGACCTGTAGGGAGAAAGGCGGAGGCTCGCGGCAAACCCTCAGCGCGGCGCGCGCTTGGCGAGGATGCGCTGGAGCGTGCGGCGGTGCATGCCGAGGCGTCGGGCGGTTTCCGAGACGTTGCGGCTGCACAGCTCGTAGATGCGCTGGATGTGCTCCCAGCGCACGCGGTCGGCCGACATCGGGTTCTCGGGAAGGTCGGCGGTCTTGCCGGCGACCGCGAGAAGGGCGGCGAAAACCTCGTCAGCATCAGCGGGCTTGGCGAGGTAGTCGACGGCGCCGAGCTTCACCGCCGTGACGGCCGTCGCAATATTGCCGTAGCCTGTGAGGATCACACCGCGGGCGTCGGGGCGCGCCTCGTTCAGCGCGGAGATGACGTCGAGGCCGTTGCCGTCGCCAAGGCGCATGTCGACGACCGCGAAGGCCGGCGGGTGGGCGGCGACGGCGGCGAGCCCTTCGGCGACGCTCTCGGCTGCCGTGACCTGGAAGCCGCGCGCCTCCATCGCCCGGCAGAGGCGCTGCAGGAAGGGCTTGTCGTCGTCGACCAGCAGCAGGGAACGATCCGCGGGAAGCGCAAACTCGGGCGTCTGCGCGCCGGACTCGGTCGGTTGCATCGGTCTCTCTCCTCGGTGAGGGGACTGTAACATGCTGCTGTATCGACCCGCGATGTAGGGTCGCGGGCCCCTTACCTCAAGGCGTCGCCGCCACTTGCAGCCGCGACGATCCGCCGCTTGCCGCCGATCCGAAGGCGCTGCGCGGCCATGTCACCTCGACGACAGCGCCGGTCTCGAGCCCCGGACGGTTGCGGTAGGCGACGCGAGCACCGGAGCGCTGCAGGAGGGTCTTGGCGATGAAGACCCCGAGCCCCATGCCCGCCTTCTCCTCGCCCGGATCCTCTGTCGAGGAGGCCCGGCGGCCGCGGCCGCGGCCGTTGCCGCGGCGGGTCAGGTAGGGTTCGCCGACGCGTTCGAGAATGTCGGGGGGAAGGCCCGGGCCATCGTCGATGATGGTCACTGTCACGGCCTCCTGGTCCCAGCGGGCCGCGATCACCACCGAGGACCGCGCGAAGTCGACGGCGTTCTCGACGATGTTGCCGAGACCATAGAGGAGGCCGGGATTGCGGGCGATGAGCGGCTCGCCGTCTCGCTTGTCGGGCAGGTCGACGGTGATGGCGATGTCGAAGAAGCGGTGCGGCTGGGCGACCTCCTCGATCAACTGGGCCAGCGACATCGTATCGAAGGGCGCGTCGCCGCTCGACAGGCTCTTGAGCTTGGCGAGGATGTCGCGGCAGCGCTGCACCTGCTCGCGCAACAGGGTCATGTCCTCGCCGATGGGGCCATCCTTCGGCAGGACGCCGGCGAGTTCCTTGGTGACAAGGGCGATGGTGGCGAGCGGCGTGCCGAGTTCATGGGCGGCGGCGGCGGCAAGGCCGTCGAGCTGCGAGAGGTGCTGCTCGCGAGCGAGAACGAGTTCTGTGGCGGTGAGCGCATCGGTAAACTGGCGCTGTTCCTCGGCGACCTGCCAGACATAGAGGCCGATGAAAGACAGGCAGATCAGCAGCGCCACATAGACACCGATCAGATAGAGCGGCGGCAGCCGGAGGTCGTTCTTCCACTCCCAGGGCAGCGGCATGTGGAGATAGCCGACGAAGGTGGCGCAAACGACGGTCAGAAGTCCGAGGAGCAGCGTGGTGCGCGGTGGCTGGGAGGTCGCCGAAATCAGGACGGGACCGAGAAAGAGGAAGGAGAAGGGGTTTTCCAAGCCTCCGGTCAGATAGAGCAGCATGGCGAGCTGCACGATGTCCCAGGCCAGGGAGAAACCGGCCTCCAGCGGCGAGAGGCGGTGGTTCGCCGGATAGCGCAGGCGCAGGGTGATGTTGATCCAGGCCGAGGCCGCCACGGCGAGAAGGCACAGATCGAGCGGAAGGTCGGCGTTCAATCCCCAATAGACCGCGACGATGGCCGTGGTCTGGCCGACCACGGCAAACCAGCGCAGGCGGATGAGCGTCTCGAGGCGCAGGCTGCGGATCGCTGGTGCGGAGTCGATCAAAGAGGGAGGCAGGGCATTCGGCATGAGGGGAACCTTGGCGGTTCGACAGGCAAAAGCCAAGCAGTGCCGTTTCCGGCCACCAGCGGCGGCATGCCGCGCCCACGGCAGTGCCGGCGCCCTGCGATATGGCTAGGCTGGCGCATGGCCGTCCGCATCGCCCGCCTTCTGGTCCTGCCGCTGATCCTCGCCCTGCTCATCCTCGGCGCGTTCATCGCCGCCGGGCATATTGTGCTGCCGCCGCGCTGGGACCCCTTCGCGCCCTTCGACCTTGCAGAGCCGCCCGGCCTGCTGACGCGGTTCAAATTCGCCCGCGCGCGGGACGACGGTGACCTCTGCCGCGCCGCGCTCTCCGCCGGCGGGATCGTGTTCGACCCTGTGCCCGACCGCGTCACGGGCGAGGGCTGCGGCTTCACCGACGCCGTCCGGACGCCTACGGCCGGGGCGATACGCCTCGCGTCGCCGGTGATCGTGACCTGCCGGGTGGCGCTCTCGCTCGCCATGCTCGACCGCCACGACCTCAGGGCTGCGGCCCGCCAGCATCTCGGCACGGAGGTCACACGCATCGACCATCTCGGCACTTATGCCTGCCGCAATATCAACCACGCAGCGTCAGGGCGGCGCAGTCGCCACGCCACGGCGGACGCGATCGACATCTCGGGTTTTCAATTCGCCGACGGAAGGCGGCTGACACTGACCGCCGACTGGTCTTCCGCGGATCCGGCACGCGCCGCCTTCCTGCGCGCTGTGCGCGCCGGCGCCTGCCGCTGGTTCGACGTCACGCTGTCGCCTGACTACAACCCGCTGCACTACGATCATTTCCACCTGGACGTCGGCGGCGGGCGCGCCTGCCGCTAGCCCGCCTGCGCCAGGTC
>JAIEPJ010000220.1 GCA_019749835.1 Phreatobacter sp. | reverse complement strand
CGGGCGCCAATGCGGTGGTGGTTGCCGAGGACATTTCGCACCGGCTCGAGGGGTTGAAGCCGCGGCTGATTCCGGATGACGTGCAGGCCACGGTCACCCGCGACTATGGCGAGACCGCCAACGAGAAGGCCAACGAACTCCTGTTCCACCTGGCACTGGCGACGATCTCCATCGTCCTCCTGGTCTGGGTGGCGATCGGCTGGCGCGAGGCCCTCGTCGTCGCCATCGTCATTCCGGTCACGATCCTGCTGACGCTCTTCGCCGCGTGGATCATGGGCTACACGCTCAACCGCGTCAGTCTCTTCGCGCTGATCTTCTCCATCGGCATCCTCGTCGACGATGCTATCGTCGTCATCGAAAACATCGCCCGCCACTGGGCGATGAAGGACGGACGTTCGCGCGTTCAGGCGGCGATCGACGCGGTCGGCGAGGTCGGCAATCCCACGATTGTCGCCACCCTGACCGTGGTGGCGGCACTGCTCCCCATGCTCTTCGTGTCCGGGATGATGGGGCCGTATATGAGCCCGATCCCCGCCAATGCCTCGGCAGCGATGGTCTTTTCCTTCTTCGTCGCGGTCATGGTGACGCCATGGCTGATGCTCAAGTTCGGCAAGGCTCATGGCGGTAGCGACCATGACGGCGGCGGCCACGGGGTCGACGACGGAGGCGTCCTCGGGCGCGCCTATCGGCGGGCCGCGGCGCCCATCCTCGCCTCCAAGGGCCGTGCCTGGATGTTCCTCATCCTCGTCGGCATTGCGACGCTCGGCTCGATGGCGCTGTTCTATACCCAGCATGTCACGGTGAAGCTGCTGCCCTTCGACAACAAGTCCGAGCTCGGCGTCGTCGTGGACCTGCCGCGGGGGACGTCGGTCGAGGAAACCGACCGGATCCTGCAGGAGATGGCGGCGCGCCTTTCCGGAATCGCCGAGATCGACTCGATCCAGAGCCATGCGGGCACGGCCGCGCCCTTCAACTTCAACGGGCTGGTGCGCCATTCCTATCTGCGCAATGAGCCGCAGATGGGCGACCTGCAGCTGAACCTCGTGGCCAAGGACAAGCGCAAGCGCGCCAGCCACGACATCGCCCTGCAGGTGCGCGAGACGCTGCGCGCCGTTGCCCTGCCGCCTCGGACGGCGGTGAAGGTGGTCGAACCACCGCCCGGACCGCCGGTCATGGCGACGCTGCTCGCCGAGATCTACGGGCCCGACGCCGAAACGCGACGGCAGGTGGCGACCAAGGTGCGCGAGGCCTTCGCTTCGGTGCCCTTCATCGTCGACGTCGACGACAGTTTCGGCACTGCCGCCGAGCGGCTGCGGCTGACGGTCGCCGATGATTCGCTCGAGTTCCACCGCGTCGAGCAGTCCGACGTCTTCTCCACCATCCGCATGCTCTTCGGCGGAACGACGGTGGGCTATTCGCACCGCGGCGGCGGGCGCCAGCCGATCCCGATCCGGCTCGCTCCAGCCAAGAGCGGTCTCGTCATCGACGAGCGCGCACTGGCGACCCCGGTGCCGGCCAATATCCTGCCCGGCGACCGGTCCGTGGTCGAGCTTGGCGACGTCGTCCGCCTGACCCGCGAGACGACCTCGCTGCCGATCTACCGCCGCAACGGCCGCGCCGCCGAGATGGTGACGGCTGAGCTCGCGGGGGCCTTCGAGGCGCCACTCTACGGCATGATCGCCGTGCAGCGCGCCATCGTTGCGGCGGACTGGGGACCGGTGCCCAAGCCGGTCATCGCGCTCAACGGCCAGCCCGTGGACACGACGAAGCCGGTCCTGCTCTGGGACGGCGAGTGGGAAGTCACCTGGGTGACGTTCCGGGACATGGGCGCGGCCTTCATCGTGGCGCTGCTCGCCATCTATATCCTGGTTGTGATGCAGTTCGGTTCGTTCAAGGTCCCGCTGGTCATCCTGACGCCCATCCCGCTGACCTTCATCGGCATCCTGATCGGCCATTGGCTGTTCAATGCGCCGTTCTCCGCGACATCGATGATCGGCTTCATCGCGCTCGCGGGGATCATCGTACGCAACTCGATCCTGCTGGTTGATTTCATCCGCCATGCCCGGACGCCTGGGCGCCCGCTGACCGAGGTCCTGCTGGAGGCCGGAGCCATCCGCTTCAAGCCGATCCTGTTGACGGCGCTCGCCGCGATGATCGGGGCTGTGACCATCCTGACGGATCCGATCTTCCAGGGGCTGGCGATCTCGCTGCTGTTCGGCCTGGCGTCCTCGACACTGCTGACCGTCCTGGTGATCCCGGCGATCTATGTGGTGCTACGCGGCGACCGGGACAGCCTGGCCTGAGACTGACGGATGGCTCAGCCGCCAAAGGAAAAAGGCCCGCGCTTCGGTTCGCACCGGAGCGCGGGCCGCCTTCGATACATGTCACGGCGTGCGCTTGCCGTCGGCGGCGAACTGCCGGAGATAGGCGGTCAGGTCGGCGATCTGCGTGTCGCTGCGAATGCCGGCGAAGACCATGCGCGTGCCCGGCGTGACTTCGCGCGGATTGCGGATGTAGACGGCAAAATTCTCCGGAGACCAGACCTTTTCCGCCACGGCCGGGGTCTTGAAGGCCGGCGAATAATTGAAACCGGCGACAGAGCCCGCCTTGCGGCCGAACAGGCCGTTGAGTTGCGGGCCGACCACGTTGCGCGCGGTCTCGCCGACCTGATGGCAGGCGCGGCACTGGGCGAAAACCCGCTCGCCTGCGGCGGCATCGCCGGCGGCTGGTGTCGCGGCAGCGGCCGCTGCCGGCGCAGCCGGTGCGGTCGGCGCAGGAGCCTGCGCCATCAAGGGTGTGAGCATGGTGGTCGTCGCGACGAGTGCGGCGAGGGCGGCGATGCGCATGGGTGGAATCCTTTGCGTGGGAACGTGGGATGGCGGAGGCCGTCATCCCTGTCTTTGTACTGACGATGGCTCAGGGCCGGATCACGTGAACATGTCAGCGATGATGCCGGCATACCAGCCCATGTTCTCTTCCTGGGTCTGCTTGCGCAGCTCGGCCGTCTCGCCGGTCTTGGAGATGAAGGTCTCCACCGCCGTGATCTTGCCGTCCTTCGCCTCGTAGCGGCCGCCGACCTTCACGGTGTCGTCGGTCTGGATGAGGCTCCAGCAGGTGTTCGCGTAGCGGGCGGGGAAGGTGCGGGCCCCGGCGAGTTCGCCGCGCACCATGAGGGCTGCGACCTTCGCCTGGCTGTTGGCCGAGAAGCCCGATTTCGGCATGTCGCCGGCGATGCAGGCGTCGCCGAGAACATGGATGTTCGGATCATTGGCCGACTTCATCGAGGCGGGATCGATGGGGCAGAAGCCGGAGGCGTTGGCGAGCCCGGCATCGCGGGCGATGGCCCCTGCCATCTGCGCCGGGATGACGTTGACGAGCGCGACCTTCTCATAGGTCTCAAAGCCGGTGACGACGGTGTTGGTCTTCGGGTCGACCGACTTGATCCCGTCATGCACCTTCGGGCCGATCCACTCGACCATGCCGGGGTAGTGCTTCTCCCAGCCCTCCTGGAACAGCCCCTGCTTGGAGAAGCTCTCCTTGGGGTCGAGGACGATGATCTTGGACCGCGTCCGGCCTGAGGCCTTGAGGGCACGGGCCATCATCGACACCCGCTCATAGGGGCCGGGAGGGCAGCGGTAGGGATTGGGCGGCGCGATCATGACGATCACGCCCCCGTCGGGCACGGCATCCAGTCTGGCCTTGAGCAACTGGGTCTGCGGTCCGGCGCGCCAGGCATGCGGCATCACCTCTTCATGCTCGCGGCCCCAGCCGGGGACGGAATCGTATTTCATGTCGATGCCGGGTGACAGGACGAGGCGGTCGTAGCCGAGGCGCGAGCCGTCGGCGAGGACGACTTCCTTCTTCTCCCGGTCGACGCGCGTCGCCATCTGCTGGTTCATCCGGAAGCCGTTGGCGGCGGAGACCGTATCATAGGCGTGGGTGATCGATTCGAAGGAACGATAGCCGCCGAGATAGAGATTGGAATGGAAGCAGGTGGTGAACTGGCGCTGCGGCTCGACCAGCACCACGTCGATGGCGTTGCGGGCGTCCTTGGCGATGTATTTGGCCGCGGTAACGCCACCGGGCCCGCCACCGACCACGACGACCCTCGCCCGGGCCTGACCGAGCAGGGCGGGAGCGCCGAGGGTCATGGCCGCCATGGCGCCGCCGGTGGCCAGAAAATGTCTGCGATGGATCGTCATGTGTCGTCCTCCCATTGTTGTTTTGGCCGGTTGTCCCGGCTTGTTACCGGTTGGTCTATCCGATCTTGAGATAGGCGAAGCCCTTGCTCTGGAGCGCGGCGACGGTCGCAACGCCCGAGGGAACGAAGGTGATGAAATCGGCCGTCCTGACCTTGGAGCGGTCGAGATTGAGCCGCTGGAAGGTGATGTCGCAGAGATGCACCTTGAGGCCGTTCTTCGCCTGGGCGAGGACGCGGTCGAAAATCTGGGGCACCATGGCCTCGTCCCGCCAACTGGTGCCCTCGAGGCTCTCGAGGAAGAACTTCACCCCGGCGCCGTGGGCGACGATGACGAGCTGGACCGCGAAGGGGTTCGCGTCATAGGCGGAAAAGTGATTGCCGATATTGGTCAGCATCTGGACGAAGCGCGGCGGGTCGCCGAAGTCGCAATGGTAGAGGCAGGCGACGTCCGCCTCCTTCTTCAGGTCGGAGAACTGCAGCATCGGCGTGGCCCGGACGGGCGTTGCGGCCACTGCCGATGCGATGGCCGCCCCGCCCAGGAGAATTCTGCGATCGATGCCCGCCATGGTCTGCTCCGTTTCCGCGTCCCGTGGGCGCTATTGGCTTGGTTTCAGGCTGCCGAAATAGGCGGCAAGGGCCGCGACTTCCTCTGACGACAGCCTGACCGCCATGGCCTGCATGACCTGGTTCTCGCGCTCGCGGCGGCGGTAGCTGTCCATCATCGCGACGAAAGCCTCCTCAGGGAGGCCGATGATGGCGGGAATTCCCGCCACCTGGCGCCCCGAGATCTGGTGGCAGGTGACGCATTCGGCCGACAGATACTCGCCGAGGGCGAGGTCGCCGGCACGGCCTGTCGCCGACAGCACGATGGCCACCGGCAGAACTGCGAGCCAGACCAGCGCGGGGGATCGCCGGCCCTTGCTCATTCGACCCTCGGTCCGCTGCGCCCCTCCGGCGTCACGTCGATGACGCGGGCGCGGCCGGTGACCTGCGGCGCTGTGGGGCGGCAGTTGGTCATGCAGGGGTTCGGGTTCCAGAAGGCCCGTTCCGTCGTCTCCCGGTCGTCGTCATAGAAGCCGCCGACATTGGGCATGGGGACGGAGGTGAAGTTCTCGCGCGTCAGCTCGAAGCTCTCGGGCACGAGGTCGTTCAGGTACATGATGTAGGCGGTGAGGGCGTAGACCTCATCGTTGGAGAGCGACTGGGCGTTGCCATACGGCATGGCGCGCCGGACATAGTCGAAGGTGGTCGACAGATAGGGCCAGAAGGACCCCAGTGTCTTTTCCGGGTTCTCGCCCTTCAGCGATCCGCGACCGCCGGCGAGAACCGGCCAGCGCCCCGCACCCTCGCCGAACTCACCGTGACAGGCGGCACATTGGGTCTGGTAGATGTCCTCGCCCCTTTTCACGCTGCCGCTGCCGGGAGGCAG
>JAIEPJ010000004.1 GCA_019749835.1 Phreatobacter sp. | reverse complement strand
TCCACCGGGACGGGCACGATCGAGATTTCGTAGGGCTCCCAATCCACGGCGCGGTGGATGGTCTGGCCGGTGGCGGCATCCGGCCGCGGCTCGTAGCGATGGACGCGATAGCCGACGCTGACAGATTGCAGCGTGCCGTCGGCGACACGCTGCCAGACCGGCTCCACATCATCGGCGCCGCTGAATTGCAGCGTGGCGTAGCCGCGACCGGCCTCGAGGCGGGCGGTGGTGACGCGGCCCAGGACATCGCGGGTGCCGGCGCGGCGGTGCGTGTCGAGGACGGGCGCGCGGCCGGAGCGCAGCGCGTCCATGCGCACCGCCTCGGGTCGCATGTCGAGCTCCTCGATGATGGGACCCAGCGGCGGGACGAAGTTGCGGGCCCGGGCGCCCGTGCTCCACACCACCTCGACGGTGCGGGCGGCGCGATTGACGGTGACGGGCGCGGCCAACGCACGGCAGGCGATGATCGATTGCCCAGCGTCGGGCATTCGATCGGGCGCAGCAGCAGGCCCCGGCGCGGCATCGCTGCCGCCCGGTTCGATGGGTTCGGTCATGCGATCAGCCTTGCGGTTGCGGGTCTGGCCTGGCGGGTGCCGCAGCGCCGGTGGCGGCAATCTCGATGGCGGCAAGCTGAGCCGCGTCCTGCGCGGCGCCGGATTTGGCGACGCGGCGCGGATCGCTGTCGAGCGACAGGCCGGCCTCATCGAGCAGGGCATTTGCCTCGCGGATCATCTCCACCACCTGGCGGAAGTCATAGCCGAAGGCGCCGACCGCCTCGGGCTGCGGCACGAAGCCGGCGCGGACCTGCGCGATGAGGGCCGTGGTGTCCTTCAGCGGGTCGATCATCTCGTGGGCGGGCGGAACGTGCGACAGGCCCTCCGGGATCTCGGCACCCCACAGCCCGAGCAGCGCACCCTGCGCATGGAAGCGATCGGCGATGGGCCGCACCAGCATCGGGATGAGCATGCCGTACTGGACCTGCTCGCAGAGGCGGCGGAACTCGATCTTGCCAGCGCGCAGGCTGGAGTAGTTCGCCTGGGTCAGGTCGCCGGCCACCTGATCGTAGGTCAGGCCCGTGCCCACTGCAGATGCCTCCAGCGCGCGGCGGGCAAACGCCGCGTGGCTGCCACCGCCGGAGGGGTTCACCACCTCCACGGATCCCATGCCGCGGCGATACAGGATCATGCCGGGCTCGAAGCTCTCGACGGTCCGGCCCTGCGCGTCGCGCAGCAGGCCCGACGCCGGGCCGGTCATGGCGTCGTCGCCATCCTCCGAGACGACGGCGGCGAGGCAGGCCTCGATCTTGGCCTTCATCAGCAGGGCGGCCTCGTAATCGCCGAGATCGCGAAGCCGCGTCAGCACCGGGGCGAGCCAGGAGACGTCGCGCAGCTGGCCCGGCCGGCGCTTGCGGTAGATGTGCAGCACGTCGCGCGCCGGGACGCGCTGGCTGCTGAGCCAGGTAGCGCCGCCCGGCAGAACCCAGGACGCGCCGGGATGGACGCGATGCAGCCAATAGCCGACCGGCTCGCCGGCCTCGCCGAGGCCGATGCCATGCAGCGTGGGGACACCCTCGATGACGCCCTGCCGCGCCGTGTCGAGGTGGTCGCTCTCCAGCACCTGCAGCCGCAGGCCGATCGGATTAGAGGGCGTGATGTCGGCCGGCAGGAGGCGGACGAAGCACTCGCCGCTCTCCACGACCGCGCGCATGATCAGGGCCTGCAGGCCATAGAGGTCGAGCCGTCCCTCGGCGTCGCAGGCGGTGCTGTCAGACCAGCGGCGCCAGGCCTCGGCGTGGGGCTTGTCCGGCCAGCGTGTGGTGATTCCCGCGCCGACGGCGTTCCCAGTCCAGAGATCGACGATGCGCGCGGCGTAGGGGTCGTTGCGGACGGCATCACGGGCGCGGCGTGCCACGGTGGGGGCGGCGGCACCGACCTCGGCGGTGGCGCTGCCGCCGGACGCTGCCCAGCTCGAGGCGCGGCTGTCCTGAGCGGCGGCATAGCCGCGAAAGGCGTGCCAGGCATCACGGAGACGGCCCATCACCTGCTTCCCTCACGAGAGAAGCTGGCGAAGGTAATGCTGGGGCGGCGGGCGGCGGTGTTCTCGGCGGCGTGCAGGACCGACAGTGCGCGGCCGAGTTCATCGAGCGACCGGTATTCCACGGTGCGGCCGTCGAAGGTCACGCGCGTGGTGCCACCGGTCAAGGCCGCGGCCAGGACGGCGGCACGAGTGCCGGTAGGCTGCGCCAGCGCCCAGGAGAGGACGGTCGGGTTCATCACGTCCTCCTTCAGCGAAGCCAGCCGTTGCGGGGCGCGAGCCAGCCGCGTGGGCGTTGGGTGTCAGTCGCGACCTGCGGCGGCGATGGAGGAGCGACATTCCCGCCGGTGGGAATCTCGCCTGCCGGCAGCGACAGCGCATCCGCCATCCGCGCCCACCGCCCGTCACCCCAGCCGTCCATGCCGAGGGCGGCCGCCGCAGCACGGGCATAGACCCGACAGTCCAGCGCCTCGTTCCGCTCGCGCGTCTTGACCCATTCCAGCCGGCGAAAGCCGTTGCGGCCGGCGCGGGCGACGAACTGCTCGGCGGTGAGCTGGCGGCAGAATTCTTCGCCGGCCGAATGCAGCGGCAGGTGGACAAAGCCTGGCGGGAAGGGATCGCCGCTCTCCGCGGTCGGCCGCTCCAGCTTCAGCCAGCCATAGGTCTCGCCCTTCAGGAAGGACGAACCCACCGGCCAGACCTTCAGTCCGCCCAGCTTGCGGCCATTCCGCCGCACCTCTGTCGCCGAGGGCTGGCCGATCGCCGCCCGCAGACCGTCCTGGCCTTTCACGGCAATGGCACGGCCGGCACCGGTCCGCCGCACGAAGGCATAGACCTCGGCGGTGGTCATGCCGTCGCCGCTGTCGATCGCCGTCATGGCGAGGCCGAGCCGGTGGCCGGAGGCATGTCGCCAAGTCTCACCCAGCAGGCCGCGAAGCTCGTCCCAGACCGCCGCCTCGAAGGGGTTTCCCACCAGGATGCGGTGCTCGATCAGCCAGGACTGCCGATCCTGCGCCCATGCCCAGATGCTGGCCTCGAGGCGGTCGCGCTGGACGTCGACACCGGCGGTCAGCAGCAGCCCCTCGGCAGCAACCGTGCCGGGCGCCCATTCCTCGCGGCGATCGTAGAGCCGCTGCCAGTCGGGGGCCTCCCCGCTTTCCTGCCAGGTCTCGCCCAGAACGGTGTTCTTGAATGTCTTGATGGCGCGATCGTCGCCCTGCGCCGCCTCCCAATCCCGCACCGCCTGCGACCAGGAGAACCAGCCGACCGGCGAGTAGAGCGCCGAGATGTGGAAGCCGATGGCGTGCGGATCCTGCGGGATGGCGGTGGGGCGCCATTCGCCGCCGGCCAGCATCGCGGTCTTGTGCTGCTCGCCGATCGCGCCGTCGCAGGCCTCGCAGAGATAGCGGGCGCTGTCGGGCTCGCCCTTGTCCCAGACCAGCCGTTCGAAGCGCAGCCACTGCATCGCGGCGCAGTGCGGGCAAGGCACGAAGAACCGCCGCTGGTCGCTGGCCAGATACTCCCGCTCGATGCGCGACAGGCCAGAGATGGTGGGCGTGCTGACCAGGAGCGTCTTGCGGCGCCAGCCGAAGGTGCGAGCACGGGCCTCGGCCAGCGCGACCGGATCACCCTCGCCCTCGACGTCGCCAGGGTAGGCATCGACCTCGTCGAGGAAAAGGAAGCGGGCCGACATGGAGCGCAGGCCGACCGCGCTGTTGGCGCCGGTCATCACCAACTGGCCGCCCGGGAACTCCTTGCTGAGCTGCCGATTGCCGCTGTCCCTGGATCGCGCCGGCGCGACGCGCTGCCGAATGGCGGGCGTCTCCTCCACCAGCGGGTCGATGCGCTGGTCGGAGAAGCGCTTGGCCAGTTCGGTGGTGGGTTGCACCGCCAGCATCGGGCCCGGCGCGTGATGTATTACGTATCCGATCCAATTATTGCCGCACTCCGTACCGCCGACCTGCGCGCCCTTCATGAAGACCACGCGCCGGGCCGGATGCGCCGGCGACAGCGCATCCATCACGTCGCGCAGGTAGGGCGTCCGGTTGGTGCGCCACGGCCCGGGCTCTGCGCTGCCGCGGGAGCCGAGCATGCGGTGCTTGTCGGCCCAGTCGGAGACCAGCAGCGCGGGCTCGGGTGCCATGCCGTCGCGCCAGGCCTGCAGAATCTCGGCGGCGCCGTCGAAATTGCCGATCTCGCCAATGATCTGTTCGCCGGTCATCATGCGACCGCCACGCGGACGTCGTTGCGCTCGGCCAGGTGCTGCCGCAGCCGGGCATCCATCAGCGTCTGCAGCCGGTGGGCATCGACACCCAGTTCGGCCGCCAATTCCGCGGCGATGCGTGCCGGCCAGGCGAGGATGGCATCGCGCTCCTCCTTGGCCAGGCGGTGGACCAGCATGAGCGCCCGAGCCTTCTCGACAAGTTGGCCACGACGCTCATCGAGCCGGAGCTTGCGCTCCTGGGCCTTGAGCATCTCGTTGGCGGTGCGCGCATTGTGGAAGCTGCTGCCGCCGGCGGAGGGCGTGGGCATCGGATCTGGCATGGGCGGGGCGACGATGGCTGGCCGCGGCGCGGCCGGGGGTGGCAAGGGCTGTGCCAATACCGGCGCCACCATGGCCGCCGTCTTGCGCGCCGGATCGCTGCTCGCGGCCAGCCGCGCGCGCACTTTCTCGACGTCCCATCCGCCGCCGGGCTCCTGCGCGATGCGGCCGGACTGGGCGGCCTTCTGCAGCGCGGTGTGCGAGATGCCGAGCCGGCGCGCAACCTCGCGCTGCGAGGGCACCAGCGCATCGGAAGCGGCTGCGATCATGATGTGATCGAACCCCTCCGACCATAGCAATTCGATGAGCGCGAGATGCGCTTGGCTCGTGCGCGGCACAGCGCGAATGGTCCGTCACACGCAGGCGATGCCCTGCGCCACGACGGAGACGAACATGACCGACCGCAACACCCGCGCAGCCCGCAACCAGGAACGCAGCCTCGAAGCCTTCCTCGCCGAGAAGGCGCGCTTCGATGCGATGGTCGCCGAGCTTCAGCAGATGAGCGCAGACCACTTCGGCGCGGATCCCGAGACGGTGCTCTGGGGCGCGCATGCCAGCCTGCAGCACTGGAACGGCTTGCTGGCGCGGGTGACGGACTCCTACCTGAAGCGCGGCGAATGGGCCGAATGACGCGGGCCGCTCCCGCATAGCCCCGACCGGCAGCGCCGGCGGGGCTCCCGGCAGTAGGGGCCGATGGTCGGCACCCGGAACCGGAGACCACCACGATGACCAAGCTTTCCGACAGCCAGCGCGAAATCCTCAGCGCCGCCGCGCAGCACGAGATGGGCCTCGCACGGGCGCCGAAGAGCCTGCCAGCCGCGGCGCGCAACGCGGTGTTCCGCAGCCTGATCAAGAACAACCTGCTGACCGAGATCAACGCCCCGCGCGAGCATGTCGGGCTGGGCTGGCGCCAGGACGACGACGGCACCTGGATCGTGGCGCGCATCACCGACGAGGGGCTGCGCGCCATCGGCATCGACCCGAACGAGGGCGA
>JAIEPJ010000057.1 GCA_019749835.1 Phreatobacter sp. | reverse complement strand
TCGCCCAGTGGCGGGCGATGTTCTCGATGACGACGATGGCGTCGTCGACGAGAATACCAATGGAGAAGATGAGGGCGAAGAGGCTGACGCGGTTCAGCGTGTAGCCCATGATGCGCGCGGCGAAGAGCGTCAGAAGGATCGTCACGGGAATGACGATCGCCACCACCAGCGCCTCACGCCAGCCGATCGAGAGCCAGACCAGGAGAACGATGGAGATCGTCGCCAGCGCCAGGTGGAACAGGAGTTCGTTGGCTTTCTCGTTGGCGGTCTCGCCATAGTCGCGCGTCACGTGGACCGCGATGTCGCCGGGCACGACATTGCCCTCGAGCCGCTTCACTGCGGCGAGGATGTCATGGGCCACCGTCACCGCATTGGCCCCGGCCCGCTTGGCGATGGCCAGCGAGACGGCCGGCGCCCGTTCGAACCCGCCCTGGCCATTGCGCGCCAGATGCGAGACGCGGGTCTCGGCGGTCTCGGTCGCGAGCAGGACGCGCGCCACGTCGCGCACATAGACCGGGCGGCCGTCGCGCGTCGTGACGAGAAGATTGCCGATTTCGGGCAGGCCGCTGAGAGTCTGTCCGGCGACGAGACCGATCTGGCGGTTGCCGTCGCGGATCGTCGCGGCGGAAAAGGCCCGGTTCGCGGCTTCCACCTTGGCGGCCAGCGCCTGCAGCGTCAGTCCGGCCCGGGCGAGACGCTCCGGATCGGGCTCGACGCGGATCTCCTCGGGTTGCTGGCCCACCAGATAGGTCAGGCCGATATTGTCGAGCTGGGAAATCGCCACCTGCAATTCGCGGGCAACACGCGTCAGGTCGTTGGCGCTCCAGCGATCGACGGCGCCGGGTTTGGCCGCGAGCGTCAGGACCATGATGGCCACGTCGTCGATGCCGCGTCCGACAATCAACGGCTCGGGAATCCCGGTCGGCAGACGGTCGAGATTGGCGCGCAGCTTCTCGTGGACCCGCAGGATCGCCGCATCCGCGGAGGTGCCGACGAGGAAACGCGCCGTCACCAGCGTTCCGTCGTCGCGGGTCGACGAGTAGACATGCTCGACGCCGTTGATCGACTTCACGAGGGTTTCCAGCGGCTCCGTCACCAGCTTGACCGCATCCTCGGCCTTCAGGCCGTCGGCGCGCACATGGATGTCGACCATCGGCACGGAGATCTGCGGCTCTTCCTCGCGCGGCAGCGTCACCAGCGCCACCATGCCGAGCACGAGCGAGGCGAGCAGGAAGAGCGGGGTCAGCGGCGACGTGATGAAGGCGCGGGTCAAGGCGCCGGCAATGCCCAGTTTCGGTGTCTCGGTCACGGCAGGATCACCCGGTCGCCGGACCTGAGCCCGGTGAGAATCTCGCGGCGAGGACCGGCCGGTGTGTCCACGAGCCCACCGGTGACGACCGCGACGTCGCGCTCGCCCGTAGCGGTCGCGACGCGGATGAAGTCGATGCCGGCGCGCAGCATCACCGCCGTGTCAGGCACTGCCAGAACCTCGCGGGTCGCGACGGGAACACGCACCAGCACCCGCTCGCCGACAAACCGGTCGGGCAGCCCCTCCACCGCGACATCGGCGATGACGCGGCCCGACTCGATCTGCGGATAGACCTTCTCGATGGTGCCCTGGGTCGCCTGCCCCGCGGGGCGCGAGTCGCCTTCGCCGATCGCGACCCTCGCTCCCGCCTTCAGGAGCGGCGCATGCCGCTCCGGGATGGCAAGGCGCAGGAAGAGCCCGCCGGCGGCGATGGTGGCCACCTGCTCGCCGGGCAGCACAACCGATCCACGGCGGATCGGCACCGTCAGCACACGCCCTGCGGCCGGAGCGACGACGGAGCCCTCCGTCGCCTGCTGCAGAACCACCGCACGTTCGGCCTCCGCCTGGTTCATCTGGTTGGTGAGAACGTCGACCTGGGTGCGTAACTGGTCGACCCGCTGCTGGGTCGCCGCGCCGCGGGCAAGGAGCGCGGTCGTCCGGTCGAACTCGACCTTGGCATTGTCGAGCTGCGAGGAGACGGCGCGGATGCGCGCATCGGCGGCGTTCAGCTGCAGCGCAAGCTTCTCGTCGACCACGCGGGCGATGGGCCGTCCCGCCTCCACGACGGATCCCTCCGTCACATCGAGATCGACCAGCGTCCCGCCGATGCGCGAGCGCGCCGGCACGACGAACCGGCTTTCGATCCGTCCGTAGACGGCCTTGCTGTCCACCACAGCGACGGGGCGGACGACCTCCTCGGCCGCGAAGACACCCGCGGCGGGAACAACCGCCGAAGCCAGGCCAAGGACGCTGGAGATCAGGAAATGGCGCGCGCGCATCGTCCCATCCTTAGTTGAACGCGCAACCCGTCTTCAGGCCCATGGCCTTGAAGATCATGGCCGCGGGGCAGAACCCGGTGAACCCGGCCTGCAGCATGTTGACGCCGACGAAGGCATTGAATGCCAGGAACCACGGCGACACGAGATAGGCGAGCGCCAGCGAGGCGAGGATCATCAGGCCCGCGAAGCTGAGAACGGCGTTGTCGATGGTCATGGGAATCTCCCTCTCCTGTTCACGATGGAGCATGGTGTGGGCATGGCGTCGTTGCGATGGCCGCTTGACGCACCCCGGGCGCTCCGGTATCTGAGCCCTTGTAATATATTCAATTATTCGAATATCAAGAGGGCGTGACGATATTGGTCGTCTCGCCTGTCCATAAGGTCCGACCGGGACTGATCGCCCGGTCCCGACGGGCAGGCCCCACCCGCCGACCACCGTCGCCGAGGCGGTGACGGCCTGACATGCCATGTTCCATCCATATTACCGCTTGCGGTCTGTAGATCGCTGACGCAGTCTGGCCTCGGATCTTTTTTGGGCGGGCGTCGAGGCAGCGAATATGACCACGTTGGACACCGTCGTCCGGGGCGGGAAAATCGTGTCCGCGACCGAGGTCTACGAGGCCGAGATCGGCATCAAGGACGGCGTGGTGGCCGCCATAGGCCGTGATCTCGGGCCCTGCGAGACGATCGTCGATGCCAAGGGTCTCCTCGTCCTGCCCGGCGGCGTCGACACCCATGTCCATCTCGAGCAGACCGGCCTTGGACCGGAAATGTGCGACAACTGGGAGAGCGGCACCGCATCGGCCGCCGCCGGTGGCACGACAACCGTCGTCTGCTTCGCCTGGCAGTCGAAGGGAGGCTCGCTGGCCGCCATCACCGCCGACTACCACGTCAAGGCCCGCCAGGCGCGCGTCGACTATACGTTTCATCTGACGGTGACGGACCCGACGCCAGAGGTCCTCGATGTCGAACTGCCGCGGCTGATCGCCGAGGGCTGCCGCTCGGTAAAGGTCTTCATGACCTATGATGGCGTCAGGCTCGACGACCGGCAGGCGCTGCGTGTGCTGGCGGCCGCGCGCCGCAACGAAGCCCTCGTCTGCGTCCATGCCGAGAACCACGACCTCATCGCCTGGCTCACTGAACAACTCGTCTCTGCTGATTTAACAACGCCTAAATTTCATGCATATGCCAAACCGATGATCGCTGAGCGGGAGGCTGTATACAGGATCATCAGCCTGGCCGAGGCACTCGACGTCCCCATCCAGATTTTTCATGTCTCCGGGGCCCAGTCGGCCGAGGAGATCGCCAGGGCCCAGGCCCGCGGCCTCAAGGTCTGGGGCGAGACCTGCGTTCATTATCTCACCCTGACCGCTGATGATCTCGACCGTCCAGGTTTCGAGGGGGCCAAGTTCATTTTCGGCCCCCCTGCCCGGACAAAAGCAGATCAGGAAGCGCTCTGGGGCTATCTCAAGCGCGGGGTTATCGAAGTGGTCTCGTCGGACCATTCACCGACGCGCTTCGACGACCCCAAGGGCAAGAAGTTCGCAGGCGACCCCGCCCCCTTCAATAAGGTGCCAAACGGAATTCCTGGCCTCGCGGCGCGGTTGCCTGTCCTGTTCACCGAGGGCGTCTCGAAGGGCCGCATCGACCTGCCGACCTTCGTGCGCCTTACCAGCACCAATCCCGCCAAACTGTTCGGGCTGTTTCCCCAGAAGGGCAGCCTGGCGGTCGGCAGCGATGCCGACTTCATCCTCTGGGATGCAGAAAAATCGGTCGTCCTGACCAATGAGCTGATGCATCACGGCGGCGACTACACACCCTATGAAGGCTATCGGACCCAGGGTTATCCGGTGGCGACCTATTTGCGCGGCAAGGCGATCTTCGACGGCCGGACCGTGACCGGACCCGCCGGCGGTGGCCGGTTCATCGCCCGTCCACCCTATCCCATGATCGCGCCGCTCGAACGGTTCCCGACGCCGTTCAACGCGGTCGACGGTCACCTCGTCTGAACCGCAGATCGACGCGGGGAAGATGGCACGCCCCTTGCGAAACCCGCGTCACACAAGACCAACGCCCCCAACCCGAGGATGATGCAGCATGGCCTACAAGACCCGCCTTTCGCGCCGCACCTTTGCTGCCGGTTCCCTTTTCGCCGTCACCGGCTTCCCCAACATCGTCCGCGGCCAGACGCGTGAGATCTTCGTCGGCGGTCCGGCCTCGCCGGGCCTGACGGACATCCTGTTTCCGGTGATCGAGCGCAAGCACAACATGAAGATCCTCTTCGAGGGGACCAACTCGCTGATCAACCTCGAGAAGATCCGGGCGAACAAGGCCCGCCCGACGATGACCGTGACCATGATGGATGATCCCGTCCTCGTTCTGGCAGAACGCGAGAAGGTCATCCGCAAACTGCCGGCCGACATCACCAATCTCGGCGACATCCCGGCTGCTGCCAAGCCGCGCGACGCCATGTGGGTCAACTGGTGCCAGCCGATGTGCTCGTTCTCCTACAACACCCGGGCGCTGCCCCAGGGCCTCGCCTCCTACAACGACGCCTGGGACCGCAAATTCCGCGAGCGCATCATCATGATCTCGATGCGCATCACCCAGGCCGTCGCGCCGCTGGTCGCGGCCGCCTCCTACGCCACCAAGAAGCCCCTCGACCAGGCCCTGAAGGAATGGGGAGCCGGCATCGAGCGCCTCAAGGAACTGCGCCCCAACGTGATCCAGGTGTCGTCCAACGCGCCGCAGGCCCAGCAACTGCTGGAGACCGGTGAATGCGACCTCTACATGGCACCGGACTCCCGGACCACGCTGTTCCGCAAGGCGCAGGGCGCACCGGTCGACCAGGGGATGCCCAAGGAGGGCGTGCTCGCCATGCCTGCCGGCGTCGCGCTGGTCGAGGGCGGCCCCAACCAGGATCTCGGCATCGCCTTCATCAACGAGATGCTGAACCCGGAGACGCAGGCCCTCATCGCCCGCACCTTCTGGTCGAAGCCCACCAATGCCAAGACCGTGCTGCCGCAGGGTATCAGCTTCCCCGAGCTCGTCGCCCTCGACTGGGAGTATTTCGCCGACAATCGCAATGCGATGATCGAGCGGTTCGAGCGGGAAGTCTCCTCGCGATGAGCCAGCATGCGACGGCGACGCCGCCGGCGACCGAGACGCATCAGGAGCCGAGCTATCTGGCGGTTTCCAACGT
>JAIEPJ010000010.1 GCA_019749835.1 Phreatobacter sp. | reverse complement strand
CGGCAGCCGCCGCGGCAGCCCCCGGTGACGACGCCATGGCGGCCCTCGCCCGCGACTTCCCCGAGCTCAACGACCTCCTGGCGCCGAAGGCACCGGCGGTCGATCCGGCGACTTCGCTGATGGATGACCTGAAGGACATTTTCGAGCCGCAGGCGAGGGCCGCGGCGCGCCAGGAGCCGGTGCTCGCCGCGCCGTCACCGCCGATGCCGCCCTTGCTGCGCGAGGGGGTGATCGCCGGGATTTCCTTCCGGCTCTATGGCGACGGCAGTATCGAGGCGGATCTGCCCGAGGGCACGACCCGCTTCGCCTCGCTCAAGGATTTCCGCGCCCATGTCGGGGGGTGACCCGAGGGCGCGGCTCTCGCGCCTCTCGGAGAGCTCCCCTTCGGCCCGCCCTCACAGGCGCGGGCCGGCGGCCGCATAGGCGAAATAGAGGTCGCGCGCCTTGCGACCGAGCGGGCCGGGCTGCAGCGCCCGGTCGTCGATCTTCGTCACCGGCACCACCTTGGAATAATTGCCCGACGAGAAAATCTCGTCCGCCATCTCGAAATCGGCATAGCGCAGGCTCTGCTCGACCACGGTGACGCCGGCCTCCCGCAGGAGCGCGATGGTCCGTTGCCGGGTGATGCCGTTCAGGAAGGTGCCGTTCGGGATGGGCGTATAGACCACGCCGTCCTTCGCCATGAAGATGTTGGACGTCGCCGTCTCCGCGACATTGCCGACCATGTCCATGACCAGGCAATTGTCGAAGCCGCGGGACTTGGCCTCGCGCAGCGCCCGCCCGTTATTCGGATAGAGGCACCCCGCCTTCGCATCGGTCGGCGCGTTCTCGATGGTCGGCCGGCGGAATTTCGACAGAGTGATCGCCATGCCGGTCGGTGCCCCCATGGGGGCCTCGAAGATGCACAGGCAGAACCGTGTGGTCTCCGCGTCGGGAAGGATGGCGTTGCCGCCCTCGCCCTCGGCCCAGTACATCGGCTTGACATAGAGCGGCACTGATCCGTCGAACTTCTTCGCGCCGTCGCGCGTCAGACCAATGATGCTCTCCACCGTCATGGTCGCGTTCAGGCCGAGCGCCACCGCCGAGCGGTTGAGGCGGGCCGCATGCAGGTCCATGTCCGGCATCTTGCCGTCGAAGATGCGGGCGCCGTCGAACACCGAGGAGCCGAGCCAGAAGGCATGGCTGCGCGGCCCGGTCAGCGGCGGATTGCCCTCCAGCCAGTCGCCGTCGACATAGGTCCAGGTTTTCGACCAGCCGGTCATCGCGCATCTCCTCCCATCGGGGAGGCGGAATTTAGCGTGGCGGCGCGCCACGTCATCATGAATTGTCGTGATCCCAGCCGCGCGGCGATGCGATGGTTGGGCAACGCGACCGGGGAGAGACGGCCATGCCCGCCGACACGTTCATGTTCGATGCCTATGGGACGCTGTTCGACGTCCATGCCGCCGTCCAGCGCGCCGGCGCGCCGCTGGGACCGCTGGCCGAGCCCATTTCCCAGCTGTGGCGGGCCAAGCAGCTCGAATATTCCTGGATCACCACGCTGATGGGGGGCTTCGAGGACTTCTGGACCCTGACCACCCGCGGCCTCGACTTCGCGCTCGCACGCCACGGTGTCGCTGATCCCTCCCTACGGCAGGCCCTGCTCGCCGCCTACGAGACCCTCGCCGCCTATCCGGATGTCGCGCCGGCCCTGGCGCGGCTGAAAGCCGCCGGCAAGACCACCGCGATCTTCACCAACGGCACCCAGGCCATGGTCGCCAAGGCCATCGCCGCGGCCGGGATCGGACCGCTGATCGACGCCGTGGTGACCGTCGAACCCGTCGGCGCCTTCAAGCCGGTGCCCGCCGTCTATGCCCATGCCCAGGGCACGCTCGGCCTCGGCGCTCCCGGCGATATCGTCTTCGTATCGTCGAACCGCTGGGACGTGGCAGGCGCCGCGCGGTTCGGCTTCGTGCCCGTCTGGGTCAACCGCACCGCCATGCCGAACGAATATCCCGGCGCCGATCCGGTGGCGACCCTCGCCGACCTGGCGGGGCTCGGTCCGGCCTTCGCGCTCTGATCACCCCGCCAGCGCTTCCGCAGCGTCGCGGCGGATGCGCTCGATCATCGAGCGCACGCCATTGGATCGCTGCGGCGTCAGGTGCTGTTCGAGGCCGAAGGAGCGGAACAGGTCGAAGGCGTCGTCGGTGGCGACCTCGCGGGCCGGGCGGCCGGAATAGAAGGCGAGCGTCAGGGCGACCAGCCCCTTGACGATATGGGCGTCGCTCTCGCCTTCGAAGGTCATCATGGCGTCGGGGCCGCGATCGGCGACATGGGTGACCAGCCAGACATTGCTGGCGCAGCCCTTCACCCTGTTGGCTTCGTTGCGCTCGTCGGCGGCGAGCGGCGGCAGCGCCTTGCCGATCTCGATCAGGTAGCGATAGCGCTCCTCCCAGTCGTCGATCAGGGCGAAGGCTTCTTTGATCTCGTCGATGGCGGGCGTGGCAAGCTGGCTCATGCCGGGGATATAGGGCGATGCGGTGCCGAAACAAAGCGCCGCGTCGTCAGGCGGGGCGCCGCGGCGGCAGCGGGGCCTGCTTCGGTGCCGCACCCGGCGGGATGGCGAGACCGCCGAAGGGCACCTGCAGGTCGGCCGGCACCAGCGTGTCGCGTGCGGCCGGCACGGCCTCGCCGACCACCTCGCGCTGCACCGTCTCGGTGACGGCGCCGACGCTGCGGGCGCAGGTCTCGGCATTGTCGCGGCACAGCTGGACGGCGCCGCGGATCACCGCGCTCGCCACCTGGCTTCCCGTCGGCAACTCGCTGGAGGCCGACGGCGGTAGCGGCGCCGATGGCGGCAGCACATAAAACACGAGGCCGAGCCAGAAGGCGGCCTTGAAGAGGAATGACATGACGCCGTTTCCGGTCGTTGGAGCCCTGTATCCGGGCGGTTGTTGTCGCCTCGAGGGCACCGCTCCGGTCCTGGCGATCATGGGTTCGACCTGTGAACAGGGCCTTGGCGGAGAGGGTGAATCCGTCGGAAACCGGACTGAATCCGGGTTAAGGTTGACGCAAATTGTCGGGATCGGGCCGGGCGGGCCACCGCAAGCCTTTCTTCACCATGGCCGACGAAACGGCCAATGCGCGCCACAGCCTTGCCGCCCGCCGCGCCGACTTAGCTTTTCCTTCACGCCGGGCTGCGATCCTCCGGTCATTGAGAACGGCGGACGCCGCGGGTCGGGGTGAGTGCGTTGCGTGAAAACGCGTTGATCGGTTCGGTGAGATCCTACCTCGACGGTCTGGTACATCCGGCCGCGACCGTGGATCCCGTGGTCTTCGCCCGCCACCGGGCCTTCATCGCGACGCGCCTGGTTCCGGGCCTCGTCGCGCTCTCGGCGCTGCCGCTCTTCCTCGCCTTCCAGGGCGTGCCGGGCCTCGTCGAGACCATCGCCTTCGGCTGGCTGGTCCTGCCCATCGCCATTGCCACCTTCCTGTCCCGCACCGGCGCCTATCAGCAGGCGCACCTCTTCTCCGCCGCGGCCCTGACCGGTATCGTTTCGGTCATCGCCGTACTGTCCGGCGGCCTCACATCCTTCATCGTCATCTGGTTCGCCCTGGTGCCGGCCGAGGCCGTCCTGTCGGGCTCGCGCCGCGTCGTCACCAGTGCCGGCGCCATGGTGGTCGGCGCCGTCGGCGTGGTCGGCGCCCTGCAGATGGCGGGCGCCCTGATGCCGACGGGTCTCGATCCCTCCCAACTGGCCATCGCCGCCTTTGCCTCGGCCGCCGCTGCCGTGATCTATGCGGTGAGCCTCGCCCTGTCGGCCGCCATGGTCAGCCGGGCCGGCGAGGAGGTCCATTCGGTCGGCGAGCAGCGCTACCGGCTTCTCGCCGAGAACATGACCGATCTCATCACCTGCCACAGCCGCAACGGCGCCGTCGTCTTCGCCTCGCCTGCCGCCGAGCGCGTCGTCGGCGTGCCGTCCTATGCCCTGCATGGTCAGAGCCTGTTCGACCGCGTCCATGTCGCCGACCGCCCGGCCTATCTCAGCGCCCTGTCGATCGCCGCCTCGCGCCGCGTCGAGGCCGCCGCCGAGTTCAGGCTGCGCCGCGAGGACACGGTCGATGGCCAGCCCGCCTTCATCTGGATGGAGATGCGCAGCCGCCCCCTTGCCGGATCCGGCGATGGCCAGCAGGTCGTCTCGGTCCTGCGTGACGTCTCCGAGCGCAAGCAGCACGAGACCGCCGTGGATGCGGCCCGCGAAGAAGCCGACCGAGCCAACGAGGCGCGTGGCCGCTTCCTCGCCAATGTCAGCCACGAACTGCGCACGCCGCTCAACGCCATCAACGGCTTCTCCGAGATGCTGATGCACGAGGAGGCCATGCGTCTCGATCAGGCGCGCCGCCACGAATATGCGACGCTGATCCGCGACTCAGGCGAGCACCTGCTCAATCTCGTCAATTCGATCCTCGACATGTCGAAGATCGAGAGCGGCCATTTCGAGATCACGCCCGAGCCCTTCGCCCTGCCGCCGCTGGTCATGCAATGCGTCCAGATGATGGACCTCAAGGCCAGCGGGGCCGGCGTGGCGCTCTCCGCCGACCTCCCCGAGGCCGTCGAGGAGGTCGTGGGCGACAAGCGCGCCTACCGGCAGATCCTGCTCAACCTCGTCTCCAACGCCGTCAAGTTCACCAAGCCGGGTGGCTCGGTGACCATCGGCCTGCGCCGCGACGGCGGCTGGCTGTCGCTGTCGGTCACCGACACCGGCATCGGCATCGCCGCCAAGGATCTGCCGCGGCTCGGCAGCCCGTTCTTCCAGGCGCGCTCGAGCTATGACCGGCCCTATGACGGCACCGGCCTCGGCCTCTCCGTCGTGAAGGGCCTCGCCGAACTGCACGGGGGTCGCCTCGAGATCACCTCGCAGGTCGGCCGCGGAACCCGCGTCACCTTGCGGATGCCGATGGACTGCGAGGCGCATGGGCAGGTCTCGTCCCTGCCGCTGGCGCCGCCGGCGCCCGTGATCGACAAGCCCCAGGAGGGACGGAAAATTGCGTGACGCGACCTATGACGACGAGGATCTGCGTCCCCGCCGCGGACGCGCCGCCCATGACATGGACGATGCGGCACCGCGCCCCTCGGTCTGGCGGCAGATCATCGGTCGCAGCCCCGGCGACCGGTTGGCGCTGGCACTTCTCGGTGTCGTCGCCGTGGGCATCGTCGCCAATGCCCTCGTCCGCCAGTCCGGCCCTCATCCGGCCCCGCTCTTCGCCGCCGCGGTGATCCAGCCTGCACCGCCGCCCGCCGCGGCCCGGACGCCGGACGTGCAGCAGACCGCGAGCATCACGCCGCGGCAGAACGAGGTGGCCGCGCCGGCCCCTGGTTCGGTCGCTGCCGCGACGCCGCGCACCCGCAGTGACATCATTGCCGACGTGCAGCGCGAATTGCAGCGCCGCCGCCTCTATGACGGCACGATCGATGGCCGTTCGGGCCCCAAGACCGAGGCGGCCATCCG
>JAIEPJ010000230.1 GCA_019749835.1 Phreatobacter sp. | reverse complement strand
CGCAGCGCCGAGCCGCGGACGCAGGAGCCGCGCCGCGAGGCACCGGCCCGCGCCGAAGCGCCGCCCCGTGCCGAGGTGCCCAAGGCCGCGGACCGCACCGGCGGCTGGCTGTCGGACCTCCTCGCTCGTGCCTCGACCGAGGACCAGGCCGGACAGCCGATGCGCCCGGCGCAGCGCCGCACCCCCGCCCCGGCCGCGCTCGACAATCTCGACGCGCTGTCATCCGACATCGCGCGGATGGTGGATCACGAGGCCGTCGCCGACCTGTGGGACCGCTGGCGCCGGGGCGAGAGGAAGGGCGGCGCGCGCCGCCTCTACACGACCCAGGGCCAGCAGACCTTCGACGAGCTGCGCCGCCGCTATCGCCGCGACGCGGATTTCCGCGAGACGGTGGACCGCTATGTCGACGAGTTCCAGCGGCTTCTCGCCGACGTCGACCGCAACGACCGCGACGGGTCGCTCGCCAAGTCCTACCTGACCTCGGAAACCGGCAAGGTCTTCACGCTCCTCGCCCACGCCAGCGGCCGGTTCGACTGAGGCGCCCGCGCAGAAACCCATCAAAAAGGGCGCCGCGCGGCGCCCTTTTTCGTCGGTGGAAAGTGGATGCCGCGGCACGAGCCACGGCCGGTCACGCGGCAGTCAGACCTGGCCGGTCGACCAGAGCACGATCTCGCGCATCAGGTTCTGCACCGCTCCGTTGAAGGCGGCGGAGACGTTGATCGCATCGGTGCCGGCGGCGGGCGCACGGGCCGCGAAGACCCGGCCGGAAAGGATTCGCCCCGAGCGGTCGTTGACGAGCTTCACCGACATCTCGACCACCACCTCGGCCGCGCCGGTGACGACGACCTCGAAGGCGCGGACTTCCGCCAGCAATTGCCAGTCGGATGCCAGCCGGTCGCCGGGACGGCCGACGGAGCGCAGCCGGTTGGCATTCTCGAAGGACTGGATGAGCCGGGCCTGCAGCAGCTTGGGCAGACGATCGGCCCAGGCGCCGTCGGTCAGATAGGAATAGGCGCCGCCGGGACCGCGTACCGCGATGCGCTCGGTGTCGAGGCTGGCAATGGCCTTGGGCTCGACGACGAGCAACTGGCCGCGGACGGCTCCGGCCCGGGTCGGGAAGGTGGACGGGGCGGATATGTCGAAGCTGCGGGGAACGCTGGAAGACGATGCACAGCCGCCGAGGGCGAGCGCGAGCACTATCGCGGCCGCAAGCCCCGTCGACCGCCCTGCCCGCTTCGATGCCGTCACGTCGTCGTTGTGCTGCACGCCCGAACCTTTAGTTTCGCCCTAGCGGCGATTGTATTCGGGCACGCCCGACCCGCCGAAGATGAACCGCTGCGGGTTGCGCTCCAGCGAGCGCAGGGTCCGTTCGAGTTCCGTCAGCGTCCGCCGACCATCGGTCGACAGCGATTGAATATCGCGGATCGTGCGATCCGTGAAGCCGGAGATCGACGTCGTCAGTTGCGCCGTGCGGGAATCCAGCCGTTCGGCGAGCGTGCGCACCGAACGCGCCGTCGCAGTGAACTCGGCGAACATATTGTTGGTTCCATCACCCGAGAAGCTCTTCAGCAGCCCGTCGATCCGGTCGGCCATGGCATTGAGCTTGCCGGAGACCTCGCCGGCATTCTTCAGCAGCAGGTCGACATTGGCGGAATTGTCACCGAGCGCCTGGGTGAAGCGGTCGATATTGGCCATGGCCCTGCCGATGCGCTCGCTATCGAGGGACTGAATGACCCGATCGGCACCGGCGAGGGTGCGGTTGAGGGCGCGCACGTCGAAGGTCGTGGCGACCTCGTTGACCGTGCCGAGTGTCTGGGTCAGCGAGCTGGCGGCCTGGCGGGCATCGCGCAGCAGATCGGCGAAACTCGCGCTCTGGGCGTTCAGGCCGGCGGTCAGCTCGTCGACATTGCGCAGGATCGAGGTGATCCGGCCAGGCTGCGCGCCCTCCATCATGCCTTCGATCTGCGTCGTGACCCGGTCGAGCCGCTGGGCGAGGGCTGCGATCTGCCGGGCCGCCTCGCCGGTCTGGCTGAGGAAGTTGCGGACATTGTCGGTATTGTCGCCGAGCGCCGCGGTGAACCTCTCGACGTTCTCGAGGCTGCGCTGGAACGAACCCTGGCCGCCGGCGATGACGCTGTCGAGACGGTTCACCAGCCCGTTCAGCGTGTTCATCGTCTGCTGGGCGCCAGACATGATGTCGGAGCCGCCCGGCACGTCGGGGCCGATCTGCGGGGGCGGTGCGCCCGCGGCACGGGTCAGCGGCCGGGGCGCTTCGGGCCCGTTGGCCAGACCGACCGAGGCGATCCCCGACAGGAGCTGGACGTTGAGAGTGGCGCGGGTGGCCGAGGAGACCGGCGTCCCCGGCTGGAGGGCGACCACGGCGACGACCTTGCGGGGGTCGTCACGGTCGATGTCGATGCGCCGGACCTCGCCCCTGCGGATGCCGTTGAAGAAGACCGCCGAACCGGTGCGCAGACCACCGACGGGCCCGGTGAAGACGATGCGGAAATCCTCGCGGTTGCTGCTGTCGCCGACACGCAGGAACCACCACAGGAACAGGCCGAATGCCGCCAGCATGCCCAGCGTGAACAGGCCGATCAGCGTCGTGTTGGCCTTTGTCTCCATGCGCCTGGGCTCACATCCTTCACGCCTTGACCCGGGCGGCACGGGCGCGTTCGCCGCCGAAATACTTCCTCAGCCAGGGGTGTGGATGGCGGAGCATGTCCTCCATCGTCCCCGTGGCGATGACCTTGCCGTCAGCGAGTGCCGCAATGCGATCGCAGATTCGCGCCAGACTATCGAGATCGTGGGTGACCATATACACCGTCAGGCCCAGAGTGTCGCGTAACGTCCTGATGAGCGTGTCGAATTCCTCGGCGCCGATCGGGTCGAGGCCGGAGGTCGGCTCGTCGAGAAAGACGATCTCCGGATCGAGGGCGAGGGCCCGGGCCAGCGCGGCACGCTTGATCATGCCGCCGGAGAGTTCGGAGGGAAATTTGTCGGCGGCATCGGGCCTGAGGCCGACCATGGCGATCTTGAGCCGCGCGATCTCGTCCATCAGCGGCTCGGACAGCTTGAGATATTCGCGCAGCGGCACCTGGATGTTCTGCTTCACCGTCAGCGATGAGAACAGCGCGCCGTGCTGGAACAGGACGCCCCAGCGTCGCTCGATCGCCTTGTGCTCGGCGCGGGAGAGCGTGTCGAGGTCCTGGTCGAAGACGGTGATCTTGCCGCGGCGCTTCGGCACGAGGCCGATGATGCAGCGGGTCAGGACTGACTTGCCGGTGCCCGAGCCGCCGACGACCCCCAGCACCTCGCCGGCATGGACGTCCAGATCGAGGCCGTCGATGATCAGGCGCTCGCCGAAGCCTATGGCGACGTCGCGGACCGAGATGATGATGTCGCCGCTCGCGTAATCTGCCACGTCAGCACCCTGTCATCAGTAGCCGAGACTGGCGAAGAAGATGGCGAAGAGACCGTCCAGGACGATGACCAGGAAGATCGCCTTCACCACGGAGGCGGTGGTCTGCTGACCGAGGCTCTCCGCCGAGCCCTTGACCCGCATGCCCTCGATACAGGCAACCAGACCGATGATCAGCGCCATGAACGGCGCCTTGATGAGACCCACCCAGACGTGGCGCTGGGACACCTCTTCCTGCATGCGCGTGAAGAAGATGTCGATCGGGATCTGGCCGTAGAACTGCGCCACCACGGCGCCGCCCGTGATGGCCGAGATGTTGCCGATGAAGGTCAGGATCGGCAGGCCGATCACCAGGGCCATGAGGCGCGGCAGGACGAGCACCTCGACGGGATTGAGGCCCATGACCCTCAGCGCGTCGATTTCCTCGCGCATCTTCATCGAGCCGATTTCGGCGGTGAAGGCCGAGCCGGTGCGCCCGGCGACCATGATCGAGACGATCAGCACGCCGATCTCGCGCAGGGTGAGGATCGAGACGAGGTCGACGACATAGGTGTCGGCGCCGAAATCGCGGAAGAAGAAGATGCCCTGCTGGGCGATGATGCCGCCGATCAGGAAGGTGATGAGCGCCATGATGGGCACGGCCCGGAACGCCACCCGGTCGAGCTGGTTGACCACGGCGGCGAGGCGGAAACGGCCGACACCGGTGAAGATCGATCCGACGGCGGCGACGACCTCGCCGAAGAAGGAGACCAGCGCCACAAGGTCGCGGCCGGCCTCGACCATCTGCTCACCGACCTTGTCGAGCCCCTGGACGATGACGGGCTTGGGCTTCGCCGGTGTCGGCGCCGGCTCGGCAAGGCCGTCGGCGATCTCGGCATAGATGGCGGCAGCGGCCTGCGACAGCCCTTCCCGCTGCACCGGGATCCCGCGCGCGCCGAAGGCCATCTCGATGCCGCGCACCAGCGTGCCGCCAAGGGTGTCGAGGCGCTGGACGGCGGTGAAGTCGAGCAGCACGCTCTGCGGCGAACCGCCTTCGGCGATGAGGCTGGCGACCCTGGGCTCCATGGCGCCCGCGGTTTCGGCGGTCCAGGCGCCGCCAAGGGCAACCGTCAGGCGGCTGCCGTCCACTTTGCTCGCCAGTTGGGCTTCAGGCACAAGGCTCTTCCCGCTCACAGCCGCGATTTTCGATAAGTCGCATGCGCCGGTCCCGCTTGGCACGCGCTCTCGGCCTCTCCATAAAGGAGCCATCCGGCGCCGTCGAGGTCGCCGTCCCTCTCATTCTCCGCTGCAGGCTGCCTCATGGAACTCGCCAAGCCCTATCTCCTCTTCCTCGGGGACGTCCACGACCAGCTCGCCGCCAAGACCGCGCAGGGCATCGTCGACTGGCGTCGCGACTGGTGTGTCGGCCAGGTGCGCCTGGACGGCTGCAAGGCTGATACGGGCCTGAAGGACATGTCGATCACCCAGGGCGCCAAGGCCGGCGCCAAGACCCTGGTGGTCGGCGTGGTGAATGCCGGCGGCGTCCTCCCGGACCACTGGGTCGCCAGCATCGTCGAGGCGATCGAGGCGGGGATGGACATCGCCACCGGCCTGCATGCGAAGCTCTCGGACATTCCGAAAATCGCCGCCGCCGCCAAGAAGCACGGCCGGCAGCTGCACGACGTGCGCCACCCCAAGCAGACCTTCGCCACCGGCAAGGGCGGCCTGCGCTCGGGCAAGCGGCTGCTGACGGTGGGCACCGACTGTTCCGTCGGCAAGAAATACACGGCACTGGCCATGGAGAAGGGCATGCGGGATCGCGGCTTTGACGCCGATTTCCGCGCCACGGGCCAGACCGGCATCTTCATCTCCGGCCGCGGCGTCGCCGTGGACGCGGTGGTGGCCGACTTCATCGCCGGTGCCGCGGAGTGGCTCACCCCGGCCGCCGATCCGCTGCACTGGGATGTGGTGGAGGGCCAGGGTTCGCTGTTCCACCCGTCCTTCGCCGGTGTGACGCTCGGCCTGCTGCACGGCGCCCAGCCCGATGCCTTCATCGTCTGCCATGAGCCGACCCGTCGCACC